>JAAVGE010000011.1 GCA_014800385.1 Bacteroidales bacterium
GAAGGTCGCTTGTCGGTATCATTTTCCAAAAGGGCGTGGCATTGGCCATACCGATAACCGTAGTTGTCGGTTCAGATGATGTTTTTCGGAAAATAAATGTGGAAGGGTGGGAACATTTCCCATAGGGTTACCGGTGGCTCTATGGCTTTCCACGGCCTCAAGCATTGGTGCGGAACCGAAAATTCACCCGTTGCATCGACCTCCGGAACTTCCGCGGTGAGTCCGGTTTGACGGTCGGTTAAGGGTGGCGACTATACCTGTCGCACGGTCAGTAATTTCACATCAATAACGGCGTCCCGCTGATTGATTTTGGATTTTGCAAAACGGAAATGAACGGGAAAACTCGGAAATATAAGTCCGAATGTTTGATGCCGATTCACTTGCGTTTCATAAAATGAGAACGGCTGTTGCATCACAAATGATTTGGAAATTTTAGAATTACCCATAAGTGTGCAAAAGTTGTACATATTTGGACATTTAATCCGACAACCGTAGCGCAAAGTTACATAATAGTCCATACCATCTCCAAATTACGGGAGTACATGGTACTCGGTTGCCTCGCAATGCCTCAAAGTGACGCGACTTTCATCCTCTATTCAGGCGTTTCTATCACATAAACCACGATTGGGAAGGAAAAGTTAACTCACTTTCAGTGGATTCCCCAAGATTTCCCACACTTTCCCCCGAGATTCCCCAAGAATAATTTTCTCGTTGAACAATCGGCATGGAATAGTTTATGTCGTATTTCACGCTGCAAATATAAAACCAGTTGATTAACGATTCCAAACTTTTACAGCCAAAGTCCGCGTTTGTCCGTAAAGGGTCCGGTTGAGTCAGGGTAATGTCCGGTTGATTGCCTTGAACACACTTATGAATTCACAAGATTTTAGGTTATTCACCATTTATATAATAAAAAAGGCTGTTCTATTGAACAGCCTCATATACCCTGATGACAGTTTAACTGCCAGACACCTCGACCGGCCCAATTAAGACGTTAAATAATAGATTGTGGACCGCCAGGGAGTTGCTTCTTTAGAAAGGTTGAGCTTGTGCTCCATCCTTCAGTATCATTGTTTCTGGATTTATTCGCTCAAAATTACAATTTCTCCATTGTATTTGCAAACAATTAGGGTGAAATTTTAATTCTTTTCCTAAAACATAACGTTTGCCATGTTCTATAATGCCAAAAAACAACCCATTCCCTTTCCTGTAAAGACCAACTAATTGTGGAACGCCCCCGACTGTTGGGCTAGAATGATCCCTAATAGTCTTTGCAATACAATGATAATAGAATCGGCTAGTTCCTTCATTGGGATTTTTGTCTTTTGCCAGTGCCGTGACTACTTTATCAAAATCGTTTTTTCCACTACCATCACAATAGACAATATGGGATCCTTCCTCTAAATGTAAAGGTAATTCCTTACATTTAACTATTTTGCCACTACTCCATATTTTACCTAAATGAAAGTCATAGTACGATTCTCTACACGCACATATAATTGAGAAGTCTTGTGGTAAAGGGGGATAATTATGTAAGGAAGACTCAATTTCGTTCTTTATAATTTCTAATTTGTCATTAAAGGAAGCGATATTAGGAGGAAAGAGTAAATCGCTATCAATTTTATATATGATTCTCTCTAAGGAATGGAGCGGAAACAATACATCTCCACAGTATCCAAAGATATATGGATATTTCAATGAGCAAAATACTTTCACACCTTCATCATAGTGGCTATATGCATTCCATGAAAATCTACTATCAGATGCAAAGTATATAGAAGAAATCTTATCTCCATCTTTTTTACAGTCCATTCCGACCCACGCTGCAAGTAATGTCATAAACTTAACTTTGAACTGGATTATTTTACAACATTAACAAGACTTTCAGGGTTAGAGATAAAGTATCTTGTAATATCTTCATCTTCGCATTTTGCTTCGTGCCTAATGTAGCGATTATCGTCACGTAAGATTGTGAAGTCTTCCCTTCCTCCTTTTACCGCTCCCACATGATGGCGTTCTCTATATGCAAAGAATACATTTGATGGAATAATGAATATACCTCTTACATCGGCAGCAAGAACAATATAGGCGATTCTCTCACTCTTTATTACCTCAGGGTCTATGCTATACCACCACGTTTTGTGCTTATATCCGAAATCCTTAGAACCTCTGAAATATAGGTTGCCCTTTGAAGAAGAATAGATTGGTCTCTTTCCGGGGCATTTTACGATATTCTTGAATTCCGAAGGAAGAATACTTATGGATTGCTTGATGGTAAGGTGGCTCATGGCTTAGGTAGAGAGTATATTAATTAATGTTAAAGAATTCAAATTCGATTCATTCAATTAGATTCAGGGACGTTCAGCAGGGGTAAAATCGGAATTTTTCGGGATTCGCTGACAATTTGCTGACAAAAATTGAATGAAAAATCCCGTAAGAATTGATTATCAATCACTTACGGGATTTACGGGTGCCCAGAACAGGACTCGAACCTGCACGCCTCGCAGCACTCGCACCTGAAACGAGCGCGTCTACCATTCCGCCACCTGGGCTTTTGCGCTGCAAAGTTAGGGATTTTTTTTGGGGTTTGCAATTTTTTGAGGGATTTTTTTTGTTGTTTTTTTAATTTTTTTGTTTGGGTTTCGGGATAAAAAGAGCGTAAACCCATGGGGTGCACGGGTTTACGCTTTGTTGAAATGGAGTTAGGAATGTTATGCGGCTGTTACTCTTTCAAGCCATTTTACCATGGCGAACATGGTTCCCATGGAGATGAGACATACGATGAGGAAGACGCTCCAGCAGATCCAGAGGGGGAAGGCGTTGTACATCAACGGTCCGATCCAGAGCAGGAGGTTGCCCAGTGCGGTGGCGCCGAGCCAGAGTCCCTGACAGAGTCCCTGCATGTTGGAGGGTGCTACTTTTGATACGAATGAGAGTCCGAGGGGTGAGATGAAGAGTTCGGCAACGGTGAGGAAGAAGTAGGTGAGGATGAGTACCCAGGGACCGGCTTTCATGGCTGAGGCCTGGGCTACGTTCATGTGGTTGAAGTCTTCGGCTGAGGGGTAGTTCATGAAGTAGGAGAATCCGGCGAGGAAGAGGAAGGCGAGTCCTGCAATGCCCATACCGATGGCGATTTTGCGGGGTGTTGAGATTTCTTTTCCTTTTTTGCTGAGTGCGCCGAAGATGTACATGATGACGGGTGTGAGGAAGATTACGAAGAAGGGGTTCACGGCCTGCCAGATTTCGGGGGCTATTGATGACGTGTCGACGAAGTCACGTGCGAAGAGTGACAGTGAGGTTCCGTTCTGGTGGAATGAGAACCAGAAGAAGATTACGATGCCCAGTACGGCGAAGAGGGCGAGCATGCGCTGTTTGAGTTCTTTTGCTGTTTGTGCTGCTGCTTGTTTTTCTTCGGCTGTGGCTGTTTTGGGTGCGGCTTTTTTGTTTTGTGCGGGGTTGGGGAGTCCTTTTTTGGAGATGATGAAGATTGCGAGTGAGATGAGCATTGCAACTACTGATGCCCAGAATGAGAAGTGGATACCTTCGTTGAAGATTTTAAGGTATTGGGTGCAGAATTCTGATACGTTTTCTGCGTTGCCGCCTACCTGGGTGATCAGGGCGTAGAGGTTGTTGGCGTTTTCTTCGTTCATGCTGTCAGTAACGGAGAGGTACTGGTGGGCCAGTGCGGGGAGTTGTGCGTTGTATTGCAGGCCGTGGGAGTTGAGCCACCATGAGCGGAGCATGGGTGCGATGAAGGGTGCGATCAGACCGCCGATGTTGATGAATACATAGAAGATCTGGAAACCTGAGTCGCGCTGTGAGGCATATTTGGGGTTGTCGTAGAGTTGTCCTACGATTGCCTGAAGGTTACCTTTGAACAGACCGTTACCGAAGGCGATGAGGAAGAGTGCCACGCAGGTTACGGGGAGGAGCCATGACTGGTTTTCGGCTGTTGAGAGGACGGGAATTGAGAGGATGATGTAGCCGGTCATCATCACTACGAGACCTGAGATGATGGTTCCTTTGTAGTTGTGTGTACGGTCGGCGATGATACCGCCTACGAGGCTGAGCAGGTAGATGCCTGCGTAGAAGAATGAGTAGATGAGGGTACTTTCTTCCTCTTTGAGGCCGAATTTCGAGCAGAGGAAGAGAACGAGTACGGCGTTCATGATGTAGTAGCCGAATCGTTCACCCATGTTGCTTAGTGCTGCGGGAATTAGTCCCTTGGGTTGGTTTTTGAACATAGTTTTATGGTTTTAGTTGTTTTCTTGTTTCTGTTTGAAGGCGAGGGCGTAGAGTTTCATCTGTTTCACCATTGCGAGCAGACCGTTGGAGCGTGTCGGTGAGAGGTGTTCCGAGAGTCCTATCTTTGCTATGAAGTCGAGGGGTGCATCGATGATTTCCTGCGGGGTGTGGCCTGACAATGTTTTTATGAGCAGTGATATTATTCCTTTGACGATGATGGCGTCGGAGTCGGCTGTATATGTCACTATGCCGTTGTTGTATTCGGCGTTGAGCCATACGCGGCTCTGACAACCTTCAATCAGATGTTCCGGTGTGCGGTATTTTTCATCAATCGGGGGTAGTGCGTTACCCATGTCGATGATCAGCGCGTAGCGGTCCATCCAGTCTTCGAGTTCTGAGAATTCGTCAATGATTTCGTTTTCAGTCTGTTGTATGGTCATAAGTAGATGTTATGTTTATTTTTCGTTATAAATAAGGTTTGATATCGTCTGCCCTACGGCGTTGATTGTCTGCGGGTCAATGTTGTTGATGTTGTCGTCCATCGTGTGCCAGGTAGGGTTGAAACTTCCGGTCTGCGGATTTTTGTTTTCGATGATGTCGATGGTGGGTATACCGACCTGGTTCAGCGGTATATGGTCGTCGTTGATGGGGTTTCCCGCCTGATTGGGGAAGTGTGACGCGTATCCGCTTTTTGCGGCTATGTTCCACACGTGGTCCACCACGTCGGGAGCGAATCGGTCGGAGAAGTATTCGCGGTGGAATTGTGCTCCTGCTCCACCTACCATATCGAGGAGGATGGCGTAGCGTGGTGTCACGCCGGGGGTATATGGCAGATGCTGTGCGAAATATTGTGTACCCAGACACCATGACTGCTCATCATCGGATGTGCCGGCATCTTCAAGGTCGGCAAGAAGAATATCTACACCAATTTTTTCGGGGAGTTGATGCGACAGGTTACGTGCTATCTCGAGCAGAACGGCCACACCGCTTGCTCCGTCATTGGCTCCGTCGAAGGGTATGGTATGGTTGGCAGGGTCAGCATCCTGATCGGCATGGGGGCGTGTGTCCCAGTGAGCAAGCAGCAGGAGGCGCGCCGGGCGATCGGCACCCCACTGTGCGAATATATTTTTCATCGGAACGGTTTGCGAGGTGCCGGGCAAGGTCATTACGGCGCTCTGCACCATGACCGTGTCAGGATTGAAGTTCCGGAGAGTGGAAACAAGACGTTCGGCTGTTTCGGAATGGGCCTGAGTTCCGGGCACACGCGGACCGGCCTGGGTTTGCATTCGCAAATATGCCATGGCGGAATCGGAGTTGAATTTTACCTTTTCAAATGACTCCGGCTGTTGCGCGTCGGCGGTGGAATCGGCAGCGTTGCTCTTCCCTCCCCCACATGAACATAACATTGCGCCTGCCATGAAGATATATGTTAGAATTTTCTTTCTCATAACAAATCACGGATTAGAGAAACTATACTGAGAATCAGAAGCACCCACCCTATTATACGGCTGATTATGGCGAATCCTTTGCGGTTCCCTTTTTTCTTCACTGTGGCGGAGATTATGTGGGGCATCGCAAAAATCAGAATCAGCGCGAGGACTATTGTAAATACAAAAGATGACATGGCGGGTTACTTTACTTGTTTATATCTGGAGAGAAGCGTGTCTACCTCGGGATGAGGGGATTTTACCGCATCAAGAAGCCGGGCATACTCGGTGAGTTCACGGATGGCGCGTGCTATGGCGTTAGCATTGCGCTCTGCCACATACTGATCAAAGAATTTACCGGCCACGACATACTTTTTGTAAGCATCCTCCAACTCCTTCATTGTCTGATAGTTGTCAAAGTCGTCGTTTTCCTTGCAAATTTTTCTTGCCTGACGGAATTCACGCTGTGCTATTGCAGTTTCAAGGGGTGAACCGGAGGATTTTGCAGTAGTCACATCTGTGTGCTGTTCCCGCTTTATCTCGGGATAGCAAATTCGTTTAAGATGTTGCAGCACAGCCGCATAGTCCGCGTCCTTCCCCGCATTGCGGAGTTCGGTCAGCAGGTCGTTGTAACTGTTGCGTGCTGACTGCAGATCGCCGTAGCCTGCAAACTGGTTTATCTCCTCGGTCACACTTTCAATCAGTTGAGTGAAATAGTCGGGAGGTGTGCTCATGCCAAGGGTGGTGTTCCCTTGCGAAGTCATCTCATGGACCGGAGGCTGCTGTGCCTTGCGTTTCTGCTCCGCCAAAAGGTCACGCAAACGGTCGGCGAGACGTTCGGCATCGGCAATCAGTTTTTCCTTACCCATGGCAGAGATATCCGACATCCTTACCGTTGACTTAAACTCACTTACGTCATCGAGAGCCTCGGCATACTGACCGGCGGGAATACGTATATTCTGAGTGTAGGTGGTCATCTGAGCCCACTGTTCGCGCAGGGTGTTCAGTTGGCTGACCTCCTCGCTGAAATTATAGTCGGATGTGACAATCGAGTCGATTATCTGTTGCTGCATCAGTTCGGACTGCTGTTCAGTCACGCAGTACACCGATTCGAAGTACTCACGGAAAAGAGGCTGAAAATAGTCGTTCTGCAGTTTTGGCGAAGCGAGCACCATGACGGTGTCGTCGGGGTGTACGGAATTGTTGTGCAGGAACTGGCGCAGGTGTTGAGCGATGAACTGACGTTCGGCAGCGGCAGCATTGTTGCGCAGGTCATCGACCGAGAGGAAGAAACGATAGTTCTCGCCGTTAATCATCACTTTTGATTTCATTTCCATCTTTCCGGAGGCAATGAAATCCTCAACAATCTTTTCCAGGCGCTCCTCGATGGGGTTGAAATCGATGTTGGGATTGGCTGAACTTACATATTCCTTTATCTCCTTGACACCGTTCATTATACGGCGGTCAACACCGAGATCCTTCATTACAGCGGCACCGATACATTTCGACGGGTCACTCTTTGAATAAAGCGTTACGGCAAGGTCCTGACGCGAGGTGTGAAGCACCAGAGCATAGTTGCGGTGATTGGACTTCAATGCCAGAGTTGCCAACTGGCTGTCGGCGTCAATAACACCTACGTTGCCATAACCTCCGCAGTCCTCTCCGTCCCCTTTGGTAAAGAGATCCAACAGATGGCGGCGATCGGTGGTAGACACATCGGCTGTAAAGTTGAAGGCGACAGGGAGAGACCGACGGGTTTCGCTGAGCGTGATTCCGAGTTGATGCGGAAGCACCTGCTCCAGGAAGGCCTCAACAGCCAGATAAATCAGGTGGGAGGTGGGTTTGTGCAGACCGAAACGGGTGTACGTGTCGCCTGAATTGATAAGGGAGAAAAGATTATAGAAAGTGTTGGGCTGGCTGACCTCAAAACGATCCAGAGCATCCTTTCCGGCAATGACACCATCATCGCCGATATGCACGGCGAGCGGAGCAGGCCACTGTATGCCCTGAAACGGCAGCAGTCGGTTAATGCCGTCGTCGTCACGGTAATATTTTAGTGTGACATCATGTCGGGAGAGGGTTACTGTAATGAAATAGCGCATTTCTACACATAAATTTTTAAATTCGCAGACGGCCGTCACACGCGTGTGTATCGGCTGTCTGCGAACGAAAGAGTCTGTTATTTAGCGATGCTTGGCATCAGCACTTCATCAAAGAATTTGTTACCTTCCAGGATGATGAAAGGTGTGACAAAGTTGAATGGTGCGGTCGGGTTGCTGCGACGCATTGTCTGAGCGTTGCGATATTCGGGCAGATTGATGACATAGCCCGGAATATTCATGTTGTTGAACGCATTGAGGAAGTCGTTCTTGGTCAGTTTGAGGGCAAACAGGGTGTTTGCTGTGTGGTGATACTGACCACAGAACGATGCGAACTGAGGACACTTGATAGGTCCGAGACTGTCGCTGTTCCAAATGAAATTCATGTTGAAGTCAGCCATCATCTCAGGGGTAAGGCGATGGTTGAACGGCAACGGCTGACGTTCCATGTTGGGATCCAGACGGGCAAATCCATCTTCACCGATAATCTCCACAGCGCGGTTGTCAGTGGGTATGCACAACTGAGTGTTTGAGCAAGCCAGACCTTTTGACACCTCATACTTGACCTGATTGTTCACTGTTCCGGAGAGGTTGATTGTGGGCCATCCACCCAGGATGGTCTGTGCCTTCTCCATACCTCCCAATCCGAGGATGAACATGTCCATGTAATATTCATTGGCGGCTTCATGGTTGGTTGTGCTCCACCACTCGAACAGGCGTGCACCCTTACCGGCAAAGACGATATTGGCTTTGGGGAGATAGCCCGGAGCCAGCATACTTTCGCCGCTGCGCACCAGTTGCTGTGCAAGTTTCGAGGTTATCTGTCCGGCGTAGAACATAATCATACCTGTCACATAGAGATTCACACACATCAGTTCCTGACAGTTGGCCACGAGTTCGCGATAGAATTCGAGCAACTGGTCGGGCTTCAGACGGTCCACGATCTGCTCGAAGTAGAAGGGAGCGGTTTCGTGGGTGAACTTGCTGTTCTGACCTGCGCTGAGACCTTCGATCTGGAGATTGAACTTGTTGCAGATGGAGAGGAGAACCTGGCGGAAGTTGGGTGAATATTTCGTTGCACCTGCCACCATCTGTGCTGCGAAGCGGATTGAGTTCTGCTTGATCATTGTCAGAGCAGAGCCGGCAGTACGCAACTGGCAAACGGCAGTGATGTCGGTTGTCGAGCCACCGATGTCGAAACAGAGTGTTATGGTATCGTTGGCGAATACGTTGGCATTGCTGGTGCTGATGTAGTTGGCTACTGCACATGCTTCGGGGAGGGCGTTGTCGGCACCTATCTGCGACAGCACCTGCGGGTTGTAGCGTACAGGTTCGTTTTCATCCTCGCGGGTCCATGTCGCACCTACAGTAGGACGCGGTGCAGTCGGGTTCTTGGAAGCCCAACCGTTGTTGGCAGGTTGCGGAGCGGGAGCGGGAGTGCTACCGGGTCTGGCGCCCCACCCTCCTGCAGCGGGTGCAGGGGTTACAACGGGCTGTGCGGGCTGCACAGGTTCCGCAGAAGGAGTACCGAAATAGTCGCCGGAAACGGGATTGGGAGTACCCGGAGTATGCACCGCGCTTGACTGCTGAGCAGTATGCACCGCTTCCTGAATCTTGCCTATAATGGGGTTATAACGAGATACTTTCAGGTCATAGTAGCGTCCTGCTCCGACGGTGACACCCGGATTAAGCACCGGATGAAGGTCGCGCAGTGAGTCCCAGATATTCTGATATTGCAGACAGAGGTTGTTGCTCATGGATGAAGGATAAGACCAGCACAGCGAGGTCGGAACCATTCCGTTCCGGAACAACTGGGCATAGATCTGGAGCATGAGAGTGCGCAGGAACGCTTTCTTGTGAGCCTTGTCCTCGGCTGAATCGGTCCATTTCATGTCGGAGATGAGTTGCACGTTTCCGCAACCTTCAAACTTGACATTTATCTTAGCCCCGTCGATATTCTCAATGGGCAGATTTCGGACAAAACAGGGGAAGCCGCCGAGTACCTCCGTGCCGTACATCTCTTCGAGAGTGACGGTGTTGGCACCGCTCTTCATTCGGTTACGCTCATGGAGGGTAAGGATACTCTTTATGGCGTTAGACTCCAGTTCGGTATTGGGGAAGAAGAACAACTGGTTGGGGGTTGCCGCAAAGGCATTCGCCTTGTTATTTCCGAAGAGCGACACACGCATGTTGCGGAATGTGAAACCCTGCGCCTGGGCGTTTTCGCCGTGAGCGTCGTAGTATGCCACCGATGTGTTGGTCGAACCGAAGTCGATACCTAAGTTAACCTCGGTCAACGCCTTCATTCCGTCGGACAGGCGGTCCTTGGGGAATACGGAGTTGGTGTCGGTGGTGTAACGTATCATCAGATAGCCGCCGGGCTTGTTGCTGCCGGTCAGCAGTTCGACACCTTTGAACGGCTTGTTGCTCTCGTATATTTCGTATTTATAATTTTTGTCGGCTATACGGTTATCGGCCACAACAAGCAGTTTGGTGTCGATAACCTCCTTATCAACAACAACTTCACCATCCTCGGCGATACGTTTGGGATTACCGTCGGTATCGGTGATAATCTGGAAGTCAGCATCGGGGTCGCCGGCAAAGGGATATGCACGGTAAGGATAGTTGCGGTCCTGAACATTATGGGGGAGTTCGGAGAAAAGGAAGTAACGGTCCCACTGGCGTGAGATGAAGTTAGGCCATATCAGAATATCCTTTCTGCGGATCATGTTTGAACTCTTGATGTTATATGCGCGCTGAACATTGGTGTATGTTCCGGTGTCGCTCATAACCAGACGGAGTTCAACAATGAGATTCTGTTCGGTTTTGTTAGGGTCGAAGGTGGCGGTCAGCGATGAGTCGATTGATATTCCTGCACCGGGGGCACCGACCAACGCGCCGAGGTTCTTGCCGAAAGCCTTCAGACCGATGGTGCTGATTGGGAGAGCGAAGTATGCCTTTTCATCGTCGCCCAATATGGTCGCCTTCATGACATAGACAGGGAGAGTTGTTTCCATATCCTCGTCAATATCAAGGCGTGCAATCTGGCAGTCGTCGGTCAGAAGCAGATCCTGCGGGTCAACAGCGATTGCGCCGGGGAAAGCATCTGACTTGCAGACGCTGTCAATGATGTAGACCTGGCTCTGATAGTTGAAGAAAATGTTATACGGTGCATTTTCCTCACCCTCAAGGGCAAAGCAGTTGACCGAGGGTACGACAGAGTCAAGGATATTCCATTCCTGCTGGGCGGCATAGCGAATCATTGATTTGCGCCAGTCTCCTAGGAAGTTACGAAGCACAGTGTAGTCCGTGTCGAGTTCTCCGTCAGCGTTCAGGGGGGATTTATGGTAATAGTCCTCAACCTTCGAGATTGTGGACATAAGGTAGTTGACGTAGGCGTAGAGAGTGCGCAACTGCTCCTTCTTTATGCCGTTCTTGACGGGGTCGGTGAAGCGTCCCGAACTCTTGCTTATCCATGTGCGGTTGCCCTGGTCAATGAAATCGGTGGCGAATTCATAGCCTATGGATGTGAAGAGCATGGTGTCGGGCGACGTACCGCCGACAACCTGTCCGTCATAGCGAATCACATCGATGAAGGGTACATCGGAAAGGGGGTCGCCGAGCGTCTGGTTACACCATTTGGCGCGTCCCTCCATCAGCATCTGCCCGAATGAGCCTTTGGGTTCATAGAGGTTAAAGCGGGGGTCTTTCTCATCAACAGAATATTTCATGTTGATGCGGCGCACCGAAATGATCGCGTGGTCGATGGCAATGGCTGAAAGCAGACCTTTCCATTCATCCACTATTATATTATATGTCTTTCCGAGATTGCTATCCTCCTTCACCAGATTATTGGTTACGGCCGAGATAGCCGAGCGGAACATGTTGACACGAGCAAAGACGGTGGGGATACCGGAAACCACTGAGCCTACATCGGCTGTTTCAGAGTCGATGCTGGGGGTTTCGATGCTGTTGATAAACTTTTCCTGCTGCTCCAGGAAACGCCATTTATTTAAATCTGAAGGTGCCTGACAATTTTTTTCGGTGTCAATCACCAGAGGTTTTTCTGCCATTTTGTGGAGTTTTAGGGATTAGTTACTGAATTTGTGAGCCTTGCGTATTCCGCTGTAAAGGAAACCAAGGAATTGCTCCATCTCGGTTGTTGCACCCACTCCGGAGTTGACCGTCACATTGTTTTTTATGGAATTGATAAAGTTGTTGTACTGTTTATCTCCTCCCTCCCAGTTCTTGTTTGATGCGGCTCCGTCAAAAATGCTGCCGGGAGTCATCATCATCGCCTGGTACTGTGAGTTTGAACCGATGAACGCATCGTTTCGGAAAATGAAACGTCCGCCATCGACCGAGTAACGGATCTGGTAGAGCCATCCGGGCATGAATTTGCCCTTGTTGTCGTCTGCGAAACGGAAAGCGAACTGACGTAGATAAGCCTCAACCTTACCTAAATGAACGGGATCGATTTTCACGAAGGGCACTTCATGTTTCACACCCTCCTTCAATCGCTGGATGAGTCCGTGGAGGCCATAATATTTGTCGGATGTGTTCAGAGCATGAGAGGCTCCGTGTGACACCAGCACGAGGTTTGACAGAGAGAACATCTGTGCTATTTTTTCCATGAAGGGGTTAACCGAACCCTCAGGTTTATAGAAACTTTCGGCTGAGAAATTCAGAAAACGTCCGTCATCGGTCTGCTCGACCGTGCGGTAGAAGCAGGGCATATTATCGGCATTGGTGTTCACCTCCAGTTTGGGCTGGGTGAAGAAGTCATAGGCAGCCATTGCCGACATCAGTTCAACAACGTGGCATGGATTTTTCTGATCGCCGCCACCGGTGAGGAGTTTTCCTCCTTCGGTGATGTCGTGGCGCATAATCTGAGGCCATCCGATGTGATAAAGGCGGCGGTAGTAAGTCTTGACTGTCGGATCCTGACGGTAGAAGTCGAGAGCGGCCTGCGAGTTCAACGCGAAATTGCGTGAGTCGGCGACAACCTTCTCGGTCTGTTTCTGTGCCTGGTCGGGAGCGGGAAACTTGAAGTAATCGGTAAGGAGCGACGCGCCGAAAATAACATTTTCGGGGTCAAGGGTGTTCGTGCCGTCCGAGATTATGCGGACAGCCTCATTGAGGGCACGCGGCACCACGGGGATTGAACTTGCGCCTGTGCCGCCGAACACTGAGCCGAAGATGAACACACGTGCTCCTGCTCCTGCTGCCAGAAGTTTCTCGACAAACTCTTTCAACGCTTTTTCCTGAGGGAGAATCTTATCCTCACCCTTCATATAGGCGTTGCGTGCAGCCTCAACGATGCCGTTGTACATCAGCATGCTGCCCAGATGGGTCTGTGCGCGGTAGCCGTGCGAAAGGTTGAAATTCTGAACGGTTTCCTTGTCGAGGAAAAGGTCGGCAAGGTCCTGATTGTCATGGTCATCGTCGCTGATATTGGCAAGATTGCGGTAAGATACGCGGTTTCCTGAATAGTCAGTGGCGAATTTATATAGATTGAGTTTGGCCGTGAAGAAAGAGTCCTTCGTTGCCACACCCCCCTGCTGGTTAGAGGCAGAGGATTTGATGTCGTTGTATAAGGCTATGAGGTTTTCAGTACGGTCTTTGTTGCCGTTACCGGTGTCGGTGTCGATGGTCAGGATGTCAATTTCCTGTCCGTCGAACATCCCCATTGCGCAGAGGTGGACAAATGATTCCAGACAGCGCATGCCTGTTCCACCAATGCCGATTACAAAAAGTTTATCGTTCATAAGATTAAGGTAGATAACGTATTAGAACCAAGATCCGAGTTTGGATGACTTGAATGCCTTGCTGAGGATGAAACCGATTGCAACGAATGCCACAAACGAACAAATTGAAACTAAACCTACGTTGGTGAGCAGTTCACTCATTTTCTTCACCACATCCTGACCGTTCTCCACAACGTAATGTCCTTTGAATTCCTGTTCGGTGTAATAAACGTGACAGGTGAAGTAATTGGTTACGAATGCAACAATGGGGGTTGCAACCGCGAATATCCAGAAAATGATTTTACGGGTTGAGTTATCTGTTCCGCTGGGGCGGAAAGGAATTGCGTTTGACCAGAGGATGGCTATGAGCAGCAGAGCCACCAGAACTATGGCGCCCCACATCAATGGCCATTCTATTCCGGGTATCGCAGCCTTTGTTGTTTCGGCTGCCTGTTGAAATCTACTACCGGTTGAGCCGCCACCCTGACGGGCAATAAACAGGAGAACATTTAATAACATAACAATAGATATTTTTTGGTTTATAATTACTTAATTAATCTTCGCTATCTTCTTCTGACTGAGCGTAGTAGTCATAAAGTTTATCAAGATCCGGATAAAGATTCTGCAGGAAATCCTTGTCATATTCATCCTTGTGGGTGTCAGAAGTGCCGAATGGAGAGATGTAATATGTGTAGAGCACTTTTCCCTTAGGACTTACTTCATGCAGTGCGAGACGGATTGATTCAGAAAGATTGTCGTAGTTTCCCCACTTGAACAGGTCATCCAGTTCGGTGTCTTTCAGGTAGTTGACATCGCTGATTACAATATCAACACGGATAAGATCATCAGAAGGATAAGACTTTGTAAGTCCGTTAAGCGTTACCGGAGTTTTATTCTCTGTGTTGAAATCCTCGCTGAAAGTGAATCCTACTTCACGGTAACCGGGATGTGATTTCCCTCCGTTTTCTTCATAACCCTTAATTATTTTAGTAGGCTCATTGACAAATACAAAGAGATCTTTTATTTCATTGAACGGCATGGGATTGTACTCGAACTCAGGTTTGAGTTTGCCATCCGGTTCATAGTACGGGTCGTCATTACTATTCGTAGGAGTAGCCTTGATGGCGGTCAGATGATTATGGAAAGCCTCATAATCATCCTGGACGGAGTAAGTGTTTATGTCCAGTTTCACATCTTTGTAAGGAAGATCATCTGTGCTTATGAAAAGGTTCTGGGCGAAATAGCGGAAAACGGTAGGTGGATAATCACGGTTAGTGCCACGGAGTTTGAGAGCAGCCATGCGGTTTATTCGCTGAAAAGATTCCTCAAGCGGGTAAAACTCTGAGCAATACTCGTCCATCTTAACGTAATGACAATCCTCATCAGGATTTTCGCATACTGTTGTCACATCATCTTCACCTTTTTCGTTGTGATAGTTACCACCTTTGGCGGCCGAGGGGTAATCGGTGATAATCTTGTAGTTGTTGTTACCCATGGTGAAGGTACGGTAGTTGACTGGCTTGCCGTTCAGTCCGGCCTCGATTTTTTTCATCAGTTTGCCATCCTTACCGTCGAAAACGGTGTAGAACAGTTTCTTATCCTTACCTTTCTCCTTGTAGTCAACGATATAGAATGTGATGTCGTAGCCTCGTTTCAGCCACTCGATGAAATACTGTTTTGCGTATGCTCCCTTGAATATTTTGCCCCCGTCGTATTCTTCATAGTCGGTTACAAGCAGGGCAGGTTTGTTCTGGTCGATAATCTGCTGCAATGCCTTGCGTATGGGAGCAGCCTGCTGAGCATAGTTCTTGGGGTTCATTATATCCTGGAATATCTGCTCTGAGTCGCCGGTCATCGGTTTCAGTTCCAGACTTCCGAGAGAATAGAATTCGGTTTCGGGAGTGGTCACGGCATTGACGATATTGTGCAGGTTTTCCTTGCTTGTCGGGTCATTGTAAGCCATGTTCACACCGTCGGAGAAGTCGAAATAAGCGGCATATCCGGGTGCCAGAGGCTTCACGTCGATGGTGTCGCGCGCTTCCATGTAGCGGGTGATGTATTCTGTGTTAGGGTAGACTTTCTCCGCTGCGGACTCTGTGTCCTTATTACAACCTGAAGTCATAATGGAAAACGCACCAACCCCCACCAGTGCCACAGCGCCTAAAGCAAAAGATAGAAATTTCTTATTCATGGATATAATTCTGATAATCAGTTCGGTTTATAATTAATTTCGCCTGAAAGGTAGCGTATTGACACACTACTCCTTCAAAAAGCAAAATTAAACTTTTTTTTCTTTATTCCCAAGTTTTAGTGCGGAAAAGTGAAAAAACTCTTATATAAACCGAATCAAACCAAGCAGGCAGCGTTATCAGAGGTCATTTTGTATGGGTTGTATTACATGACAGAGGGGGTGTGTCAAAAATTGATGTAGCCTGGTATTTTTTATGAGTTGTACGCTCATGGACAGTGATGTATATTCGGCGGATGCTCCAGGGAGCATCCCTACACTCTTAATAATCAACACATTAGCCCTGTAGGGCTGCTCCATGGAGCAGCCGCATAATCATGTTTACGGCGAGGATGCGCCTATTTTGAAACACCCACAAATTTGCAGGTATTAATAGGAGGATAGAATTATCCTTATCACGTTATTTTGCAACCACTGCCCTTGATTACACCGTAATCTCACCAATAAGTGAGCAACTGAGGTATTTGGCAACTTCGGCAGAAGGGAGTCCCATTCCGAACAGGTGCATCATTTTGGTGACAGCAGCCTCGCAGGTCATGTCATGACCCGATATTACTCCGGCACGCGAAAGTCGGTCGCCTGCGTAGTAGCGGCTGTTGACCCCTCCGTTGGCACACTGGGTGATGTTCAGTATGACTATCCCCCGCTCTACGGCTTCGCTCATCAGTTTATAGAACCATTCGCTGGTGGGGGCATTACCCGCACCGTAGGTTTTCAGCACCACCCCTTTCACACCTGGTGTATTGAGCAGATGGCGCAGGGTTGATTCGGTGATGCCTGGGAACAGATCCACCACAACCACCGATGGGTCAAGATGTTTGCGAAGGTCAAGCGGACGACGCGAAGGGCTGCGCCACAGTGCCTCGTGATTGAAATGTATCCCAAGTCCGATCTTGGCAAGCGGTGGATAATTATTACTCTTGAATGCGTTGAAGTTGTCAGCGCTCATCTTGGTGGAGCGGTTGCCTCGCCAAAGATAGTTTTCAAACAGAATAGCCACCTCCTGTATCATTGGCTCACCGGTTGCCGGATCCTTGGCCGCGGCAATCTGCAGGGCCGTAATCAGATTTTCCTCACCATCCGTACGTACCTCACCTATAGGGAGTTGCGAGCCGGTAATAATCACCGGCTTGTGCAGATTACCCAGCATGAACGAGAGCGCCGATGCGGTGTAGGCCATGGTATCGGTGCCGTGCAGAACAACAAATCCGTCGTAGTCGGTGTAGTTCTCCGTTATACACTCCGCAATCATCTCCCAATAATGGGGGTCCATGTCGCTGGAGTCGATCGGTTCGGCGAACTGGCGATGACTGATGTCATAACCTAATTTGTTGATTTTGGGCACATTTTCAATCAGGTGATCAAAATCGAACGGACGCAAAGTGCCGGTGGAGGCATCCTCGATCATTCCGATGGTGCCTCCGGTGTAAATGATGAGTATGTTTGGCTTGGAGGGATTCATTTGTGGTTAAGTAGAAGTTGAAATTATTTTATATTATCAAGCAGATGTTGTTTCTACTTATTTCATTTCTCTTTTCGGCGCTATTTCGTTTTTTTCATCAGTCGTGTAGTTCACTAGACTCCTTCTTCAAAAACAAAATATCACTCGAAAATAGAAACGAACTAAGTATAAACTAATTTTCAACATCTACTTATCCTTTTTTATCCTACCTTTCCACCGGGAGTAGCAGGATTGATCGTTGTTACAACCGAGAGGGAGCCGTCGGCATTCACTGCAGAGAGAATCATACCTTGCGACTCAATCCCCTGAATGACACGCGGAGCGAAATTGGCAACGAAAACCACCTGTTTGCCAACGAGTTGCTCAGGTTCATAATACTGAGCGATACCGCTGACAATGGTGCGCTGCTCCATGCCGTCGTCAATGAGGAATTTGAGCAGTTTCTTTGATTTTTTCACCTTGGAACATTCCACAACGGTGCCCACACGCATGTCAAGTTTTTCAAAATCCTCGAACGCAACTGCGGGTGCCACCGGTTCGGGCTTGAAGTTCTTCAACTGGTTCTCTTTTTTTATGCGCTCCAGACGATCAAGTTGCCCCTGGATGACATCATCTTCAATCTTGTCGAACAGCAGTTCGGCTTTGCCTAACTCTGTTCCTTCGGCAATCAGGTCATCGGAGCCGAGCATATCCCAATTGATGTTTTCCATGCGGAGCATGCCGCGCAGTTTGTCGCTCATGAAGGGGAGGAACGGTTCAAAGGCAATTGCCAGATTACCACAGAGTTGCAGAGCAACGTTAAGGATTGTGGCAGTACGTTCCATATCGGTTTTTGCCACCTTCCAGGGTTCTGTTTCCTGAAGATACTTATTACCGAGACGGGCAATGTTCATAGCCTCCTTGAGAGCCTCGCGGAAGTGGAAGTTATCCAGATTTTCCTCCAGTGCAGCCTTGATGGTCTTCACCTCGGCAAGTGTTTCACTATCAATGGGTTCAAGTGCGCCACGAACAGGAACAACTCCACCGAAATATTTGTGGGTCAGGACAATGGCACGGTTGACAAAGTTACCCAGGATTGCCACCAGTTCGCTGTTGTTACGCGCCTGGAAGTCGCGCCAGGTAAAGTCGTTATCCTTTGTTTCGGGAGCATTGGCTGTAAGCACATAGCGCAGCACATCCTGCTTGCCGGGGAAATCCTGAAGATATTCGTGGAGCCAGATGGCCCAGTTGCGTGATGTTGAAATTTTGTCACCTTCAAGGTTAAGGAACTCATTTGAAGGCACATTGTCGGGCAACTGATAGCCATCGCCGTAAGCCATAAGCATGGCGGGGAACACTATGCAGTGGAAAACAATGTTGTCCTTACCGATGAAATGTATTATGCGTGATTCAGGATCTTTCCAATATTTTTCCCATGAGTCGGGGAGCAGTTCCTTGGTGTTGGAGATATAGCCGATGGGGGCGTCGAACCACACGTAAAGCACCTTTCCGTCGGCACCCTCAACAGGAACGGGGACACCCCAGTCGAGGTCACGGCTCACGGCACGGGGCTGCAAACCCAAGTCAAGCCATGATTTACACTGTCCGTAGACATTGGGACGCCACTCTTTGTGTTCCTCAAGAATCCATTTTTCCAGTGCGGGCTGCCACTTGTCAAGCGGGAGATACCAGTGGTGTGTTTCACGCAGCACGGGAGTTGAACCGGTAATGGCACTCTTGGGATTGATGAGGTCAGTGGCATTGAGCGACGAGCCGCACTTTTCGCACTGGTCACCGTAGGCACCCTGTGCGTGGCAGTTGGGACATTCACCGGTCACATAGCGGTCAGCCAGGAACTGGCCTGCTTTTTCATCATAGAGTTGCATGGATGTTTTCTCCACGAACTCACCCTTGTCATAAAGGTGACGGAAAAACTCCGATGCAGTTTCGTTATGAATATCGGAAGTGGTGCGGGAATAGACATCAAACGATATACCCAACCCCTCAAACGAATCCTTGATTATATTGTGATAGCGGTCTACGATATCCTGAGGAGTGACCCCCTCAGCCTTTGCCTTGATAGTGATGGGCACACCGTGTTCATCGCTTCCGCCAATCATTTTCACATCCTCACCGCGCAGACGCAGGTAACGGGTATAGATGTCGGCAGGTACATAAACACCGGCAAGATGACCGATGTGGACAGGACCGTTAGCGTAGGGTAACGCTGTGGTCACCAGGGTTCGTTTGAATTTCTTTTCCATTATATGATAGTGTGATTCTGTTTCAAATTTATATTCTGCAAATATAGTAAATTTTGGTAAAATGGTCAAACTTTTTACCCACAAGTAGATAACGTACCCTCAAAATTCTATCCAAATTTCTCTTCTCCCCTACCCTGCAATCTCTACATGGATTTCTCCATCGCTTGAATTGATGTCAAGTCAAGAGGTTGTACATTACGGTTATCCCCGTTTTCTGCTTCCCGCATTGCTGCGAGGGTGGTTTCATTGGGCTGGTGGTATGCAGCATCAAGGAGTAAAGTTTCAACATAGTTGTTCAGACTACGATTCTCAAGTTTAGCAAGTCGCTTTAAACGCTCAATCAGGTCAACTGACAAGCGAAAACTTTGGTTTTTCTTCAATGCAACATCCATAAGCAATCATTACTTTTTAAATATGTTCATGCGATTAACATTAACAAGAAGCCGGCTTGGACAGATTAAATGTAATATCACCAGATGTTGAAGCGGTAGCCGACGCTGGCGCTGAAGGTCCAGTTCATGTTCAGCAGGGAGTGATCACGTTCACGGATGAATCCGAGGTTGAGTTCGCCGTTCAGCCCCACAAAGAGACGGTTGTTATGGTTATATGCGGCACCGGCACGCAGGCGATTGGAGAAGGCGAACGACACCCGTTCTTCGTTGGGGTTGTTGATGTAGCCGTGACGGATTCCAACCATAGGAGCCTCCGATATTCCGAGTACCCAGTTGTGAGGGAACACGAAGTTGTGGCCGTACCCTATTTTAAGTGCGTAGTTTCGGGCAAGAACACGATAGGTGTAGCCTCCCCACGATTCGGGTAGTTCATCCTTGATGTAATCCGGGGTGTCGCTGAAGTCAAATTTGTAGTTTTGTTCGGAATAGGAAATTCCGGCAAAGAATGAGCCCGCGCTACGTTTTTGAATCTTGCTATATGAGAAGGCGGCGGCCTGTGAGTATTTTTTATGATTGAAGAAATAATACGTTTCCACACCCCACGAACTGCAGTTGATGCCGTTGAAGTGCAGATCGGGGTTGACATGATCCTCCGGTGTACCGAAATAGTTTATCCTGGTGCCGACATCATTGCTGATGAAATAAAAGTCAGCCGCCAGCAGCGAACAAGTGAATCCGAAATTGAATCTTTTACGGGCACGCGGGTCTGCTCCGAGATATTTTGAGATGTTGAGGTCATAGCCCAGTGACAGGGCGAGGTAGGTGACATAGAAACCCATTGAGGTACAAGGGTCGGAGACCATGTCAAGGCGGGTGTCCTCATTCAGTATGAATCCGTAATAGTCTTGCCAGGTTTCGGTGCGTGCCTTGACATTGAACTTGTAGCCGGTGCCGACAACATAAGTAGAGTCGTAGGTGTTGAAGAACCGGTCGCCCCAGCGGTAAACATTTATGGCAGCCCGAGGCACCTTGCCCATAGCGGCAATGGAATCAAGCGCGAAGGAAAAAGCCTGCACACGCTGGGTTCCCGCTACGGTCAGCAGAAACAGCAGAGTCAATATGCCTGATAGTCGTTTCACAGATCTGTCAACGAGGCTCCTTTTATAAGGGCTATAATCATTATTATAAATGTCGTTATCAATCCGGCGTACATCATCAGGTCTGCCACCTTCAAGGTTACGGTGCGTCCTCGTAATGCAAAGTTTATCACCGGATTATCGCGATGTTTGGAATGGAGGTCAATATACCTGAGAACCCAAACGGACAGTCCATAGCATCCGCTGCCGACGATTATGCCGATTATGCCTCCTACAAGAAGGTCACCGGGATAGTGCACACCGAGATAAATGCGTGAGTAGCAGGTTATAAGCGCCCAGACAAGGATAAATGCACGTGTTCGAGGTTTGCGGATCATCCACCAGATGAAGGAGGCCAGAGCAAAGGAATTGGCTGCATGACATGAAGGGAAACTGTAGCGTCCGCCACGGTAGCCGTCAACAATATGGACCATCAGTGATATCGGATTCTCCAGGTTTGCCGGACGCAACCGTGCAAAGATAGGACGCAGGAATGTGGCGCACAACTGGTCGGCGATTACTATGGAAAGTACAATACCTAAAACCATCACTATTGCACGACGTGCGCGGAAGTGACGTGTTATGATATACAACAGGGTCACATACATGGGAATCCAGATGAAGCGTCCTGTGAAAAGATACATAAATCGATCCATCACCGGACAGTGCAATGAGTTCAGGTAGAGAAACAGGTCCGTGTCTATTTGCTGCAGATACTCAATCATAGTCGTGATAATTCAGTGTAAACGGTTTGTAACCAAGCCTTTGCCATCTCCACACTTTCTGCCGGACTGTTCCCGACAGTCTCTCCGGTGTTAAGGTTGAGTTCTACGGTGTCGTTGGGTGTCACCATACCTACGTAGTCGGGCTCGCTGTAGAAAGCCGAGTGAGCCACACCGGGTGAGAATATATCTTTTGAGAAGCGGAAGCGGCTGTGATCAATATTCATGGCGCCCAAAAGTGTGGCGGCGATATCGGTCTGCGACATAGGCGACCCTATTTCGCCATGTCGGGCAAGCGCACCGCCGGCGAGAATAAGAGGCACGTGATGACGTCCCTGCATCGCCTGAATATTCCGGGGATATGCACCATAATGATCGGGAACCATCACAATCAGAGTGTTATCCCAACGCGGTGCGCGGCTCAGCGAGTCGACAAATGCCCCGACACAACTGTCGGTATATGCGAAGGCCCGGACCGGTCCCTCAGGGAAACGAGGATTATCGTACGGCACCTTGAACGGTTCATGTGAACTGGAGGTCTGAATCACGGTAAAGCGTGGTGTGGTGTCGGTCTGCGCCGAAATATCAGTCAGCGCACGTTCAAACACCAGATGGTCATGCGCTCCCCATTTCCCGGTACGCTGTGCCAACGGAAAATCCGTGTCACGGATTATGTCGGTGAAACCCGAGTTGACAAGATATGCGAGCATATTGGTGAAGTTCACATCCCCGCCATAGTAGTAACTGAGTTTGTAACCCTGCTCTCCAAGCGTCGAGGCTATCGAGGGGAGATGCTCGGCTTTTTCCACGAACTTCATCACGGATGTGGAAGGCTGACCGGGAAACGCGCTGAGAATGGCAGGAAGGGCACGGTCGGTGCGGAAACTTGATGCATAGAAATTGGTGAACAGCAGTCCCTGACGTGCGATGCTGTCGAGTTTAACCGCTATGGGTTCACCCCCCTGAACGGGAAGCAGGTGCGATGAGAAACTTTCAAGTATAATCAGGTAAATATCAGGTCGGTCGGTTGTCAGCAGTGGTGCATTGACCTGCCCGGTGTCGACTTCCGCCGTAAGGGAGAGTTCAAACAGATTTTCAGCCTTGTCATTTTCAAAGAAACGGTATTGCTTGCCGAAATCCGTCTGATGTGTGGCGGAATATAGCAGGCTGAAAGCAGGATTCACCGCGGCATGATTAAGCACGGTGACACTGCTGAAATATGCCCGGCTAAGGTTCATTGTTGAAACGGTGACGCCACCTCGAATCGGAATAAACAGCAGTCCGGTGACAAGAATCAAAACCACAGCGGTCACTACCCGGCGACGGTCTGCCCGTTCCAAAACCACTCTTCCGGCCGTATACCGTAAAGCCGCATAATAGACCGAAACAAGTAATATCAAACCTATTGTGCCGCAAACCATTTCCATGACTGTTGCCGAAGCAAAGGCAGCCGACGGCGATGTCGCGAAATAAAACAGCGGGGTGGTGTCGAGTTTGAATCCCCAGTAACCATATAAAATAAGGTCGAGAATCTGGATTGAGGCGAGCAGCAACGCCACAAGGAGGTAATAGCCTCGCATCCATTTGCCCCGGATGTCAAATCCGGTGAGCACCGTGATTATGGTGAGCAACGCCGGAACAACGGTCAGATAACCGGCGACAGTCATATCCATGGCCATGCCGTGCATCATCACACTGAAAATCCCTCCAACGCCAAACGCGGAGTAGATACTGTTATAAAACAGCATGAACACCGGTTTCTGAAGCATCATGATGATGGTCAGGACAAAGAATGTAAGAACTATTTTCAGTATCCCTTTTTTCATTGGATCATCGGGTCAGGTGAAACTCACGCTGGTCACCGTGGGTGGAGACGTATTCCCCACGAAACTCGGAATCGGTGATTATACCTTTATAAACGCCAACCTTTATGCGGCCCTCGATAAATTCAGTAATCTCCACCTCGTATGCATCATCGCCCACAGGGGTTACATCGGTCAGTCGGAGAACAAATTTATTATAGGGGTCGGCACGATAGAATCTGCACCCTTCACCGGTGGTGAAGTTCATCTGCATCTCCACGGCAGACGCTCCGTAAAGACCGGAATACGGGTCGGATGATAGTGGCAGCGACGGATGTTGCGTTTCCGGCTGAGTCTCAGCAACAGGCTGAACCTCAACCTGATTTATCTTTGCCAGACCGGGATATTTACTGTAAATATACACACCCACTCCTATGGCGCCGACCAACAGAGCCATAAGTAAAAGCACACCCCCCACAAGCGGGAACTTGCGGCGGGGTTGCTTTTTGTTTATTTCCTTGATGGTGGCGAAAGGAGCCTGCTCCTGCTGCGCCCCACTATCCGTAAACGGGGTTGCGGAAGAATTTACGTCTTCCGTCCCGTTCAATTCCGGCAGGTTGTCTGTGTTCATTTTATTGCTTCAAGCAGTTTACCCATAGCGGTTACGATTCCTGCGCCATCCTTACCGCCGGCCTGGGCGAATCCGGGCTGACCGCCGCCACCACCTTTGATGGCTTTGGCTGCCTCACGCACGGTTGTGGAGGCGTTGTAGCCCTGCTTAACCAGGTCATCGGTAAACATTACGGTGAGCAGAGGTTTGCCGCTCATATCAACGGTTGCGCCGAGGAAAGCGGTTGCCTCAGGCGAAAGTTCACGTACTGCGAAAGCCACACCTTTGACAACGTCAGGCACACGGACATGGTCCATAGTGACAACTTTTATGCCATTGACACTCTTGGCTGATTCAAGCATCTGTTTAGCCAGAGTGCGGATGCGTTCACGCATGAATTCCTCAGCCTGCTTGCGGAGCGAAGCATTTTCCTCAACTGCCTTGCGCAGGGCTCCGACCACGTCGGGAGCATTATTCAGTGCAGCACCTATTTCGCGCAGCAGATCAGCGTTGCGGTCAAACAGTTCTTCGGCACGCTCGCCTGTAATAGCCTCGATTCGGCGTATTCCGGCTGCGATACTGCTTTCGGTGATAATCTTTATCATGCCGATGTTACCGGTGTTCTCAACATGAGTACCGCCACACAGTTCAACTGAGTCGCCATAACGAATCACACGCACCTCGTCGCCATATTTTTCGCCGAACAGAGCCATAGCGCCCATCTCCATTGCCTGAGCGATAGGCACATTGCGACGCTCGTCACGGGCCATGGCCTTGCGAACGCGGCTGTTTGCCAGATGTTCCACCTTACGGATCTCTTCGGGAGTGAGTTTCTGGAAATGAGAGAAGTCGAAACGGAGAAGGTCGGGCGACACGTATGAACCTTTCTGTTCAACATGTGTGCCGAGCACTTCGCGGAGCGCTTCATGCAGAAGGTGAGTTGCAGTGTGGTTGCATGATATTGCCTGGCGTGCTTTCTCATCAACGGCTGCGGTGAATGTGGCTGTAACGTCCGAGGGAAGTACGGTTGTCAGGTGTACACCCATACCGTTTTCGCGTTTAGTGTCGAACACTTCAATCACTTCGTCGCCGGCGGTGAGTGTGCCGCGGTCACCTACCTGACCACCCATCTCTGCATAGAAGGGTGTTTCAGAGAGTACTATCTGATAGAATTCTTTGTTTTTCTGTTTTACCTTGCGATAGCGAAGTATACGGGCATCGGTTGTGGTTTTGTCATAACCGACAAACTGCTGTTCACCATCATTGACAGTCACCCAGTCACCGGTTTCCACAGCGGCGGCGTTACGTGCGCGTGCCTTCTGGGCAGCCATTTCGGCATCGAATCCGGCACGGTCAAGTGTCATGCCGTTCTCTTTGAGAATAAGTTCGGTGAGGTCAAGGGGGAAACCGTAGGTGTCATAAAGGAGGAACGCCTCTTTACCGTCGATTTCAGACTTGCCGGCTTTACGGGCGGCAGCCATACTGTCCTCAAGCATCTTGATACCATTCTCCAGAGTGCGGAGGAACGAATCTTCCTCCTCCTTGATAACCTTCATTATCAGTTCACGCTGTGCGGGGAGTTCGGGATATGCCTGCCCCATGCTTTCGATAAGGGTGTCGATAAGGCGATACATGAATGCCTGCTTCTGTTCAAGGAAGGTGTAGGCATAACGAACGGCGCGACGCAGGATACGGCGGATGACGTAGCCGGCTTTGGCGTTGGAGGGGAGTTGTGAGTCGGCGATGGAGAATGCTATTGTGCGGACATGGTCGGCGATAACTCGCATTGCAACATCCACCTTATGATCCTCGCCATATTTCTTACCCGAGAGTTGCGAAATTTTCTCAATCAGGGGAGTGAACACGTCGGTGTCATAGTTACTCTGCTTACCCTGGAGTGCCATGCAGAGGCGTTCAAAACCCATACCGGTGTCGATAACCTTGGCTGGAAGAGGTTGCAGCGAGCCGTCAGCCATGCGCTGATACTGCATGAACACGAGGTTCCAGATTTCAATCACCTGGGGGTGGTCCTTGTTGACCATCTCGGCGCCTGACACTTTCGCACGTTCCTCATCGGAGCGGAGGTCTATGTGAATCTCGGAGCAGGGACCGCAGGGACCGGTATCGCCCATCTCCCAGAAATTGTCATGTTTATTGCCGTTGATGATGTGTGATGCGGGGAGATGATTTTCCCAGATTGCGGCAGCCTCATTGTCGCGCTCCAGCCCTTCTTCAGGCGAGCCCTCAAACACGGTTGCATAAAGACGGTCCGGGTTAAGTTTCAATACATCAACCAGATATTCCCATGCCCAGTCGATAGCCTCCTTCTTGAAATAGTCGCCGAACGACCAGTTTCCGAGCATCTCGAACATGGTGTGGTGATAGGTGTCATGTCCGACCTCCTCGAGGTCGTTGTGCTTTCCGCTCACACGCAGACACTTTTGTGAATCAGCCACGCGAACATATTTGGCAGCCTTGTTTCCTAAAATGATATCCTTGAACTGATTCATACCGGCATTGGTAAACATCAGCGTAGGGTCATCTTTTATAACCATAGGTGCGGAAGGGACAATATGGTGTCCTTTCCCTTCAAAAAATGTTTTGAACGATTCGCGTATCTCTTTTGCAGTTAACATAAGCAGTGTATTAAAAAATATCTCTTTTATTCGTGCAAAATTACTCATTATTTGTTACTTTTGCAACAGAAAAGGGGTTAAGTTGCACTGCTGTGTCAAACATTACGGTTGCGGCATGCTCCTGTTAACAGATTTTTTGTTAATGAGTAAGAAAATCTTTTACAGATATAATAAGATTACCGACAGTTACGAGAGGGTTTACCCTTCGCGATGGAACCGTGTGTGGTCACGCACCGCCAACGGGCTTTTCATAGCGATGGTTGTGATGGTGGCGGCAGTGACGCTTTACCATTTCATCGAACTTCCTCGTGAGGAGATGCTCCGTGAGGAAAACCGTCGGCTCAAGACGCAGTTGGGCGTCGTCAACTCCCGTCTGGATCAGGCTCTTAAGGTAATGGATGCCATTGCCGAGCGTGACAACAATTTCTATCGCGTCATGATGCAGGCGCCTCCGTTGACAGCCAACCAGCGCTACGGCGGTATAAGCCCCTCGGAGGCGGCAGCAATGATGAACGATGCCGACCTTGTCACCAACGTTACGGAAAAAGTGGATATGCTTGACCGTCTTGTCTATGCCCAGATTCAGTCATTCGACTCGCTCCGCGTGATGGCTTCCCAGCAGACCGACCGTCTGCGCCACATACCCTCGGTGCAACCCATATCCCAACTGGATATGAAGCAGTTAGCCTCAGGCTACGGGGTGCGCGTCGATCCGGTTTACGGCACCTCACGCTTTCATGAAGGTATGGACTTCGCCGCTCAGCCCGGCACACGCGTAAACGCCACCGGCGACGGCACCGTGATTCACGCCGACTGGAACAGCGGATACGGCAACCTGGTGGAAGTGGATCACGGCTACGGTTATGTCACACGCTATGCCCATCTGAGCAAGATGACCGTGCAGAAAGGTCAGAAAGTGACACGTGGCGAGAAAGTGGGAGAGGTCGGGTCTACTGGAAAATCAACCGGCCCGCATCTGCATTATGAAGTACGTTACAAAGGGGTACACCAGCCCCCGTATAAATACTATTTTGAAGACCTCAGTCCTGAACAGTATGCCGCAATGATCGCTGCAAACGATGCCGCGGCTCATGTTATGGACTGACCTACATTCGCAAACGAATATGGCTACATCCGACGCTCTGAGCAAAACCTATTTCAAAATCCGCGACGTGGCGGAACTGCTTGACGTGCCTGCCTCAACGCTGAGGTTCTGGGAAAAGGAGTTCCCGACGCTGATTACCCCTTACCGCAACCCCGGAGGAACACGCTACTATTCTCCCGCCGACATTGAGAATATCCGCAAGATAATCTATCTGGTCAAGGAGCGCGGTCTGAAATTAGACGCCGCCAAAGCCGAACTGACACATAACCGTGCCGGGGTGGAAAAACGCTTCGAGGTTATAGAACGGCTCAAACAGATGCGCGAACAGGTCAACGGTCTTCTTTCCGCTTTAAATTCACGACGCTGATGGCAAGTTTCCTGCAAATTAATGACCTCACCAAGAGTGTAGGCGACAGAATACTTTTTCAAGGTATAACCTTAGGAGTTGAGGAGGGTGACAAGATCGGGCTGATAGCCAAAAACGGCACCGGCAAAACCACTCTGCTGCGGTGTCTGGCCGGTGATGAACAGCCCGACTCCGGCTCTATCGTGTATAAGAACGACCTGCGCGTGGCTTACCTGGAACAGACTCCCGTGCTCCCAGCAGGAGCCACTGTTATCGAGGCTGCCTTCGCCCACCCTACCCCGGCCACAAAAGCGATTTCGGAGTATGAAACGGCTCTGGCCCTGAACGATACTGACCGGATAAACGAGGCTATCAAACTGATGGATGCCGAAAGTGCATGGGACTACGAGGACCGGATGAAGCAACTGCTGACTCAACTCAACATCACCGATATGACGCAGTGTGTCGACTCCATGTCGGGGGGTCAGCGCAAGCGCCTGGCTCTGGCACGTGTCATACTTTCCGAACCTGACCTCATCATCCTTGACGAGCCCACCAACCACCTTGACATAACATCGATTGAATGGCTTGAGAATTATCTGACCCGCTCACGCTGCACACTGCTGATGGTGACCCACGACCGCTATTTCCTGGATCGCGTCTGCAACAAGATAATCGAGATTGACCGCACTAACCTTTACTCCTACGACGGCAATTATGACTACTATCTGCGCCGGCGCAGCGAGCGTATCGAGGCCATGACCGCCGAACTAGCAAAGGTCAAGAACACTCTGCGCAAGGAGCAGGAATGGATGCGCCGGCAGCCTCAGGCTCGTGCCGGAAAGGCAAAATACCGCATTGATTCGTTCTACGACCTGAAGGAACGGTCGCAGGTGAACATGCGTGAGGACAATGTTCAGTTGAACGTGAAGTCATCCTACATCGGCTCAAAGATTTTTGAAGCCGAAAATGTGTGCAAACGTTTCGGCGACAAGATTATCCTGGACAACTTCTCCTACATCTTCTCCCGCTACGAAAAGTTAGGTATCATAGGGGAAAACGGAGTTGGCAAATCCACCTTCATCAAGATGCTCCA
Source organism: Bacteroidales bacterium (assembly GCA_014800385.1). Classification (GTDB taxonomy): domain Bacteria; phylum Bacteroidota; class Bacteroidia; order Bacteroidales; family Muribaculaceae; genus CAJUPY01. Next base: position 29,317 of record JAAVGE010000011.1, read on the forward strand.
GGGTCTGGTTGCTCCCGACAGCGGCGCATGGAACGTGGGTGAAACGGTCCGTTTCGGCTATTACAGCCAGGATGGCATCAGTTTTGATGAAAACAAAAAAGTTGTGGATGCCATAACCGAACTGGCCGAAGATATTGTCATCAACGACGGAGTGCACATCGCTCCGATGCAGTTCCTGCAGAAGTTCCTTTTCACTCCTGCCGACCAGCAGAAATATATCCACACACTCAGCGGTGGCGAGCGTGCCCGTCTGCACCTTGCAGCAACACTTATGCGTTCACCCAACTTCCTTATCCTCGATGAGCCTACCAACGACCTGGATATAGTGACATTGGGTATTCTGGAGGATTATCTGGCTGATTTCAAGGGGTGTCTGATTGTCATTTCTCACGACCGTTTCTTTCTGGATTCCATTGTGGATCACCTGTTTGTATTCCAAGGCAACGGAGTGATAAAGGATTTTCCCGGCAACTACACTGAATATCGCCAATTCCTTGCGGAACAACAAAAGGAACGTGTGCAAACCGAGGAAAAACAGAACCGTCAGCAACGCCCCAAAACAGACCGTCCGGCAAAACTGTCATTCAAAGAAAAGAAAGAACTTGAGAAACTCACTCAGGAGATTGATGAACTGAACAACGAGAAAGCAGAGATTGAACAGTTGTTCAATTCCGGCGCTGACCCTGAAACCATACGTGAAAAGGCTGACCGGTATAAGGAAATCCAGTCAGCCCTTGATGAGAAGGAACTCCGTTGGCTTGAACTTTCGGAAATCGAAGGTTAAGAAACGGTTTATTTATATCCTCAAAATCATACTCTGGCTGCAGCCAGGGCTATGACTTCTGTCAGCGTGGGGTGTGAGTGGACGGTTTCATTAATGGCATCCACCGGAAGTTTGGCCGACATGGCCAAAGCAGGTTCAGCAATGAGGTCGGCAGCATGAGGTCCGCAGATGTGGCACCCCAATATCTGACGGGTAGTGTTGTCTACGATAAGTTTCAGGATGCCGTCTGCTTCACCCATGGCAAGCGCTTTGCCATTGCCGCGAAACGGAATCTTTACTGCTTTATAATCAAGCGACTGCTCCTTGCACTGCTCTTCAGTAAGCCCTACCATAGCACATTCGGGTGTGGTAAATACGGCTGACGGAATAACGCTGAGGTCAATCTCATGACCAAGCACTTTGCGACCTTGTGCCGATGCGGCATGGGCAAGCATCATCACTCCGTTGACATCGCCGATAGCATATACTCCGGGGGCTGTAGTCCGGAACAGGTCATCGACCTCTATCCCTCCGCGTCCAACGGTAATTGAAGTGTTTTCTATTCCGGAAGGAACGACAGCACGTCGGCCGACAGCCATAACAACCATATCCGACGACAATTCCACCGTTTTTCCCTTTGACTCATATACTACACTATGGTCCTGACGAATCTCTTTAACAGCAGCCGAGGTAATTATATTTATCCCTCTGCGGCTCAATGCCATACGCAGACGTTTGGCAATATCTTTGTCAAATGGTGGCAGAATCTCTTTCATGTATTCCACCACTGTAACCTCCACACCGAAGGCGTTGAGTATGGATGCAAATTCCATCCCTATAACGCCACCTCCGACAATGGTGACTCTGCCCGGAAGTTCGGTCATAGAGAGAAAAGCATCGCTGCTGACGGCATATTCAGCACCCGGCAGTGACAGTTCGGCCGGACGGGAACCTGTAGCGATAATGATTCGCGGGGCTGTGAACGCCTCTCCGTTGACCTCAACGGTGCTGTCATTTACAAACGATGCTTCACCCCGGATGAGTGTACACCCTGCAACGGCACTCTCTACACCCTGGCGCAACATGTTGACTACCTCATCTTTACGTGCGGCAGCAACAGCATAATCAAAGGATATGTCACCGGGATTGACCCCGAATTGCGAAGCCTCGCGCAGGGTCAGCGCAACATCTGCCGACTTGCATAAAGCCTTGGTGGGTATACATCCGCGGTTCAGACATGTGCCCCCTAACTCACCCCGTTCTATCAGGCACACCGACAGTCCGGAGGCAGCAGCCTCGGCGGCTGTTTCGTAGCCGCCGGGACCTGCTCCTATGACAATCAAATCAAATTCTTTCATACTTTACAATGGGGTGAAGCGCCGCCTCGGTGTCATCGGGTCGTGCGACGGGAGTGTTATGAGGTGCGGTTTTTACCATTTCAGGATCGGTAACGGCCTCATCGGCTATCTTGCGCATAACTTCGATGAAGGCGTCAAGGGTGTCAACCGATTCTGTTTCGGTAGGCTCTATCATCAGAGACTCATGGAAAAGAAGCGGGAAATAGATGGTCGGGGCATGATAACCGTAGTCAAGCAGACGCTTGGCTATGTTCAGTGTGGTCACACCGGTCGACTTGTCAATCAGACCGTCGAACACAAATTCATGTTTGCACACCCCTTCTATGGGAAGGAGATACTTATCTTTGAGCGACTCCTTGATATAATTGGCACTCAGGGTGGCCAACGGTCCTACTTTGCTCAGGTTCTCTTTACCCAGCGAGAGGATATATGCCAAGGCACGCATCTCTACCCCGAAGTTGCCCAGGTGTGATGATATTTTACCGAGTGATTCCTCTCCGGTAACAAGGGAGAAACTGCCATCTTCATTCTTCACTACCTTAGGTGAAGGGAGGAACTGCTCCAATCCTTTGCGCACACCAACGGGACCGGCTCCGGGACCACCCCCACCATGAGGTGTGGAGAAGGTTTTGTGAAGGTTGATATGCATAACATCGAACCCCATATCTCCGGGACGGGCCACACCGAGCATAGGGTTGAGGTTGGCTCCATCGTAATAAAGGAGTGCCCCTGCCTCGTGTACCAGTCGTGCAATCTCAGGTATGTTCTTTTCAAAAATACCCAATGTGTTGGGGTTGGTCATCATTACGGCAGCCACGGTGTCGTCAAGCAGCGGACGAAGGTCGTCCACATCAACCGTACCGTCGGGGCGACTCTTTACCTCGACAATCTGCAATCCTGCGACAGCCGCACTCGCCGGATTGGTGCCATGGGCTGAGTCAGGCACGATTACTTTTACCCTGCCATCATCGCCACGGCTCGCATGATAGGCACGGATTACCATCAGTCCGGTGAGTTCGCCGTGAGCACCGGCGTAAGGATTGAGGGTAAATTCAGCCATTCCGCCAATCTCGCTGAGTGCACGCTGCAAGTCGTAATACATCTTGAGCGCACCCTGAACAGCCTCTGCGGGGGTGTCGGGATGAAGATTTTGAAACGACCGGTGTGAGGCCACCTCTTCGTTTATCTTGGGGTTATACTTCATGGTGCAGGAACCCAATGGGTAAAACCCGGTGTCCACACCGAAGTTATTGTTTGACATGTTGGTGTAGTGACGCACCACTGTCGGTTCATCGACTTCCGGAAGTTCAAGCGGTTGCTGTCGGAGAACGGTTGCGGGGAGTGCATCCTCCACCGCCGGCAGATGGTTATCGGTTATACAGAAACCGCTGCGTCCGGGTCGGGAGAGTTCAAATATCAGTTTACCGTAAAATTCTCTGTTCATAACGCTTTCACTATTTCGGTTAAACGATCCATATCTTCTTTACTCTGGAGTTCTGTTACAGCCACCGTCATGCGATGTTCGTCAAGAGCCACACCTGCAAGGATACCCTGTTGCATGGCCACACGTATGATTTCGGCTGCCGGAGCAGTGGTGGTTATGCAGAACTCATTCAGGAACGGTCTGTCGGGATATGTAAGGACTACCTTTCCGGTGGAGGTGAGTTGACGAGCAAGATAGTGCGCACCGTTCGTGCCCTGAGCATTTATCCGGCGTAATCCTTCTGCTCCGGTCAACGAGAGGTAAACAGTGACGAAAAGCGCCATGAGACCTTGATTGGAGCATATATTACTTGTGGCTTTTTCACGTCGGATATGCTGTTCGCGTGCCTGAAGGGTCAGAACAAACACCCGGCGTCCTTCACTATCTTTGGTCTGCCCCACGATTCGACCGGGGAGTTTACGAATCAGAGCGTTGGTGCAGCATATAAAGCCGAGATAGGGTCCGCCGAAACTCAACGGCATACCTAATGACTGGGCATCGCCGACAGCAACATCAGCCCCCCATTCGGCAGGCGTTTTCAGTACGGCAAGGTCCGAGGCGATGCAGTTCATGATCAACAGAGCCTTTGCTCCTTTGCATAGTTCGGCATAACCGGTGTAATCCTCGATAATTCCGTAACGGTTTCGTTGCGCTACTATCACACCGGCCACATTCCCCTCTGCAAGCATCGTTGCAAGAGCCTCGCGGTCCGTAATCCCCTCTTTCTCCGGAATGATATCAATGGTCACGCCATGATATCGGGCATAGGTGGCAACCACATCTGTCACACCCTGACGCATTGTGGCGGAAACAAGCACACGGTTACGTTTACGGGCGTGGGCAACAGCCATCATCATCGCCTCGGCGGTGGCGGTGGTGCCGTCATACATCGATGCATTTGACACATCCAGTCCGGTCAGCCGGCACATCATGGTCTGATACTCAAAGATATACTGCAACGTACCCTGTGAAATCTCAGGCTGATAAGGGGTATAGGCTGTCAGAAACTCCGATCTGCTGATAATGGATGATACCGCTGCCGGGGTATCATGGTCGTAGAAACCGTTTCCGGCAAAACACACCAACTGACGGTTGGCGGAGCCGAGTTCGTTGAAAAAATCGCGTACCCGTCGCTCGCTCATTTCCGATGGGAGGTCATATTCCCCCTTGAAAAGGAGTTCTTCCGGTACGTCGGAATAGAGATCCTCAAGCCGGCTCACTCCGCATCGCGCCAGCATGCGGTCAATATCAGCCGGTGTATGAGGAAGATAACGATGTGTCATAATCGGCTCAGTGTTTTTCTTTCTCACATAATTGTTTATATGCCTCCTCATCCATGAGGTCGTCAAGTTGAGCGGGATCGGTAAGTTCAACCTTGATGATCCAGTTTGCCATGGCATCTTCGTTGACCAGACGAGGGTTATCGATCAGATGTTCGTTGATTTCAACAACCGCACCGCTGACGGGAGCAATAAGGTCGCTGGCAGCCTTGACACTTTCAATGGCTCCGAAATCCTCACCTGCCTCAATGTCATCACCTACTTCGGGCATGTCAACATAAACGACATTGCCCAGGGCATGCTGTGCATAGTCTGAAATGCCGATATAACCGATGTTGCCGTCTACTTTGATATATTCATGTGTGGGGGAATAGTAAGTTTTCATGATATTTATTTTTTATAGTTTTTGTTATAGAATTTCTTTTTCACTACTGTTGCGGGGAATGTTTTGCGACGTATCTGAATCTGCAGGGGCGTATCCAAGGCTGCATACTTTGCATCTACCAGAGCCATGGCTATGCTTTTGTCAACGGATATGGCATGGTAGCCGGTTGTAACCTCTCCGATCTGTTCTCCTTCCTGATTCAGTACGGCATATCCGTGACGGGGTATAGCACGGTCGTGGAGTTCAAGTCCGACAAGTTTGCGCTTTACACCTTCGGCTTTTTGAGCGGCAATAGCCTCTTTACCGATAAATTCGGACTTGTCAAGTTTCACGAACATTCCCAATCCGGCCTCAATCGGGGTTATCTCATCGGTTAGTTCATCACCATACAAAGGGAGTCCGACCTCAAAGCGGAGAGTGTCACGACATCCCAGACCGCATGGTTCAACCTTTCCTGACTCAATCAGTATATCCCAGATTTTGCGTGTCGTTTCGTGTGAGCCATAAATTTCAAAACCATCCTCGCCGGTATAGCCTGTGCGACTGATGATGATAGGCTCACCCTGCCATGTCTGCTGTTCAAAACAATAAAACGGAATCTGTTCACATTTGATGCCGAGAAGTTCGGTGACAAGCGCCTCGGCTTTCGGTCCCTGAATGGCCAGTTCTCCGTAGTAGTCACTCTGATGATCTACTTTCACATCGAATCCTTCGGCGTTTTTCTCTATCCAGGCTACATCTTTATCAATGTTGGCCGCGTTGATAACCAGGAAAAAATCATTTTCGCCACGTTTGTAAACAAGCAGATCATCCACCACGCCTCCACTGGGGTGAAGCATCATGCCGTAAAAGCACTTTCCGGCAGGGGCGCCGGTAAGGTCATTTGTAAAGATATGATTCACGAATTTTTCCGCATCGGGTCCGGTAACGGCTACTTCGCCCATATGCGATACATCAAACACTCCGCAGGCGGTGCGTACTGCATTATGTTCTTCAACAATACCTTTATACTGAATAGGCATGTCAAACCCTCCGAAAGGGCTCATCTGCGCACCAAGACCTACATGGCGGTCGTGCAGACAGGTAACTTTGATATTTTCCATGATATGATAGATTTATGTCACAAATTTAATAAATCTATTTTTATCACAAAAGAAAAATCAATTTTTTTATCTGTGGGAGTTCAGAATGGTTCTATTATTGAATCGTCAATCCGGTATTTCTTGCGGCGGAGGGTAATTATGTCGCGCTGCGCAGGGAGTTTCCTATGTTGATTTATTTACAAATCTCCGACATAAACTCTGCAAATACCGACCTCAGCACCCCTTTGTCTGATTCGTCAAAATAATAATGTGTGGATTTATTCAAGTAGGTTACTTCACATTGTTTCTGATGCAACAGATAACGGTCGGAGCGTGGTGACACACTCTCATCTTTCTCCGATAGGAAAACCTTCACAGGGATTTCAAGCGCATTGGAAAGTAACATCCGGTCAATGCGACGTATCTCACCGAACAGTTCAAGAAAGCGCGGAATCCAGCCATAGAAATGCAACGGATTATGATCTATTTCCAGGCCGTAGGCATCTCGTGCAGCAATGATCACGGGATTATTCTTTGACCATCCGAATGTAACCTTAGCACTATTGACAAACATCGGTGTGGTGATGTGCAATTTCAAAGGGGGACACAGCAGAAACAGTCCGTCTGCCCTACCCTTGAACGCCTCACTCAAGGCAAGCAGGCATCCCATGGAATGACCGGCTATAACTACTTTGTCGCATTTATCATGCATTCTATCCACAGCCTCGATTACCTGAGATTTCCATCGGTGCATGGAACCTTTTTTTGAGAAGTCAAGCGCACTGCCGCCATGTCCGTCCAGCACAATCCGATCAACAAGCATATCACGCTCTGTCTCTTCATTCAGAAACATTGAAAACAGACGTGGATTGCCACAGATGCCGTGCACGGCTACCACACCGCATCGGTATTGCTTCTTTTTCATGGGATTGCAGATAGATTATTTAATAAAAGGAAAAGCCGCAAGCATTTGACAATCAAATAACTTGCGGCTTTTACAAGTGTCCGAAATGAGACTCGAACTCACACGACCTAATGGTCACTACCCCCTCAAAGTAGCGCGTCTACCAATTCCGCCATCCGGACAAAAAGTCATGCAGTGGTTGTGAAATGACTGGTTATTAGAGCGAAAAACGGGACTCGAACCCGCGACCCCAACCTTGGCAAGGTTGTGCTCTACCAACTGAGCTATTTTCGCATTCGCTGTTTTGGTTTTGCGTTGCAAAGTTACGGCTTATTTTTGAACTGACCAAATTTTCCGGAGACTTTTTTCAAACTTTTTTACATCATCATCCGTAACAACACATATTTCAAACAGTTACCCCGCAGAATAAAATCTCCTTCTACATCTTTTTTTGACAGCAGAACAGAAGAAACAGGAGTAGGAGTACGTGGACGTGCCGACAGAGGCACCGATTCACACACGTTTTTTTAGAAAGGTATAAAGGAGGGTGTGTCAAAATAGGCACAACCTCGCCATATTCAGGATTATGCGGCTGCTCCATAGAGCAGCCCTACAGGGTTAATACACTGATTGTCAAGATGGTAGGGATGCTCCCTGGAGCATCCGCCGAATATACATCACTATCCATAAACGTACAAAACATAAAAAATACAGGTTCAATTTTTGACACAGCCCTATGGGCGCGCCGGCAGTTTTGCCGATTGAAAAAGAAAACCGGGACACGATTATTCGCATCCCGATTCACTTTTATTCTAAACAGTAACAAAATTATTCAATTATGCCGTGAGCACGGAAAACTTTCTGAATTTTTTCAAGTGCGGTTGTAACCTGATCCTTGGTGTGGGTGGCCATCAGAGAGAAACGGATCAGTGTATCCTGGGGAGCAACTGCGGGTGACACCACGGGGTTTACGAATATGCCTTCTTCAAGTAGGTCGCGGGTGATGGCAAATGTCTTGAAGTTATCACGAACGAACAAGGGGATGATGGGGGTTGATGTATTACCGATTTCCACACCCATGTTGCGGAATCCTTCAAGAGCATAGTTGGTCAGTTCCCAGAGGCGATCCTGTCGTTCAGGTTCGGTCTGCATGATTTCAAGTGCCTTCAGTGCTGCTGCAGTCGATGCCGGAGTGATGGAGGCAGTGAAGATATATGAACGTGAGTGGTGACGCAGGTAGTTGGTGATTTCTTTGTCGGTAGCAATAAATCCGCCGAGTGAGGCAAACGATTTGGAGAATGTTCCCATAATAAGGTCAACATCTTTTGCCACACCTTGTGCATGACATACGCCACGACCACCTTCGCCGAATACGCCTATACCGTGTGCCTCATCGATCATTACCGCTGCATTATATTGCTTGGCAAGTTCGGTGATGCGCTTAACGTCGGCAACATCGCCTTCCATTGAGAACACACTGTCAGAAACAATCAGTTTCAAACGATCAGGGTCACACTGTTTCAGTTTCTGCTCCAGTGATTCCATATCGTTATGGCGATATTTGAGCGATTTTGAGAATGATGCACGCATACCTTCAATGATTGAGGCATGATCCTGCTCATCCCACAGGATGTAATCCTTAGGACCGGTCAGACATGAAACCACACCGAGGTTCACTTCAAAACCGGTGGAGTAGATCATCACATCTTCTTTACCTATATATTCCGCTATTGCGGCCTCGAGTTTTTTATGGAGGTCAAGCGTTCCGTTGAGGAAAGGTGAGCCGGCACATCCGGTACCATATTTTTTTGTTGCCTCAATAGCAGCCTCCTTGATACGCGGGTCATTAACAAGACCGGTGTAGCAGTTCGAGCCGAACATCAGAACCTTCTGTCCGTTGATGATGACCTCGGGATCCTGTTCGCTTGAGATTGCGCGGAAGTAGGGATATATACCGGCTGCCTTGGCTTCCTGTGGAACTGTGTATTGGGCAAGTTTTGCTTGCAGTAGTTTCATTTTATGCTGTTTGTTAGTTTAATGATGCTACCTATATTCAGGGATGGGAATACAAAAGTAAGGGCTTCCGAGAATATAGGCTGCAAAATTACTAAATTCTGAGCAATTTTCGGTTCTGTTTTGACATTTTTTTGAGGTCTCGGACATCAAAATCAAGGTCAAAAGGTGTTAAAATTTGTTTAGAGGGGTAATGTGAGTATGAAACGCGCCCCGTCGATGTAGTTTGTGTCGAGCGTCACCGTTCCATCCAGGCGCTTGGCTATCATCTGGCTCAGATACAGCCCCAGACCGGTTCCGGAATGATGTTCACCTTTCGGAGCCTGCTTGAACAACGTTTTCTGTTGTTCTTTCGACACTCCGCAGCCTGTGTCAGTTACAATGAACTTAATCGTGCCATGCTGCTTGTCTGCCTCATAGGTGAGCGTGATTTCTCCGGCATGTGTGAAACGAACGGAATTCTTGAGCAGGTTGATAAGAATCTGCTCCACGCGCTGCGGATCAGTTACAAACGACACTCGTTCAGCAGGTTGGATAAATTTCATTTCCACACCCGAGTGAGTGGTCTGGCGGAGGGTTTCAACAACCATGTCACACAACTCCGTCACATCGGTCATTTTACGTGACACCGTGATCTCTTCCCCATCGAGAAGTGATATGTCAAGTATGTCGCGCGAGATGGCTTCGAGCAGTTCTACGTTGTGCGATATAATTTGTGAGAAATGATCCAGATATGGTTTGCGTTCATCATCCACTGAATCCACAATGATTTTGGTGAAATCAGATATGGCTGTGAGGGGGGTACGCATTTCGTGACCCAGGGAGTTGATGAGGTCTGACTTCTGCAGGTTCGCCTTGGTAAGTTCGTTGCGTGAGCGCATGAGGTCGTCATAGTGTCGCTGAGAAACGGTGCGTTCATGTTCGAGCGATTCTTTGGCATGAATGGCGCTTACCGACATCTGTTTTGCACGAACATACAGCAGGAAGGTGACGATGGTAATTATAATCACTATAACCAGGGCGACTATCGAGATTATCAGTATTGTTTCGTGCGCCTCCAACTGTGTCTGACGATTCTTTATTTCAAGTTCCTGATTTGATTCGCGTATCTTCTGAAGGTCATATATAACCTGCAGTTCACGAAGTCGTTCTTCCGACTTGAACTGTATCTGCTGCTGCAGTTTCTTATTGTTTTCACGCAAGGCGAATAACTGCAGTTCCTTATCGTTTGTATATTCGGCTGCAATATTGAGTTGGTCAAGCAGGAAGTTCCGGTAGAAAGCATCGTTTCCGATTGAATCGAGCGATTTCATGATCAGCGGTGCAGCCTCGGAATATTTTTTGTGAGCCATCATGTGGGCGATATTGAGCAACTGATATTTCTCAAGCATTGCCTTGCAGTCGGGGTCAATCTTTGTTATTGCAATCGCCTTGTTGTAGACGGAATCTACCTCGGCGATATCCATGGCGGGGTAGTTGAGCAACAGTCGGCGATACATTCCGTAGCGTTCGCGGTTGAATTTCCTGTATATGCGTCCTTTCGCCTTGTAATCTTCCTGAAGGTCGTCTGTTATTTTGAGCACCTCACGGGCAGCGTTGGCTGCTTTTTCATGGTTACCGATGTTGGTATACATGATAGTGGCGTAGGAATAGAACTGACCTCTGATGGGGGAGATGGTGTTGGGCGTGTTGCTGATGAGTTGCTCCAGTTCGTCGGTGTACTTGACAAGGAGATCACCCTCGGCGGTATTGCTCAGATATGCGCATAATGAAAACAGCAGCAGTATCCGCTCATCGGTTGAATAGTGTTCCTTGTTGGTGTATTCATGCAAAACCTCACGCAATCTGACCTGACGCTCTGCCTCTGATGCTGACAGGGCATTTCTGCGGATGCGTATGATATTGATATACATCAATGTCTGATGCTGGTCAATCGACGCGGGGAGTTCGGCAGTCTTTGAGCGCAGAACCTGGAGTATGGAGTCATTTCCTGAATTAGTGTTGGCCAGATGGCGGAGCACATCAAGCCGGGTTGCCATATCGCCTGCTTTTTCAGCAGTGCGGTAAATAGACTCAAGTATGGCGGTTTGCTCCTTGCGGTTTGAAATATCGTAAAGATTGTAGAGCGCCAGGATTGAATCTTCAGGGGTTGCGGCACTCGCCAATTTGGCTTTCAATTCCTCTTTTATTGCAGCAGAATCCGCCGCCGAAACAGATGTTACAGCGCAGAAAAGCACAAGTATAAGAAGTAATCCTTTGAGCCTCATAATTTTGCGATTGATTTATGTTGCAAAATTAATAAAATATTTTTAATACCGCTACAGTTTTGAAATATTTTTTTTACAATATCCCTCATTTTTAATTTAATGTGAGTACAGATATGGTAAAATCCTGCTTATTAATCGGTTTCTGCGGCGTTTGTTCAAGTACAAAATAATGCAATAAGTATCGCTCTCTTAAACAATTAGTTCCATCTTTAGGCCATGTTCTGCTACATAGCGCTGAGATGGAACATGTATGATTTAATGCAGATAGGCACTCCCCTACCCTACATTAATCGAATCATCGGTTTTCCTTTGCGGGTGCCTGTACGATTTTTTCACCCGGAGCAACATCTTCTGTTACCCACAGGTTACCACCGATTATGGCGCCGTCACCTATATGTATACGTCCCAGTATGGTTGCGTTGGCGTAGATGACCACATTGTTGCCGATGATCGGGTGACGCGGAATACCCTTGATAGGGTTATTGTTCTCGTCAAGTTTGAAACTCTTTGCTCCAAGTGTCACACCCTGGAATATCTTGACATTGTCACCGATTATACATGTAGCACCGATAACGATGCCTGTTCCGTGGTCAATGGTGAAGGATTCGCCGATTGTTGCGGCGGGATGAATGTCAATACCGGTTTCTGAGTGAGCCAGTTCGGTTATCATTCGGGGTATGACAGGAACGTCAAGAGTATGGAGCAAGTGGGCCACGCGATAAGCACTGGTAGCCAGTATCGAGGGGTAGCAGTAAATTACCTCCTCGATGGAGAGCGCAGCAGGGTCAGCCTTGTAGGTTGCATCTACGTCGGTCATCAGGACACGGCGCAGTTCGGGCAACTGGCGTATGAATGTGTCACACAGGGGGATGGCATCCTTGGTCAGGGAATCGACATCAAGGGGCTGGCAACAGGGTGATTCTATACACTTGCCTGCCACAATCTGATCGATCAGCAGCATGGACAACCGCTCGAGGTTCAACCCGGCATGATAGCGCATATTCTGCTGGGTGACACCGCTGTCGCCAAAAAAGCCGGGAAAAATCAGGGCACGGCACAGACTGACTATCTCTTTCACTTTTTCCTGTGAGGGAAGAGGTTCGCCACGTCGGCGTATATGGCACATTCCATTATTTTCGGGTGTTTCGGCAAGTTGTTTGGCTATTTTATCAAGTGATTGTGTGAGAATTCTTTCCATATTTATATCATTTTTTATTTCAAACAAAATCCGTGGCCATCAGGTTTAAAAAAAGTCCACCGTTCAGATTCCGGTGGACTTTTTAAGTTATTGGAACGTCAATTTATTTAATGCAAGAATTATTTGACAATTATCTTGCTTACTGTTTCTCCGGCTTTAACCACATACAGTCCCTTGGACAGTTTTACCTCTGCGGGATTGCCTTCATTGACGATACCGGATGAAACCAGTCGACCGTCAGTGGTGTAAACTTCAAAGGTGGTTGAAACAGTTGAGTTAATAACGACACCTTCGCTGTCTGCAATTACTGTCACCGCTTCGTTATTTCCAACTACTGCAGTAACGCCGCTGAGGGTAATTTTGCAAGGATTGGAGAGTATTGATTCACCGTCAGTATAGAGGGCTGTCACATGATAGGTGTGGTCAGCATCAGAATCAGGGGTGTCAGTAAATGTGGTTTCGATAACGGGTTGATCATTAATCTTAACACCGTTGCGATAGATGTTGTAGCCTGTAGGACGAGCGGGCTGTGATGCACCTCCGGCAGGAATGAATGTTACATCATCCAGGAGGAACGCAACTTTACATTCTGACACGTAACCGATGGCAAAATATTTTGCACCGGCGGGCAGATTAAATGAATATTGGGTCCACTCGTTGCTTATCTCATCGTAAACACCACCTTCGGGGAGATAGTCAAACGAACTGATGTCATTGTCAGTTGTGGAGTACATCACTGCAATATTCTCCATATAGTAGTCGTCGTAACTTCTGCCCATAAAGGTTACGGTCTGTGCTTCACCTGACAGTTCGGGTGAGATTGCCCAGTCATCGTTATATTCATCGTTCCATACGGCCAACAGTGATTTGTTACCACTGTAAGCGGCGAATGATTCATCAATTCCGGTAGCATCCAGAACCATGTAGGCGATATCTTTTCCTTCTCCCAGATTAGGAAGTTGTGCAAGTTCCATTTCATTGGCGGGAGTGTCATCAAGACTCACGAATTTCCAGTCGCCGGCTCCATCAATGGACCATGCGGCATAGTTTTCAAAGCAATCTGTCACTGCTGCGGCTGATGAAGCGGTTCCGGCTGTTGCGGGCTCGCTCCAGGTGAGCATAACTTCTGAACCGGTGTGGGATGCGCTCAGGTCTGACACCGGACTTGATTCTGAGAGCAGCAGTTTGGCGGCTTCTGCGGTCAGGATATCATTAACAGGATTTTCATCAGCAGCATAAACCACCTTGACGGTGTAGACGGGATTGGCATTGTGGAAGGGTGTCAGCAGATCTGTAGCACTTACCTCTGTGGTTGCACCGGCGGCAAGTTCAGTTATTGTTGTGCTGCCAACTTCCTGATCGTCGCGACTGAAAATAACATTTACGTTTTCTGCGCTGAGTGATCCTTTGTTTGAAATAACAGCCTTGATTTCAATTGATTCATGGGTTGCTATTTCCGAGGGACATATTATATTGTCAACCGCCACATCATGGTTCGCCGACTCTTCTGACAGAGTTATTTCAGTGAGAGCGATTGCACTTCGGTAAGGTTCGCTGCAGGCATGGAAACCTATGTAGTAGATACCGTCGGCATCCACACTGAATTTCACCTTGTTCTCTGAGGGGAGAAGTGTGGTGATAGCAGAAGGTGCCATTATCTGCTGTTTCATACCTTCAACTGAAGGCTCAGTGCCGCAATAAAGGGCGAGCAGAGGTTCGTCACCTTCATAATCGGTGAGAGATTTGTATGAAACGGTGTAGGTTTTTCCTGCCTTCAACATTGCGGGAGGAGTTATAAGCCAGTCATCGGCATCCTTGCTTGAGGAATAAGGATAGGAAACAACGGGGATGAGATCATCTGTTTCTTCCACGTAAAATTCCCACTCTCTGTACCATTCTATTTTGTCACCGTCAACATCAATTACGGTGAACAGATCCAGTGAGTCATCCTCATCAAATGTAGCGGTGTAAGGTAGTGCCACTGACCCCAGTCGCCAGGGGTTTGACTGCACGGCCAATGAACGTGTGCCGTCATATACCATCACAACATTATAACTGTAGGCGGTAATCTGTTCAGGAACGGCAACGGCATCAGTGATAGTGGTCAGTGTGATATTTTCAGCAATAGTAACGCCATCCGGCTGTCGGGTAACGATATATGAAATTTTCGAGGGATCGTAGTATCCGCCATGTGTGCTGCCCTGCGGTGCCTGCCAGTTGATTGTGAAAACACCGTCAGCCCACACTGCTGTAACATCAGTTATATTAAGCGGGGTATCCGGACCAATCCATTCAGTGATCTTGGCCTTGGGTCCGCGACCCACACTATTTGAAAGCATCACTTCTATTTCGTAAGTATCAGCCTCAGGGAGTGTTGCTTCCGCTTCTACTTTCTGTCCGTAAACGGCTTTACCTTCTGCGAAGAGGGCACCGTTGGCACGGATGAGATATGACACTTCGCCGGTGGCATCGTTGCCGTCAAAGGTTGTTGAAGGAACGGTGAAACGAACCTTGCCGGTAAGTGAGCCGTCAGGGAAATCAAGTTTCAGGTCTGTTACGGCAGCAGGTGCGCCATCTTCAGCCACGGCTCCGGGGATGAACATACCACCCAGGGCTTCACCATCCTCAAATTCGTATAGACAAACGGCTTTGGCATTTGCTATGTCAACAGCGTAGAGGAAACTTTCGTTAAGTGAATAGTAGGCGTACGGATCAGGATTTTTCACCGTATTGGTCACTACAACGTAGAAAATCCCGGTGCGGGGGTCAATGGCTCCGGTTGATCGGTTGGTTGCCTTAAATCCCAGGCTTCCAAGATTTTTGGTTGCACCGGTCTGCTTGTCAACACTCAGCAGTGTGCCTTCCATATCAACCGCGTAAAGGTTACCGCTCTTGTCCACACTGCAGGCAATCCAGGGTGTGGCGATTTCTGCAATGGCAAAACGTTCGCCTGTAGCATCGTTAAGTGTTCCGAATACCATTGGCGATGATTCGCTGTCGCCATTGAAGCAACCGTAAATTTTAGCGGTCACGGGATCGTAGGTCATATCAGTTGCCACGGCATTCTGGTAGCCGTCGCGCAAGGAACTGATTGTACGCCATGTTTCCGGGTTGATGATATAGTGGGTAACATCAGTCCATGAACCGTAGTTGTATTCTGCGGTGCAGAAGTAGTAGTCTTCGGTCATGACACCGCCACCCGAAGCATCAATATCAGGATCCTGATGAACGAGTTCCCGTGAATAACCTGATGCCTTGAATTTATACATTCCCGGCTCATCAAAATTGTGTTCTTTCCATGAGTTCGTACTGTAGACTGAGGCATAAATTTCAACATCACTTCCGGCTGCAGGCTCTGCTGCGAACAATGATGTTGCGGTCATTCCAATCGACAGAATTCCTAAAATCAGTTTTTTTTGCATAAAAGTGTAATAGATAATTGATTATTGAATTCAGTTTCTCCTTTTGAAAGTGGATTGAGGAAAAGAGGATAGCAAATTAGTGGAAAAATGCAGTTTCAAGGGTAAACTGACAGATGATCTGATTATTTTTATTAACGTAATATAATCGGATATATTATATATCTTATCCCTGCCACCTGATGTCAGTGACATCTGATGGCAGGGATAAAATGTATGCAGGAGGATTCAACCGAGGTTGAATTATCTTACATGATTGAACCGAAAAGACCAAGTGATGTGGTCATTTCGAGAAGGTAGTTGTAGAACACCGCACCGATACCAAGCACGATAATACCTGCAACTGAAATCCACAGACCGAGGCGTTCAGAACATGCTGAGCGGAAGGTGGGAATCTGGCAGGGGTTTTCAGTTTTGATATACATTGCCTTAACCACAAGCAGGTAGTAGTACAGTGAAACGATAGTGTTGATAAGGGCGATGAGCACGAGCATGTAGATTGCGAGTGTACCCTGCTGGAGTGCTGCAGCGAAGATGAAGAACTTGCTGAAGAATCCTGCGAAGGGAGGAATACCGGCGAGGGAGAACATCGCGAGCATCATGCAGAAAGAGAGTTTGGGGTTGGTTGTGCTCAATCCGTTGTAGTCATCCATATCCACCTTGCCTGTTGCGTTCTCGATAGCACCGATCACACCGAAGGCTGCGAGGTTGGAGAAGATGTAAACCAGAACGTAGTACATCAGTGATGCAACACCTGTTGCGTTGAAGGCGATGACACCGAGCATGATGTATCCGGCCTGTGAAATTGATGAGAAGGCGAGGAAACGTTTCAGGTTTTTCTGGCGGATGGCAAACAGGTTACCGACGGTGATGGTGAGGATGATGAGTGCATAAAGCATCCACTGCCATACCTGCTCGTAGAACATGCCGAAGGCCTGAACCATAACCACCAGGAATGCGAAAGCGGTTGCACCTTTTGAGATAACTGAAAGATAAGAGGTTACCGATGTGGGTGCTCCCTGATAAACATCTGCAGTCCAGAGATGGAAGGGAACCAACGAGAGTTTGAAGCCGATACCGGCGATGACAAATGCCAGTGCAAGGATTGCAAGGGCTGATTGTTCACCGAAGATAACCAGATTAATGTCGGAGAAGTAAAGTGAACCTGCCAGACCATAAACGAAAGACAGACCCATCATGAACACTGCTGATGAGAACACGGCGGTCAAAAGATATTTCACCGCTGCCTCATGGCTTTCGTAGTGCTTCTTGTCAAAGGCTACCATCGCTGCCAGAGGGAGTGACGCTGATTCCAGACCGATGAGGAACAGAAGGAAGTGGCGTGCGGAAATCATCAGGTACATACCGAACAGTGTCACGAGAATAAGTTCGTAGAACTCACCTCTTCTGACGGTGATAAATTCGCTGTTAGCCCATTTGATTGACTGAATCAACACGATGAGCATACCGATGTTCAGAATGTTCTTGATTGCCATTATCACGGGACCGGTTACATACATTCCTGCAAAAGCGGATGCATCTGACATGGAGCAGGGGCAGAACATGTCGGCGATGGAGAGGACAGTGAAGATGGCGAAAGCCACAGTGGTGAACGCAGCAGTGGCGTTCTGCGCCTTCTTGGGCATGAAGGTGTCATAGAGGAAGACAAGGAGGAACACCACAAGGAGCGCTATCTCCTGCTTCATTGCTAAAAACTGAGAATAATCCATTGCTTCTGATTTTTATTGGATCATGCCCAGAACCTTGAAAATGTCAGGGCTGAAGGTGAATTTAATGAGTGATTCGAAGAAGTTGGGGAAACATCCGATTGCAGCCACACAGATGATGAGGGTGGCGGTTGCGGTGCGTTCCCACCATGTTGCGTCGGTGAGTTGACGGTGGTGGTCGTCATGAACAGGACCGAGAAGGAGTTTGCCTACAACACGGAGGATATAGACTGCTGTGATTACGATTGAGCAGCAGGCGATGATGGTAAACACCAGACGGAGTGAACCGTGACCACCGAGGTAGTCGGTCATACCCTGTTCGAATGATCCCACGAAGATTGTCATTTCTGCTACGAAACCTGACAGACCGGGGAGACCGAGTGAAGCCATACCGGCAATGATGTAGCAAACTGCCAGATAAGGCATGATCTGCATCAGACCGCCCATCTCGCGGACGTCACGGGTGTGAGTACGTCCGTAAATCATACCGATAAGCGCGAAGAACAGGGCAGTCATCAAACCGTGTGAAAGCATCTGCATGATGGCACCGGTCATGGCGGTTGTGTTCAGCATAAGGATTGCGAAGAGCACCAGACCGCAGTGTGACACTGATGAGTATGCGTTGATGTACTTGAGGTCGGTCTGCACACAGGCGGAGAATGCACCGTAAACAACTGAGATACCGGTGAGGATAAGGAAAATCCATGCAAGTTCGTTGGCTGCCGAGGGCATCAGGTAGATTGCCACACGGAAGCAACCGTAACCTCCCAGTTTCATAAGCACGCCGGCGTGAAGCATTGACACCGCTGTCGGGGCTGAAGCGTGACCGTCGGGGCTCCATGTGTGGAAGGGGAACATTGCGCCGAGCACACCGAAACCTACGAAAGCCATGGGGAAGAGGAGCATCTGCCAGTTGTGGGGGATGTTACCTTTTTCAGCGATTTCAACGATGTCCCATGAGTTCAGACCTGAGTTGTAGTAGATACCGATGAGGCTGAGCATCAGGAAGGCTGAACCACCCATAAGCATGAGGGTCAGTTTCATTGCCGAATAGTTCTTTTTGCCGCTACCCCAAACGCCGATGAGCAGATACATGGGGATGAGTGCAACTTCGTAGAACATGAACATCGCGAACAGGTCGATGGTGATGAAGAATCCGAATACACCTGTTGAGAGGAGGATGAGCCAAAGGAAGAATGCCTTGGGCTGAGCGATGGTCCATGATGCGAAAGAACCGGTGAGAAGGATGATTGAAGAGAGGATGAGCATTGCGATGGAGATGCCGTCAACACCAACGGTGAGGTTGATGTTCAGCGGCGGGAACCAAGCCCATGAACCGGTGTAGAGCATGGCGGCTGTTTCGCCTGCTGCACGGAGGGCAAGATAGTCAACAAGCAGATAGATTGACAGTGCGGTCAGAGCCAGCGAACCGGTAACTGCCACTGCACGGATCTGCTTTATGTTTTGACTAAGTGCTACCCCTGCAAGCATTACCAGGGGGATAAGCACGAAGTAGATTAATATATTGTCGAACATAATGATCAGTTTTTTATCGTTACATCAATTTTAAATGAGGCAGAGATAAGTGACGATTCCAAGAAGGATGGCACCTATGAGATAAACCCATACGTAGGTCTGAACCAAACCGGACTGCAGTCCTTTGATGGCCCATGAGGCTTTGTTGGTCACGGTTGCGAAGGCATCCATGGTTCCGTCGATGATGTGACGGTCGAACCAGGCGATGGGTTTACAGATAAGCCCGAAGATGATGCGATGAGTGATGAACATGTAAAGTTCGTCCCAGTAGAAACGGTGGTGGCACCAGTCCCAGAGGCGGGGAAGTGCTGAAGCCATCTTGTCGGGGAGCGGATTTTCTTTCATGTACATCTTTGCTGCAAGGGCTATTGAAAGAACAGCCACTGTCAGTGAGATTCCGGCTACTGTCCAGTCAAGGTTGAATGTGTGTTCGATGCCGTTGAAAGTAACGAGTTTGCCGAAGGGAATGAAACCTGCCACGCATGAAACCAGAGCAAGGAAAATCAGAGGCACTGTCATGGGCCAGGGCTGATCGTGGGGTGCGTGGTGAGGATCATGTACTTTATGTTCTTTCCACCAGAAGATGAGGAAGTAGAGACGGAACATGTAGAAGGCGGTCAGTGCGGCCACGAGCGACATCCAGATGTAGACTACAATGCTGTATTCGCCGCAGGCGGTGAGGATTTCGTCTTTTGAGAAGAAGCCTGAGAAGGGGATGATACCTGCGATAGCCAGACAGCCGATGAGGAATGTCCAGTTGGTGATGGGCATATATTTGCGCAGACCGTGCATCGCGGTGTAGTTATTGGAGTGTACCGCATGGATCAGGGCACCGGCACCGAGGAAGAGCAGAGCCTTGAACATTGCGTGGGTGAAAAGGTGGAACATGGAAGCCATGTAACCAACGCCGTGGTGATATTCGGGGCGGCAAACACCCAGTGAAACCATCATGAAGGCAATCTGTGAGATGGTTGAGAAGGCGAGAACGCGCTTGATATCGACCTGAGCGCAGGCTACCATCGCTGCATAGAGAGCGGTGATGGCACCGACGATGGTGACAATTTCAAGTGCGGCTGTTTCCTGAAGATAGAGAGGGAACAGACGTGCTACCAGATACACACCGGCAACAACCATGGTTGCAGCATGGATAAGGGCTGACACGGGAGTCGGACCTTCCATTGCGTCGGGGAGCCAGATGTGGAGGGGAAGCATTGCCGATTTACCCATACCACCCATGAAGATGAGTACCAGAGCCCATGTCAGAACCGAGCAACCCATGAACATGGGAGCGGGGCTGGCTGCGAATTTGCTTGCAAGCACTGAGGCGGCGGTGTCAACTGAAACATGGAAAGTGTTTGTCAGACCTTCAACAGGGGCTGAAGTGAAGTCCATGAAACTGAACACTCCGGTGTAATATGAAAGGACAAGGATACCGATGAGGAATCCGAGGTCGGCGAAGCGGGTTACGATGAACGCTTTCTTTGATGCTGAAACTGCTGCGGGGTTGGTGTAATAGAAACCGATGAGCAGGTAAGATGACGCACCCACAAGTTCCCAGAAGATGTACATCTGGAAAATGTTGGTGGCAACCACCAGTCCGAGCATTGAGAATGTGAAGAGCGCAAGGAAAGCGTAGTAGCGCTGAAAACCTTTTTCAAAAACGCCGTGATGGTCGCGCATGTAGGCGTTACTGTAAAGATTCACCATGAATGAGATGGTTGTGATAACCACAAGCATCATGGCTGAGATGGGATCAAGGAGGAATCCGAGGCTGATGTGGAGATTTCCGTAGAATTCAAGCCAAGTCTGGTTGAACACAATGTACTGGAGATGTTCCACCACGGAGTGACCGTCTTCCATTATTTCACGCTGGAAGTTGGCATCGCCTGAGAAGAAATAGGTAAAAGCAGTATAGTAAGCCAGTGCTGTTACAACACCCATGGCTGTTGTGCCGAGAATACCTGCGAGTTTGTGTGACAGGTATTTCCCTAACAGTCCCAGGAAAAGGAACATTGTAAGGGGTATGGCAAGAATCAGAATTGGTAAAGTGGCATCCATGATACTTAAAATTTCATTTTAGTTATTTCGCGGACGTCGATATCTTTAGCCACACGGAAGATGTTGCAGATGATTGCTATTGCGAGGGCTGTTTCGGCAGCGGCAATGGCAATGGCGAAGAGGGTGAAGAACATACCCTCCATTTGTCCGGGGAAAAGGAAACGGTTAAAGACCACGAAGTTGATGTCAACAGCGTTGAGCATTAATTCGAGAGAAATAAGGATGGCGATCATGTTTTTACGGGTGATGAAACCGTATACGCCGCAGCAGAACATGAAAAGTGCCGGGATAAGATAGCAAAGTATATTCAGATCCATGATGATTTAGCGTTTACGGGCAATGACGATGCCACCGATTATACATGCGAGAAGGAGCACACTGACAGCCTCGAAGGGGAGCAGATACTGGTGATAGCCTGTACCCATGAGTGTTTCGCCGATGGTTTTCATCGTTGCGGTGTCCATCTGGGGTTTGAGCAGTTCACAGCAGCGGGTGCAGAGGGCATAACCTCCGGCAAGGAGCATTGCCACGGCTGCGATGAGTCCTGTGATGCGTTTTTTTGATTCAAGTTTCTCACTGTTGTCACCGGGATTGCTTGTGAGCAGGATGGCGAACACAAACAGAACCACGATGCCACCTGCATACACGGCTATCTGCACTGCACCCAGGAAGGGATAGTCGAGTTGGAAATACAACGCGGCAGTAGCGAAAAGCGTGAACAGCAGATAGGTAGCGGCACGCAGAATTTTGCGTGAGGTTACAGCGAGTACCGAGAAGATGACAATCGACAGGGCGATTATCACGTACATGATGATACTTCCTACTGAGTCCATAATGATTGACTGGTTTTATTTTTGTGACCGGGCGGTGCGGTGGTTGCCGACCCGCGGTCGTGTTATTATTTTTACTTTGTTGTTTGGGTTTCTCTGTTTAGCCGGGGTTATTCAGCGGCAGGAGCCTCTGCGGCAGTGTCGGGTTTGGCCTCGGGAGCGGCACCATCAGCCTGGGCTGCGGCTGCTGCGGCAGCGGCTTTTTTCGCTGCGGCTGCTTTTTTTGCTGCTTCTATCTTAGCCAGACGAGCGGCTTCGGCGGCTGCTTTCTCTTCGGGGGTTGGCTCGGGATCGGGCACCTCGGGGAGATAATTGAGTTGTTTCACCAGTTTTGAACGTGTGAACACCGCCTGCTCAAAATCGTTAGAAAACTCCAAAGCATTGGTCGGACATGTTGTCACACACAACTGGCAGAATGTACAACTGCCCAGGTCGTAGATATAGCGGTCAAGTTTCTTTTTCTTCTTGCCGTCAGGGGTCTCGACCATTTTGGTCTCCACGGTGATTGTTCCGTTCGGACAGTTGCGTTCGCAAGTGCCGCACGCAATGCATTTGTGGCGTCCTTCAGCATCGTACTTCAGGACGAGGATGGCGCGGAATCTGTCGGGATAAACATGTGATCCGCGGTTTTCAGGATATTTTTCCGTGATTTTAGGAGTTACGAATTCCTTACCGGTAACGGTCATACCCTTGATGAGGGAGGAAATTCCGCTTCCTAATGATGAAAAATAATCTTTTACACTACCCATAAATGAATATGCTTATTTGTTAATTTATTCAGTTTATCTGATCTGACCGCCGAGAATATCAAGGAGTTCCGTGGTGATTCCCTGCTGTCGGAGTTTATTATATTCGAGTTGTAACTGGTCACGCAATTTTTTGGCGTTGTCGTTCGCGCTCTGCATTGCCATCACACGGGCTGCCTGTTCGGCTGCTCTGTTCTCCACAAACACTTCCTGAAGCGTTGAAAGGAGGAACAGCGGGAGGATGGCACTGAAGATTGCTTCGGCCGAGGGCTCAAAAATGTAGGGACGTGAATTCTTGGCCGCTTCCCCTTCGCCAAGCAGATTTTCCTGCACGATGGGGAGGAGTTGCTCTGTTACCGGACGCTGACGTGAAATGCTCTGGAAGTGCATGTATTGCAGGTCGACCAGGTCGGTGTCGCCGGCAAGGAAGGAACTGCGGAGCGTGTCGAGCATCGCGCGTACGGTGTCGGCGTTCGCCTTTGAGTCAACTCCGGGAAGAGCGTTGACCGTCACGCCGTTGCGGTTCAGTTTTGAGGCTGCCTTGAGCATCTTGCTTCCAACGGGAATGATGCGTATGTTGACATCGTTGCCGTAGGTCTGCGTGTAGTAGTCGAGTCGGGCTATAAGAATTTTGAAAAGGTTGACGTTGAACGCTCCGCAAAGCCCGTCGTCCGAGCCCCAAGCCACGAGCGTGATATTTTTCACCTCGCGCGGAGTGATTAGCGGAGATGTCATGGGGGTATCGGCTGAAAGGAGGCTGGCGATGATTGTCTGCACCTGGTTGCGGTAAGGGAGGAGTTGCTTGAGTTCCTGTTCTGCCTTGTGCATTTTAGCGGACGAAATCATCTTCATCGCACCGGTGATTTTCTCGGATGATGCGACGGAGCCTATTCTGCCTTTTAGTTCGCGGAGTGTTGCCATTCTGCCTTTTTCCTTTTTTATTAGTTATTGTAACGTGCCGAAACTTCGTTTGCTACGTTTGTGAGGATTTCAGTAACAGTGTCGTCGAGTTTGCCCTGTTTGAGCACGTCGAGAACCTGTGTCTGATATTTGGCACGCAGTATCTGGAGGAATGATGTTTCAAATTCTGCCACTTTTTCCAGGGGTACGTTCTGGAGCAGTCCGTTTACACCGCAGAAGATGATTGCGATTTCTTCTTCAACGGGCATGGGGTGATACTGGGGCTGGATGAGCAGACGTTCGTTTTTGCGACCACGGTCAATGACACGTGCGGTCACGGGGTCGATGTCACCACCGAATTTGGTGAATGACTCAAGTTCGCGGAACTGCGCCTGGTCAATTTTCAGGGTACCTGCCACCTTCTTCATCGCCTTAATCTGGGCATTACCACCTACACGTGACACGGAGATACCTACGTTGATTGCAGGACGGATACCCTGGTTGAACAGGGCTGACTCCAGATAAATCTGACCATCGGTGATGGAGATTACGTTGGTGGGGATATATGCCGACACGTCACCCGCCTGTGTTTCGATGATGGGGAGTGCGGTCAGTGAGCCGCCACCTTTCACCAGAGGCTTGAGGGATTCGGGGAGGTCGTTCATCATTGAAGCCACTTTCTGGCTGTCGATGATTTTGGCTGCACGCTCAAGCAGACGTGAGTGGAGATAGAAAATATCACCGGGATATGCTTCACGTCCGGAGGGGCGTTTAAGAATCAATGACACCTCGCGGTAGGCAACAGCCTGTTTTGAGAGGTCATCGTATACGATAAGCGCATGGCGACCGGTGTCACGGATATATTCACCGATAGCAACGCCGGCGAACGGTGCCCAATAGCGCATTGCGGCAGAGTCGGATGCATTTGCAGCAACTACGACTGTGTAGTCCATAGCACCGTATTTGCGGAGTGTTTCCACTGTTGCGGCAACTGATGAGCCTTTCTGACCGATGGCTACGTATATACAGTAAACGGGGTCACCGTTTTCAAAGTTCTTGCGCTGGTTGATGATGGTGTCGATAGCGATGGCGGTTTTACCGATCTGGCGGTCACCGATGATAAGTTCGCGCTGACCGCGACCTATGGGCACCATAGAGTCCACAGCCTTGATACCTGTCTGGAGAGGCTGTGTCACGGGCTGACGGAAGATAACGCCGGGCGCCTTACGCTCCAGGGGGAGGTTAAGGAGTTCGCCGGTGATGGGTCCTTTACCGTCGATGGGCTGGCCGAGGATGTTGATGACACGACCGAAAAGCCCGTCACCCACAGGGATAGAAGCGATTCGTCCGGTGCGTTTGACCGTCATGTTTTCGGTGACTTTGTTGACGTTGTTCAGGAGCACTACTCCGACGTTGCTTTCTTCCAAGTTCAAAGCCACGCCAACCACGCCGTTCTCGAACTCCACGAGTTCGTTTGCCTGAACATTGTCCAGACCATAGACGTGAGCCACTCCGTCGCCAACTTCGAGCACTGTTCCCGTTTCTTCAAACGATACTTTTGAATTAACGTTTTCGAGTTGGCTTTTTAATACTTCTGATATCTCGCTGGGGTTAATCATTTTTAGGAGTTGATAAGTTTGAGACGCAATTGTTTCAGTTCGTTTTTGATTGAGGCATCGAGACGCTCATTATTGATAGCGATGGTGAATCCGCCAATGATCGAGGGGTCGACAGCCGTAGAGAATTCCATTGTGCTTCCCTGGGGCAGGTGGTTTTCCACAATCTTTTTCAGGCGGCTCAGTTCGGCATCGTCCAAAGGTTGGGCTGATGTCACTGTCACCACATAGATATTGTTTTCTTTCCGGTAGATGTCCGCATAAGCCAAGGCAATGTCACGGATAAGGTCAATACGCTTGTTTTGAATGAGCAGTTTGAGGAAATCGTCAAACAGGGTGTCGTTCTCGGACAATCCTGCCGCGGTTTTCACCAGTGAGACTTTTTCCTCAGCCGACACAAAGGGATTGGCGATGGTTTGATTCAACGCCGCCTGAGCCGCGAAACTCAGTGACAGTTGCTTCATCAGGGCATAAATCTGCGGGGCGCAGTTTTTTTCCTGCGCAACCTTCAGCAGAGCCTTTGCATATCGGCGTGGTATGAGACCTTCGTTCATTGCGTTTCTTAGTTTTGGTTCTCTATTTCGTCAAGGAGGTTGTTGACAAGTTTAGCCTGGGCATTCTCATCTTTCATCTCACCGCGAAGCACTTTTTCAGCGATCTTGATAGCAAATTCGCTTACCTCTTCACGGATAGACTCGCGAGCATCCTTACGGGCCTGCTGAATGGCGAGTTTGGCTGCATCCAGTTCTTTCTGCCCTTCTTTGCGTGCATCTGTGCGAGCCTGTTCAATGATTTGAGATTTCAGGGTTTCGGCATCGCGCAGTATGTCACCTTCCTTCACACGTGCATCGGCAATGATCCGGTCGGCCTGCTGCTGTGCTGAATCAAGCGATTCCTTGGCGTTCTGAGCGTACTCCACACCCTTATCAATAAGTTCGGCACGGTCATCCACGGTTTTGAGAATAACGGGCCACGCGTACTTCCACAGAATAAGGAAGAGCACGGCAAATGAAACGAACATCCAGAAAACCAGACCGAATCCGGGGGTAAATAGTTCCATGATAAGAGTGTTTGTAAAGTTAAATGGTTAAGTAGACGGGGTCGGAGAAGGGTTCTCCCCTACTCCGTCCCTGCTTTATTTCTTATTATACGAAGAGAGCGAGCACGCAGACGATAACGGCGAAGAGTGCCACACCTTCAACAAGAGCCGCGATAACGATCATGTTGCTTCGGATGTCACCTGCTGCCTCGGGCTGACGGGCGATTGCTTCCATGGCTGAGGAACCGATTTTACCGATACCGATACCTGCGCCGATTGCTGCGATAGCAGCGCCGATGCTTGCGCCTAAACCGAGAAGTGCTTCAACTGCTACTAAAATCATAGTTAACATAACGATAGAGTTTAAATGGTTTTGTATTTTTTGTTGATTATTTTTCTGTTGTTGCGGCTGCCACCTTGTCGTGTTCATGTTTCTCATGTTCATGTTCGCTTCCTTCCTGAGCAAGCGAGATGAAGATGGTTGAGAGCATGGTGAACACGTAGGCCTGGATGAAACTTACCAGTACGTCGATGAGCAGCATGAATATTGAGAATAAAATTGACACCACTGCCGTTGTACCTCCCATCATCACACCACCTACGGCGGTAAAGATGAAGATGAGCAGCGTCAGCACGATGACTATCATGTGGCCTCCCATCATGTTGGCAAACAGACGCACGGTCAGTGCCGCAGGCTTGGTGAAGATGCCGAACAATTCAATCATCGGCATGATGGGAAGAGGGAATTTAAGCCACAGGGGAACATCGGGCCAGAATATATCTTTCCAGTAGTGTTTTGTTCCGAAAATATTCGTTACGAGGAATGTCAGAATGGCCAGGGTCATTGTCACAGCGATGTTACCTGTGAGGTTGGCTCCACCGGGGAAAATAACCACCAGACCTAAGAGGTTCATGAAGAAGATGAAGAAGAATACGGTCAGCAGGTAAGGAGCGAAGCGGCGTGCGCTATGTCCTAATGTGGATTTCACCACTCCGTCATAAATAAAGCATACGATGAGTTCCAGAAAGCCGAGCATTCCCTTCGGTGCCTTGAATCCGTTGCGGCGATACCAGCGAACGAGTGCGAAGCAGCATGAAAACACAATAATTATTGTGAGGAAAATAGCAAGCACATTCTTTGTGATTGAAATATCCCACGGTTTTGAAACCTGTCCGTCAGGGAGTATTTCGACACATTTTCCTTTGTACTCACCTTCTTCCGGCACTTCAAAGGTGACATTGCCATCTTTATACTGATGACCATGAGCGACACGCGCAGATGAGAAACAATGCAACCCGTCGGAAGCAATGAGGATGATGGGGAGGGGTATTCTGCGATGGTGGGCAAACGGCATTTCCCATCCGTAAGCGTCACCGAGGTGCTCGAAGATAATCTCCTTTGGGTCGATTTTCACTTCGGTGCCACCTGAGGCGCTGTCATTCATCGCGTCGCTGTAGCCAATGGCAACACAAGCGGCGAGAACCAGCAGAACGAGTATGACAAAAAGTTTCTTCATTGCTATATCAATAGGTGCAGACTGACACTATGTTATTATCTACGTCGACGATACCACCGGTGATGGCTGCCTTGTGCTCGCCTCCATCTGTGGATATATATGTGATCTCCCCTGCCGTCAGTATGGAGACCAGCGAAGCGTGGTTTTTGAGAACAGTGAAACTGCCCATCTCACCCGGGAGTGTCACCGAAGTCACTTCTCCCTGGAAAACCACTTCCTGCGCGGATATAATTTTGAGTGTCATGCTCTTGTTACTCTTAATTGGGTTGGGTTACTGCTGCAGGAGCGATTATTTTTCAACTTCGGCAAGCATTTTCTTACCTTTGGCGATAGCCTCGTCGATAGTACCGACATTGAGGAAGGCCTGTTCAGGATACATATCCATTTCACCGCTGAGAATCATCTTGAAGCCGCGGATCGTTTCGTTGATGGGAACGAGCACGCCGGGGAGACCGGTGAACTGTTCGGCAACGTGGAAGGGCTGTGAGAGGAAACGCTGTGCGCGACGTGCACGTGCAACAACGAGTTTGTCCTCGTCGCTGAGTTCATCCACACCGAGGATGGCGATGATATCCTGGAGTTCGTTATATTTCTGAAGAAGTTGTTTTACCGCCTGGGCAGTGTTGTAATGCTCATCACCGATGATGTTGGGATCAAGGATACGTGAGGTTGATTCCAGAGGATCCACCGCGGGATAGATACCGAGCGATGAAATCTTACGGCTCAACACTGTTGTTGCATCAAGGAAGTTGAAGGTTGTTGCAGGCGCGGGGTCAGTCAAGTCATCGGCAGGCACGTAGATAGCCTGAACAGAGGTGATTGAACCGTTCTTGGTTGATGTGATACGTTCCTGAAGGGCACCCATTTCAGAAGCCAGCGTAGGCTGATAACCCACAGCCGATGGCATACGGCCAAGAAGAGCCGAAACTTCGGAACCTGCCTGAGTGAAACGGAAAATGTTGTCGATGAAGAGGAGGATATCCTTACCACCGCCGTCCTGATCACGGAACTGCTCTGCAACGGTCAGACCGGTCAGCGCCACACGCAGACGAGCGCCCGGAGGTTCGTTCATCTGACCGAACACAAGTGCAGCCTGTGACTTGGCAACTTCGTTCATGTCAACATCCTCGAGGTTCCACTGACCTTTTTCCATACCTTCGGCGAATTTTTCGCCATATTTCATAACGCCGCTCTCGATCATTTCACGGAGCAGGTCATTACCTTCACGAGTACGTTCGCCCACACCGGTAAACACGGAGAAACCGTTGTGACCTTTGGCGATGTTGTTGATAAGTTCCATGATAAGCACGGTCTTACCCACACCGGCACCACCGAACAAACCGATTTTGCCACCTTTAGAATACGGCTCCAGAAGGTCGATTACCTTGATACCGGTATAGAGAATCTCAGTACCGATAGTCAGATCTTCGAACTCAGGTGCCGGCTGATGAATGGGACGGAGGTCGGTGCGATTCAGTTCGGGAAGGTGGTCGATGGCATCGCCTACCACGTTCAGCAGACGTCCTTTAACCTGGTCGCCGGTAGGAACGGCAATAGGACGCTCCATGTTGTCGACACGCATGCCGCGCTGCAATCCGTCAGTACTTTCCATTGCAACACAGCGCACAGTGTCCTCGCCGATGTGTTGTTCAACCTCAAGAATCAGAGGATTTCCTCCTTCACGGTCAATTTTGAGCGCTGTGTAGATGGGGGGAAGTTCGTCGCCGCTTTGGAAAGCAACGTCCACAACCGGACCGATTACCTGTGCGACTTTTCCGTATTTATCATTCATAGTGGGCAAAATGATATGTTGTTTGTTATTTGTTTACAATTTAGAAATGCAGGTTGTAGACAACCACCAGAACCATCACCACGAGGTTAACGAGGTTGATGGGAAGGAGGTATTTCCATTCCAGAGTAAGCAACTGGTCGATACGCAGACGGGGGAAGGTCCACTTGAACCAGATGATGACAAATGAAAGGATGATAGCCTTGCCGATGAACCAGATGGGTGAAGGGATGAAGTTCATTACATCGTTGAAGCCTTCCCAGCCGGGAACATGCAGAGGCATCCAACCACCGAAGAAGAGGAGTGTTGCGACACCTGACACGATGAAAAGGTTCAGATACTCAGCCAGATAGAAGAAGCCGAAGTGGATACCTGAATATTCAGTGTGGTAACCGGCGGTCAACTCACTTTCAGCCTCAGGAAGGTCGAACGGACCGCGGTTGGTTTCGGCGGTACCTGCAATCAGATAGATGATGAATGCAACGATTGCCGGGATATGACCGGTGAAGATAAACCAGCCGTTTTCCTGAGCCTGCACGATGCCGGGGATTGACATTGTGCCTGCCAGACAAACCATAGTGAGGATTGAAAGGCTGATTGAAAGTTCGTAACTTACCATCTGCGCACCAGAACGCATTGCACCGATAAGGGTGTATTTGTTGTTACTTGACCATCCTGCCAGAAGGATACCGAGCACACCGATTGATGATACGGCAATCAGGAAGAAGATGCCTATATTGAAGTCAATGACCTGCAGACCGTTACCCCAGGGGAGACACGCGAATGAGAGCATTGAAGCGATGATCACCAGATAAGGAGCGAGGGCAAAGAGGAATTTGTCGGTGTTGTTCAGTTCGATAAGTTCCTTGATGAGCATCTTGAACATGTCGGCGAACACCTGACACAGACCGAGGGGACCTACGCGGTTCGGTCCGAGACGACACTGGAAGAATGCACAGATTTTACGTTCGTAGTAAATATAGAACAGTGCGAGCAAAGAGTAGACAAGGAGCAGACCTACGCCGATGAGCACACACTCTACCGTGGTTGTCAGCCATCCGGGCATGAAACTTGCCAGAAGGTTGTGGATCCATTCGGTAACTATAGAGAAGTTAAACATTGCGGTGGATGTTATTGGTTCTTAATTCTTTTAATTGAAACGTTTTAGCGGTCGATGTCAGGAACGATGTAGTCCAGTGATCCACCGATTGTGATAAGGTCAGCGATTTTGTCGCCACGGGTGATGTGATCCACTACCGAAGCGAGGTTCAGACAGGGAGTAACTAGTTTCAGGCGGTAAGGCTGAGCTGTGCCTTTGCTTTCAATGTAGACACCGAACACACCACGACAACCTTCAACGAGTTGGAACCAGTGACCTTCGGGAAGTTTGATCACTTTGGGTACTTTGGTGCAGTATTCGCCTTCAGGGATATTGTCGATCAACTGGTTGATGATGTCAACAGACTGCTGGATTTCATCCATACGGTTTTTGAAGCGTGCCATTGAGTCACCTTCGGTACGGACAACCTGCTCGAATTTGAGTTCGGGGTAGATGCTGTAAGGATGGGTTTTACGAACGTCGCAAGCCCAGCCTGATGCGCGTCCTGAAGGACCGGTGATGCCGTAAGAGATTGCATCATCATGGCTCAGCACGCCAACGCCTTCCAGACGACCTTTGGTGATGACGTTACCGGTAAAGAGTTTGTTATACTCAGCAACGTTTTTGGGACAGATAGCAAGCAGTTCCTTCACATCCTTGACAAAGTCAGGGTGAATGTCGGCCATCAGACCACCGATAACTGAATAGTTGAATGTCATTCGGGCACCGCAGGTACGTTCCATGATGTCAAGAATCTGTTCGCGTACACGCAGTGTGTAGAACAGCATTGTTGTCGCACCAAGGTCCATGCAGTAGGTACCGATGAACAGACAGTGTGAGGCGATACGTGAAAGTTCGTCCATTATCACACGGATAACCTGAGCACGGCGGGGAGCCTCAATGCCCATGGCCTTTTCAATACAGAGGCAGAGACCGTGGTGATAATTGTGGGCGGAGAAGTAGTCCAGACGGTCCATAAAATGGAGGGTCTGAGGATATGTGAGATTTTCACACAGTTTTTCAACGCCACGGTGGATGTAACCCATGTAGACGTCGATTTTCTTGATAATCTCACCGTCAAGGGCAGTGCGGAAACGTAACACACCGTGAGTTGCGGGGTGCTGCGGACCGATATTAACTACGAAGTCGTCATCCTGGAAAACACGTTCAACATTTTTTACCAGTTTGCCGTTTTCACGTTTCCAGACGTATGTTTCATCGCTCTGACGTTCGTTCTCGATTGACACGGGGTTGAGTTCGGGATTTTCATCATAATCCTTACGGAGAGGATAGCCCACCCAGTCAATATTGAGGAAGAGGCGACGCATGTCGGGGTTATTTACGAAGATGATTCCGAAGAAGTCATACACTTCGCGTTCGAAAATCACAGCGATTCTCCAGAGGTCGGCAACAGAAGTGAGAGCCGGCTGTTCGCGGTCAGCGGTAGCGACCTTGATAGAAATCTGTGATTTGTCGTTGGTATTCATCAGATAGTAGATACAGCCCAGAGAGTCTGTCCAGTCCATACCCACGATGGTAACGAGATAGTCATACCCGAACTCATCACGAAGTTTCTTTGCTAATTCATGAAGTTTTTCGTCGGGGATGCAGATACGAAGAATTTCACCCTCTTCAAAAGAAGCCTCGGGGAAAAATCCTGCTATTTGTTCTTGGATATTCATGATTGGTTTACAATTGAATAAGGATGGAATTATTTATTTTCTTCAACGGGGTGTGCTGCAAGATATTCCTTACGGTTTTCCTGGCGGTTCACGCCACCGAAGAATTTCTCCACTTTAACTTTACGTGAGAGTTGCATGATGCCATAAATCATTGCCTCGGGACGGGGAGGACAACCGGGAACGAAAACGTCAACGGGAACCAGATCCTCGATACCTTTTGCAACGTGGTAAGATTTACGGAAGGGACCGCCGGAGATGGCACATGATCCGCACGCAATGACATATTTGGGTTCAGCCAACTGGTCGTAGAGGCGACGGAACACGGGTGCCATTCGATTAACAATAGTACCGGCAACCATCATGAAGTCGGCCTGACGGGGCGACGAACGAGCCACTTCCCATCCGAAGCGCGCCATATCAAAACGTGCAGCACCGAGCGAAACGAATTCGATACCGCAGCAACTTGTTGCGAAAGTAAGAGGCCACAGAGAGTTTGAACGACCCCAGTTGATAAGAGTGTCGAGCGAGCCGACGATGATATTTGTGCCGCTTTCGCGGAGTTCATTTACGAGTGATTCGATATATTCGTTATCTTTCCAATCCTCGTAGGGCATGCTTTTGGTAGTAACCTTTTTCATTTCCATTCAAGCGCTCCTTTACGCCAAGCATAAACCAGACCTAATACTAAGATTCCGAAGAATACTGCGATGCTGAGTAATCCGTCAGTGCCGAGGTCGCGAACGCGAACTGCCCAAGGGAAAAGGAACACTGCTTCCACGTCAAACATCAGGAAGAGAATTGCGAACAGGTAATAACCCACACTGAAACGAGTCTGCGAATTGCCTCGGGTGGGGATACCACATTCATAGGCTTCCCCTTTTTGGGGGTTGAACGAACGGGGTGAGATCAAGCCTGCCACCCACATTGCAAGGAACACCAAACCGGCACCGGTAAGGGCGGCGGTCAGCGCGAGCAATCCGTTGTCCTGAATTCCAAAAATGTCTAATAATGTCATATTAAGAAATGTATCGGTTTACTAATTTTATCGTTTTCGTTATTTTGCTGTTATTTTGAAAGTTTTACAAAACTCGAATTCGCCATTTTTATTACATAAAATGGCATTTTCGAGTGCAAATATACGTAAAAAAAACCGAAACAGTGAAAACAAACACATATATTTTATCACCAAGTTATTAACAGTGCCGTAATCCATGTCTGTCATCGTATCTCCCTTACTGACAGTTTTTCACATCATTTAAAAACCAAAACGCAGCCGATCCACCAGTGCGAATCGGCTGCGTTCAGTATGTTAATTTATCGTAATTAACTAATTTAACACACCTTCAGTGAAGGTATATCCACATTTTGCTGATGATTTGAAGCGACCTGCGGCAGTGTATTCAAACTCAACGCCGGTAGCGAACACCCCGGTCAATGAGAAGTCAGTAACAGCATAGTCGGGCTCCTCTTTGGGATTCTGAACTGTTCCGGTGTACACTTTTGCGGAACTTTCTGAAATTGTATAACCGTCAAGAGTGAAATCAGCATAGAGTTCCAGAAGCATGAGATTCATTTCGGGCATTTTAGGAGCAAATTTAGCATCATACATAAAGAGGCGTGCCTGAGATTTGCCATCTTTTCTCACGGTCGGTTCGAATGTAACGGCATAATAGGTTGCATCGGTCTGGAACACTGAGGGTGTGCCGAGGATTGTGGTTTCGGTGTCACCGAAATAGAAAATCGCTTTCTGCACGCCGCGCACATTGTAACCTCCGTTCACCTTGTAAGTTATATTAAACACAGAGATGTCATTAAGGCCTGCCATTCGACGACGAATCTTCATTTTGAAATCTGTAACGGTCACTGATCCGTTTGTCATTGAGGGGATATTGATGACAATCTCATCCTGTTCGTTGATACTGAAGGATACGTTCTGAGCAGCCACAGTATATGAAGGTGAAGCCTGTGACAACTGCAAACCATTGATACTCAGGTTAACCAGTTTCTTATTGTAATTGAACTCCATTTCATAACTTACTCCGTTCACAGCCTCAACAGTACCTTTCTGGGTATCCTCAACCACATTGAAAACCTCATAGAGGTTGGTGGTGATTGTCTGGTCATTACCATCGCTGTCCAGACATGAGGTAAAGCCCAGCATTATGGCAATCGCCAAAAGAATTTTTGTTATTTTCATATTTTGTATCATTTTTAGTTTCACATTAATTATATATATTCTCAAATTATATATATTCTCAAAATAAGTATCAAAGTTTCAACCGGAATGTAGCACCTATGGCACGAGGCTTGCCCCGTTGAAGAAAAGCATTTCCGATGGAGACGAAGTAGAACACGTCATAAGATGTTGAAGTCAGATTTTCCCCCCACAACTGCAATGAATATTTTTCTGCATCGAGCGTAACCGAGGCATCAGGAAGGAGG
This sequence comes from Bacteroidales bacterium, assembly GCA_014800385.1. Classification (GTDB taxonomy): domain Bacteria; phylum Bacteroidota; class Bacteroidia; order Bacteroidales; family Muribaculaceae; genus CAJUPY01. The sequence goes on from JAAVGE010000011.1 coordinate 64,450, forward strand.
TAGAAATTCTGTCGGACACTGTTTGCTTCGTCCCAATAAATATCCCCCACCCCGCGTGCACCGACATGGAATGAGAGTTTATCGGCATATCGCCAACGGAGATTAAGACCGTAATCCGCACCTACATAAAGAGTATTTTCAGGAGCATACGGTACACGCTTCCCTTTATAATTGGTCTTTCCGTTATTAAATTCAACGAATTTTGCGTTGGTATAACCGTAAGCGCCATTAATTTCGAGGTCAGCCAGCGGGGTCCATTTCAAGGAGAGTTCCGCGCCATAACTTCGTGTTTTCCCCGCATTTGCCATTATGCGCCCTGTGGTTGTACCCTCCGGGAACATTGTCAACTGCTGGTTACGACAATCGATATAGAACAAGGCGGCATTACCGGTCAGACTAAGAGCCGGGAATGAAAAGCGGGCACCAACTTCGTAGTTCCAACTTTCTTCAGGCTTATAACTGATGATTTCCGAGGGCTCATATTTCGATGACAGACCCAACTCGGCCATCAAAGCCTGCTGAAGCACATCCGAAAACATCTGAGTGTTATATCCTCCTGCCTTATATCCTTTTGCTACCGAGATATATGTCACACCTTTGCCGAAATCATATTCCAAAGTAAATTTGGGGAGCAACTGCATGAAGTCCTGCGACAGCGAACCGCGCTCATCGATGTTAACCTTTTCATGACTGAACACCTCCCAGGGAGTAACCGTACTGTTCCATCGGGTGTAGGATGTGTTGGTGTAGTTATGGTAGTCTATCCCCACCTTTTCATAGTCCAGACGGAGGTCGGCGGAGGCTGTGAAATCTCCCCATTTATAACTGCTTCTGTGATATAGCGCAAATCCGCGGTCAGGGATGAGGAAGTCGCTGCCAAGCACAAACGTGCGGTCATCCCAAACGATGGGATAGCGTATTTCCGGTCGGTTGAAATGATCCTCAATCAGTCCGCGGATACCATCATCCTTGAACGTCACCGGTGCTGTCATGTTCGTCCGCTTATAAAAACCGAACAGTCCTCCAAGCCAGGAATATGCGCCGGTTGTTCCACGTGCTATGAAATCCTGCGTGAAAGCCCACTCATGGCGACGTTGCGACAGTGTGAAATATGAGATTGGGAGGAAATCCTGATCCAGGGTCATATCATCGTTGATATACTGGAAACTGCTTATAGAAGAAAGAGTAACCCCCGGAAGCGTCCAGCGCAAGGTCAGACCGTCCGTCACACCCAGACGCTTGTAATAACATGTGTCATTATATGCAATCTGCCCTGTTTCGAGCGACTGGTAAGGGTAGCCCCCCTGGCGGCTGATATTGACCGAGGTCACATTCTCGCCATAAAACTTATCACCCGAAGCAAATGAATGTTTCATTCTCGCCGAAAACTGGTTTTCCTTATCGGCCTTCTTACCGTTAAATTCATTACGGAAAAAACCGTCAGTGTGACCATACGACACCGACAAAGAACTTCCCAGACCATCACGCCATTTATGATAAGCACTGACCGAGGCATTCACACTGTTTGCCGAGCCGTACTGGAGCATGGCGCGTACACCCTGATAGCGCAGAGGTGAGAGGGTGTAGAGATTGATCAAACCACCCATTGTATTGCGCCCATACATTGTGCATTGAGGTCCGCGATACATTTCGATACGTTCAATATCGGCCAGATCAAAGTCGTAATTATCCTTGTTCAGATATGGCACATTATCGACATTCAGTCCTACCACCGGCTGGTCAATCCTTGCTCCGAGCCCACGGACATAAATAGAGGAGGTCATACGTGAGCCGTAGTCAGGAATATAGAAATTGGGCACCAGTTCAGCCGCATGCTTCACATTAATGATGTCAAGGCGTTCAATCTGAGCCACTCCGATGGAGGTAACAGCAACCGGACGTATGTTGCGGAACTGCGGCTCTTTGATGGCAGTGACCGAAACCTCAGAAAGAGTAAGCGTAGAGTCGCTCCACTCCTCCGCGCACAACGTGCATGGTGCCACGACGGAACAAAGAACAAGCAGAAAAAATAACGATATGCCGGATGTCATCCTCATAGTAAGAGTAATAATGATTGACTGCCCCAGAATCTGTCGGAACAGTTTTGCAAAGATACGGATTCTTTTTCGGATTACCTGCATGTTAACAGTCGCAATTTCTTAAATAAATAAAAAATAGTATTCCAAATTTCATCAACTTAATATTTTTGCTTAAATTTACCATCAATTTTAACTAATCCACTTTTTCACCTTAAAAGCATTATGCCAAAAGAGATACCCGCTGACCAGCCCGCATTGGAGTCGCGCTTGCGTGACCCCGCCTCATGTCGTGATGCTTTCACCGAGGTGATAAAACTCTATTCCGAGCCGCTCTACTGGCAGATACGTCGGTTGGTTCAAAGCCACGACGATGCCAACGACCTGCTTCAGAACACCTTCATGAAGGCATGGTCCTCGATAGAAAACTTCCGCGGCGACGCCAAACTATCCACATGGCTCTACAAAATCGCCATCAACGAAAGTATCACATTCCTTGCCCGTGAACGCAAACGCCTCAACGTTTCAATCGATGATGAAGAGTCAATGTTACTCAACGCCATCGAAGCCGACACCGAGATAGATGGCGACGAACTGGCACTGAAACTGCGTAAAGCCATAGCCACCCTCCCTGAAAAACAGCGCATTGTGTTCAACATGAAATATTTCGACGAAATGAAATATGAACAGATGTCGGAGATTTTAGGCACCTCCGTCGGAGCCCTCAAATCATCCTACCATATCGCTGTAAAAAAAATTGAGCAATATTTTGCCGACAACGATTAAACCATACGCAATCTTTGAAGTCATACATATAAACATCATAACTTAACACATGAAGCAATTACCCAAAATATTGACCGATTTAGACCGACGTGACGGTATGACCGTTCCGGAGGGTTACTTCGCCGATTTCGCTTCTAAGATGGCTCAGTCGCTCCCGGAAAAGGAGATTCAGGCACCCGCTCCCAAGCGTTCACTGTGGCTGAAGGTACGTCCTTACGCCTATATGGCCGCCATGTTTGCCGGTATATGGCTGATGATGCAGATGTTTGCCATGATCAAAAACTCCAATTCCGATCTGAACATAGAGAATTATCCTGCTCTGACCGCCGCGCTTGGCAGCGACCACCTCGATAGTTCAGTGTTCGAACTGGATGACCGCGAAATTATGGAATCGCTCTTCAACGACGGATTCTCCCCCGAGGATCTCTATCTGGAGGATGACTCCGTTATCTCCGCAGAATATATTGATATGTATGATGAAGGAATCACCGATTCAGTAACCGAATAAGCATATATTTCACTATGAAGAAATATTCCGCCGTCATATTAGCCATTATGGCCCTGATCATTCCCGCCGTGGTAAACGCTGCCCCCCAGAATGATGAGCGAAAGCAGTTTTTCAAGGAAATTCGCGAATTCAAGCACAAATTCCTTGCCCGCGAACTGAACCTCACGAAAGAACAGGAGCAGAAATTCTTCCCCATCTATGACCAGATGGAGGATGAAACCGACAAAATCCAGGAGGAGACACGCGAAATGGAAAACAAAGTGCGTGAATCATCCGACCCCTCCGATCTGGAATACGAAAAAGCCACTGACGCCATTTTCGAACTGAAAATGAAAGAGGGTGAGATAGAAAAATCCTATCTTGAAAAGTTCCGAGGTGTTCTCAACAACAAACAATTGTTCAACCTCAAGAATGCCGAGCGAAACTTCAACCGCGACCTGATGAAGCAGCATAACCGCCTTCGTCAGAAGAAAAACAAGAACCAGTAAACCTTATTACCCCCTGTTCTGTTTATCACGCAGAACACAATAACTCCATTCAGGAGGAGTGTGCATTAATTACCATTTGCGCCTCCTCTTTAATTTTATACCGGCATCATGAAAAAATCCGCACTCATTCTGTTATTGCTCCTACTTTCAATTATGAACATTTCAGCCTCCGACTCACCGTTCGCCAAACCCGACTTCGCCTTCCCGAAACAAGTGTCCGCAACATGGAAAAAAGAACTTGACAAAGGGTTGAAGGAGCATAACAACCCGCTTATTGTGCGCTCCCTGCTCAATATCGGTCTGGCTGAATCGTCTGTCGCTTCAGAGAACCGTGCTGAATTTCTCAACACACTGGTCTCACTGTCAAAAAAACAGAATAAAAACCCGGAACTGTGTGCATTATTAGATCTGATGCAGGCCGAAATATACACTCAGATTTACAATGACAACCGCTGGAACTACGACAACCGGCAATTGCCTCTTTCGCCACTCCCTGCGGATTACAATGAATGGTCAGGCGACCAATTCCGTCTGAAAATCAACGATTTGCTTAAATCCGCATTAAGCAACGCCAAAACACTGTCACAAGTAAAACTATCACTCTACGACGGAGTAATCACCCAAAGCCGATACCCCGTTCTCTACCCCACTCTGCTTGACTTCGTGGCATATAATGCAGTTATGACAGCAGAGCAGACCGCGAATGTAAACAATTCAAACCAGGATATCATCGACCTTGCTTTTGATACGCTTCTGAAATACCATCCTGCAACCGATGCGCCACATTTCCTTGCCATACTGCAATCGGGACGCTACTCCGGTACAGCGATGGAACTGTACGAGAAAAACAGTTCGGAATGGTTCTCCGCTCTGGCACTCCTTCGAGCAGACAAAACGAATGAGCAGAAGGTTTATTTCGCCATGAAGGATTATGTCGAACGATTTGAATCATCTCCCCTGAGAGGATGTGTTGAGAATCAGATGAGCAATATGATCCGTGGAAACATCCGGTACAATTTCCCCGACATGGTTGCCAAAGGGGGCGTGCTGGATGTCAGTCTTGACATCAATAACATCACTGAGGTTCGCGTTGCTCTTTATAAGGTTATTAAAAAACCGATGCGTTACGGCAATAAGAAAGTCATTGACAGAATGCTCTGCGACACTGTTATCAGAACCAATATCGTCGGACCTTTTAAAACGCAAAAGAAAGTACAATTCATAATCCCGGAGTATGGCTACTACACAGTCATAGCCACTCCGGCTGACCGGAAGTTAGACAACAGCGAAAACTTCTATCTGACCACCTGTTCTGACCTTATGCTGATGTCAGCATCAGCACCGGAAAACAAGGGCAGCATCTTCACTGCTTTTGTTGCAGACCTGACCACGGGACTACCTGTAAAGAACGTCACTATCACCGGCGATACCCTAAAAATAACTCCGGAAAAAATTTCAACTGCCGTCACCAATGACAACGGTATGGCCAAACTCCATACAGAAAACTACATTTATGCTTCAAAAGGTGATGATAAATGGGCAAATCCATTGAGAGTCAACTCCTTCCGCAGTAAATCCAGGAGCAGTGTAGTGGCTACAGTGACAACATCACTCCCTATCTATCATTTCGGCGATGAGGTGGAATGGGTCGCAGTTGCATATAACAAGGATAACATCAACGGTAACACTCCACTTGTCAACGCCGATGTTGACGTTACTCTAATTAACGCCGGTTACACTGACGTTGAGACAACAAGGTGTACTACCGACCAGTGGGGACGTGTTACCGGAAAATTTAAACTGCCTGAAAACGGATTGGCCGGAAATTTCTCTATAAAAATTTCCGACCACAAAATAAAAAACTCTTATGGCTCAACATTCTTCGTGGTGTCAGACTACAAACTACCCACATTCACCGTTGAGATAAACAGTATTGACAAAAACAATCCGGTTAAAGATGCCGTGACACTGTCCGGACTGGCTCAGACTTATTCCAACTTCCCGGTGGCAGGTGGAAAGGTAAAAGTGAGCGCAGCCATTACCACCGGATGGCGTTGGTGGGATTCTATCCGTGAGGAGTTGACAACCCTTGAAACGGAAACCGACGAAAACGGAATTTTTACAGTTACTATCCCGGCTGAAATACTTGGTAAATACAACGGTAACCGTGCTGTATATGTCACTGCAAATGTCACTTCGCAGGGTGGAGAAACCCGAACTGCGACTGACATATTCGTGATGGGTAAACCATACTATATTTCAGCGAACATTGAGAAAAATATTGATGTATTCACACCTGTAAACCTTAATATCGGCTTCTTCGGTCCTTCCCACGACAAAATTGAGCGTCCTGTCACCGTACAGTTCTTCAAGCATACTGACGACTCAGAATCCGATACTGAGGTACAAATGGCCGACGATGACCTGTCAGATGTAAAAACGCCCGACCGGCAGCCGGATTATTTGTTTACGCTCAACCATCCGACACTGCCGATTGATCTGTCAGAAGTAAAATCCGGTATGTACGATATTGTAATAGCCCCTGTTGATACAACACTGGCAAATCCGACGACTGTCACCAGCCGGTTTGTATATAATAGAACACAGACCGATTTCCCTCTTGACAGAATGGTGTGGACCCCATATTCCGGTACAATAAGGATGAACGGACAATCCGACAAACTGCTGATGGGTACATCCCGCGATAATCTGACGTTGCTGTGCGTAGTATCATCAAAGGATGCGATTATCTCCACCCGTTGGATAAAATTCCACAAGGGAATGAATCACATTGAAATAGCCCTCCCCGACTCTGTCACCGAAGCATACATGACACTTGCCGGAGCAAATAATGGTGAAACATACAACAATACCTACGCACTCGTTTCTCCCGGGAATACGCGCAAACTTGAATTCACTATTGAAAGTTTCCGTGATAAGGTTTCTCCGCTCTCAACAGAAAACTGGAAATTCCGCACAAAAATGATACTCGGCGTTGACAGCATACCATCGCAAAGTGCTGTCATGCTACGCCTGTTCTCAAAAGCCGTCAATGACTTGAAATCAACCGGGAATCTTTCTTTTGCCGGTAGTATCAAACCTCGATTGACAGAATTCGCTGCAGTATTCAACAGCCTGTCATACGGATATTTCTGGGGTGACGTTGCCACAAAAGGAAATATTATTGACCCATTTATAAGCATACCCGAATTTGAACTTTACAACAATTCCTGGATGGGATACCGTCACATAATGTTCAAAAATGCCATGACCCGCTCGGCAGGTGCTGTTTCAAGCACAAATTTTGACAGCGGCATAGATGACCTCGGGGTGGTACGTGAATATCGGGAGGAAGTTATTGTCGAAGAAAAAATGGCGGCACCGGAAGCAGCCATGGAAATGGAGGATGAGCAGACAACCTTAGAGATAACGAATTCGGAAATCACCTACCGTCCCAGTGAAATCCCCCTGGCCCTGTTTGAGCCGATGCTTGTCACTAATCCTGACGGCACACTTGAATACAGCGTAACGTTCCCTGATGCCTCAACAACATGGTTGCTCAATGCCACCGCGTTCAATAAGGACCTTTATTCGGCTCAAATAAATGAGGAGATTGTGGCCGCTCATCCGCTGATGATTCAGATGGCGTTACCGCGGTTCATGCGTCTGGGCGACAAGACCACCGTTGTTGCAACCGTTATGAATAATTCCGGAGAGAATCTTACTGCCGTAGCGACACGCTTCGAGGCGATTGATCCATCCACGGGTAACGTCATAGCCTTCGCCGAGGAGCAGGTGTCACTTGACAATGGTCAGATGAAGGTGGTTTCACTGCCTCTCTACATTGACAAACTCACCCCCGGACTGCTCATCCGTGCCCGTGCCGCCGGAGGTAACTTCGCTGATGGTGAACAATCAATGATTGCTATTCTCGAAGCATCACAACCTGTGGTTGAGACCAAACCGTTCTTCCTCAATCCTGATCAGAAAACAGCATCTGTAGAGGTGGAAGCGGGTAAAGATGCCACTGTAACGCTGGAATTTTACCAAAACCCCACATGGAGTGTGGTAACGGCACTCCCCGGTCTACGTTCCGGCTCATACTCTACTCCCATCGATGCCGCTGCCGCCATCTGCTCGGCTGCCATAGCGGAAGATCTGCTCAAGCGTAACCCCGCCATAGGCACCGCCATCCGACAGTGGCTCGACTCCGACCGAGCCGACTCTACCCTGGTGTCGATGCTACAGCGTAACCCCGACCTGAAAATCGCCCTTCTTGAAGCCACTCCCTGGATGACCGATGCGATGGACGACACCCAGCGTATGCAACGTCTGTCACTTCTGTTTGACCGCAAAGAGATAAAGAGTGTATACTCAACTACCATCCACCGACTTGCCAAACTGCAACGTTCAAAGGGTTGGGCATGGACAGAAAATGATAAAGAGTCATCCTACTGGGCTACTCTCAGCACACTTGAAATACTGGGTTATCTGAAGCAACTCGGCTGTCTGCCTGCCGACACCCAACTCGATACAATGATCAAGAATGCTGTGGAATATGTCGATGCGGAAGCGGTGAAAATCAACCGCGACATCAAAGGCAAGGTTCTCCCCGACAGATATTACACATTGGTTCGTACTCCATTCAAAGATATTCGTCAGTCCACCGCCGCACGTCGTGTTACGGAAGTGACGATTCAGAATATCATCGCCAACTGGAAATCATACGGACTGCGTGAAAAGACATTTGCCGCCATTATCCTTGCTGAGAATGACTATCATTCCACAGCAGGTACCATCGTCTCCTCAATTTCGGAGTTTGCTATTGACACACCACAGAAAGGGATGAGATGGCAGGATGCCGGTGTAGGCACAACTGCACGCATCCTTCAGGCATACGCCCTCACCTCACAGCCGGCGGACAAAATCAATGCCATCCGCCAGTGGCTCATTCTTGAAAAGTCTGCCAACAACTGGGGCAACTCAGCCGATGTAACATGTATCATTTATAACATTCTCGCCACAGGTTCGCAGTGGACACCCCTCAATCCCGGTTCAACCGTGGTGAAGGTGAACAGTCACGAGTTCACTCCCGACAAGGTTGACAACATCACAGGCTATTTCCGTGCCGACATCACCGATGCGGTCGGCAGCCATGCTGAGGTTACAGTGACCCGCACAGGCGACACCCCGGCTTACGGCTCGGTTTACTCTGTTTCAACCCGCGACATGGAGTCAATCGATGCGGTAGGATGCGATGATCTCAATATTGAGAAACGGTTCCTGGTAAAACAGGCCGGTGCTGATGGCACGACATGGAAAGAGACCACCTCATTCAAGGTTGGCGATGTAGTGAAAGTATCCCTTACGGTCAAGGTTAAAGCGACAATGCAGTATGTGGTAATCAACGACAACCGCGCTGCATGTCTCGAGCCGATGAATCAGTTGCCTACACCCGTGTGGTCAGAAAACATCTGCTTCTATCGTCAGACCGGCGACTCCTCATCCGACATTTTCATAAACTACCTTCCGGAAGGTACCTACATCCTTGAACAGGAATTTACGGTAACCAACCCGGGAACATTCACTTCAGGTATTGCCACAGCCCAGAGCCAGTATGCCCCTCAGTACACTGCCCACTCGGCGGGATTCAAACTAAGTGTTGAGAAATAGTAAAAAGAATGAGGGCTGTATCAAAAGTTGATGCAGCCTGATTTTTTATATATTGTACGTTCATGGACAGTGATGTATATTCGGCGGATGCTCCAGGGAGCACCCCTACCCTCTTGACAATCAACACATTAGCCCTATACGGCTGCTCCATGGAGCAGCCGTATGCAAATAAATACAAGAGTCTACTTGGTATTGTTATGAGGGGGAGGTGTGCAAGCGACAGACTAATCAGTGGTTTCATCATTCAGGGGAGGATTGTTGAGCAGGAACTCCTCGTAGAAGAGCAGGGCGGTTGACGGATTGTCGGTCAGTTCTTTCCTATGGGCTTTGGCATCTTTCCCCTGGTGGTAATATTGGTCCCAGGCTTCGTGGAGTTCGGGGTAGTTCTTTTTGAGATAGTGACACAGATACCAGTCGTTGAAAAGTCCGTTGACACAGACGATGAATGCAGCAGGGGCACCCTTGAATCTTACGCCGATGGCGGGCACCAGGCGACTGACGCTGTTGCGACCGCCCGTGGTTTCCCACACATCCCACCGCAGTACTGTCCCGCTCTCCCTGCGGTTCAACTCCCATGCCAACCCCTTTACATATCTCAGAGGTTTGAACATGCCGGGTGAGTTCAGCATTTCCGATGCGCATACCGCACCCTCGGGATACCCCTCCGTGGGATTAAGAATACGGTATTCCTTCACCTCTTTCGCACTGTAGCGTTTCGTTTTTCCACCGTTGAGTTCATCTCCGATGTTTATATACTGACGTATTGATCCGGTTTTGGAAAACATATTCTTCAAACCGGTTTTCAGATCATTGTGGATGTAGCCGGTAATGGTGTCGCCGTTGGCAAGTATCACCTGCGCGTGATATTCATCCGGGTCCTTCGCCCCGAATGATGTCATACTGACGGCTAATGTAAGGATAAAAGCGAGAATGATTCGTAGAGTCATGATTGGATTTATTTAATGTGAGGAATAGCACGCAAAACCTTGTCGCACCGCCCGCGGGCTGAACGGATATACTCCTGCACGGCGGTATTGTCGCAGAACAGCACCTCCAGACGCCGGCGCATCTTCGCATCGACCCTTTTATCCGGCTTGCCAAAGCGATGGACAACGCCATCCTTGAGCAGGAGCATCTCCCCCTTACCGCGGTACCACAGTCCTCCGTTGCCTGAACAGTAGTAACCCTTCGAGCCGTAGCAAAGCACCGATGACTCGGGCCCTCGTTCCGCTAAATGACACCACCCTGTGTTGTTGATATAAACAAACGTGTGGCGACGACCGGGCGCCGTGCGGCTCCATACAATCAGAGAATCTATCGCAGACGGCTCCTGTTGTTGCAGAATTTTGTTTTCGGCAGAGTAGGGGTGCTCGATGATTTTCAGTTTCTCCTTCTTCTTGGGTATCACAACGTTAAGATCGCCGTCGGCAACAATGCTGTCGCCGGAACAGAGATAAACCATCCCGCAGTTGGAGTTATAAATCTTCATGGCGTGCAGCAGACCACCCGTTCCGGCGGCGAACAGGAAAAGAAGCAGAAGCGATATGGTTCGGATGAATTTAGTCATATCATGCGTGATTTTCGGGGCAAAGATATGACAAAACCGTGGCACCGGATATGACAAATGTCAGAAATCAACCATTCAGCACAGCCTCACGGATGCGGTGTAACTGGCGGTAGGAGATGTTCAGATAAGACGCAATCTCGGCGAGCGTCACAAGTTGGGTTATTCGAGGATAACGTTCCACCAACTGCCGGTAACGCTCCGTGGGCGTATAGCGGTAGTCGTTGAGGATATGGACATAAGCCTGCTCAAACAGTGCCTGAGTAAACCTGATGTGCAGCGTGGGGTCAACCTGCAAACGGTCACGTATCAACTCGGCAGGAATAACCATCACCTCGGAATCTTCAAGAGCGATAATGTCAGTAGGCATCTTACGCCCCAACATAGCACTCTGGTAATTAGCCAGAACAGAACCCTCAAACACGAATCCCACCGCCTTCAGGTTACCGGCATGGTCGATGAGCGAATGTTTGAATCCCCCGGAAATGATCCATCCCACCTGCCTGAGCATACTCCCTGCATGCACAAAATATTCTCCGCGCGCATAATGCCTGCTTACTCCGTATTCCAGGCAGATATCTTTCCAGAACGAGAAGTCAATAGCCTCCTCAAATGAATTGAACTGTGCCATAAATTCAAACACACATTAAACAGTTCCTAAGCCATTAGAATTACTCCCTATCGTTTTCATCGTGTTCTTTTTCTTTAAGGAAATAGACTGCTTTCTGACGCTCGATTTCTGCACGCAGTTGTTCAGGGGTAGGAAGATATAGCATATACTTGGAGGCGAAAAGATGGTCATTGTCATGGAGAACTGAATATCTTGCTATATCCTCGTCAGTGTCATCGCACAAAAGGATACCTATGGTAGGATTATCATCCTTCCCTCGTTTTAGTTCATCATACATTCTGACATACATATCCATCTGTCCTACATCCTGATGCTCGATTGTGGATGTCTTCAAGTCTATTAGGACAAAACATTTTAAGATGTAGTTGTAGAATACGAGGTCAATGAAGTAATCTCGTTTTTCGGTGTGTATATGCTGCTGACGGGCTACAAAAGCAAAGCCTTTACCCATCTCAAGCAGGAATTTCTCCAGGTTATCAATTATGGCCTGTTCAAGGTCAGTCTCCCTATAAGATGAATCGGCGGTAAAGCCTAAGAATTCTCCCACTACCGGATTCTTGATAAATTCCGTAGGATCCGGATTTTGTAATGGTGCAGTCAACTCAACCATCTCCTTCCTCACAAGATCTTTGCGCTGAGAGGCAACTAATCGGAAATAATACTGAGAGCCGATGTTACGCTGGAGCGTACGTGTGCTCCAATTTTGTGTTAAAGTTTCCTGCTCATACCAAGCGCGGGCTTCGTCATTAAGTTCCTGAATAAGCGTTCTGTAATGAGTCCACGATAGTAGAGCCTGAGATTTTCCACTCACTGCGTGGAAAATCTTCGGAAACATCTCATAGAAATTTTTATAACTATAGAGGTTTGTCTTAGTAAAGCCTTTCCCGTACGAATATGTAAGACGTTTGGAAAGCCCCTTGATAATCGATGTCCCATACGCGGCTCGATTCTCTCCATTGAGTTCCTCCTCAGCAATAAGTTTACCAAGTTCCCAGTTTCTTTTCACTAACGCCTCATTAACTTGCCTATAGGCCGTAGTACGTGCCTGTTCTATGACTCCCGACGCCTTGTTATAGAGTGCATCAATAGTGAGGTCTAATACTATGTCCATCTTGTTTGGCTTCATATCCTGCTATTCTAAAAAGATTATTGATATATAGAGACTTTCTTCGGTTCCGGAGTCCTTGACTCATCCGCCGAAATCAATGCCATTATATCGTCAATAGTCATCATCGTATGCAAAATTACAGTATTTTAGGGAATTAGACAATAATAAAAGGATGTTACCCAGCAGATTATCTTAATAACTCCGATGGGGTTACTTATTTTCTTCTAAATCAGAGAAATCATCCACGAAACAGTCAATATCGTCAACCTCAGAAAACATTAAAGTATTATCAAGAAGTTTTTGGACTTTTACAATCATCAGTTATATATTCGCCCTTTTCTAAATATTCAATCCACTCTTTAGCAGGTTTGTCAATGGCATTATATAACCATTCTCCAGATCCTTGATCAGCAAAATAATATGCTTTGTCGCAGCCACAAGCCTTTAGTTGGCGGAAAATATACTTTCTAAAATCTGATATATCAACCTTATTGGAGAGTACATCAGAACTATTGAAAGCCCTGACGAATTGAAACCATCTACCCCGAATTGGATCTTCCACAGGAAGATTGTGATTTGTCCCGATTGCTACTATGTCCCAGCCCATATAATTTTTATCAATTAAGAAACTGTTTAAATTTATGAGAAATAAATTTAAACAGTTTCTTAATCTGTTTTATTGCGCGGATGGAATTGAAGAATTTCATTGCGCAGTTGTGTGGTGTCAAGGTGAAGATAGATTTCAGTGGTGGCTATCGACTCATGCCCGAGCATCTGCTGAATGGCACGCAGGTTGGCACCCCCCTCAAGCAAGTGTGTGGCAAATGAATGGCGGAGGGTGTGGGGAGAAATCTCTTTTTTTATGCCGGCGGCTTCGGCGAGACGGCGAATTATGATGAATATCATCTGTCGGGTCAGTCTCCCTCCCCGCCGATTAAGAAACAGGATATTCTCCTCGCCGGGTTTTATGCCATGTTCACCACGTATAGGTATGTAGTCACGAATCAGTTCTATGGAAATCTCCGACATCGGCACCATGCGCTGCTTGTTGCCCTTACCGGTCACCACCAGATAGCCGTCGTTCAGATAAAGTTTTGATATTTCAAGATTCACCAGTTCGCTCACACGCAATCCGCACCCGTACAGCACCTCTATTATGGCCTGATTACGCAACCCCTCTTCCGACCCCTCGTCAATCGCTTCGGTGAGTGCATCAATCTCCTCAACGCTCAGCACATCAGGCAGATGCTTGCCGGTTCGGGGCGACTCCAGCAATGTGGCGGGACTCTCATCGACATAATTTTCAAGTTTGAGGAATGAGTAGAACGATTTCAGTCCGGACACAATTCGCGCCTGCGAACGCGGAGCGATACCAACATCGTGCAGTTCCCCCATAAACTCGCGTAGGTCATCGATGGTGACACCGGTCACCGTGATTCCGCTCCCTTCAATATAGGTCAGGAATTTGCGTACGTCAAACAGATAACTGACACGTGTGTTTTCAGCCATACCGCGCTCAAGTTGCAGATACGCGGCATAGCCATCCATCAGTCGCTCAACAGATGTGACAGTGCGGGTCATATCCAGAGGTTGAAATGTTGACGGGGAAGTCTTTGGTCAGGCACCATCACGGCCACATGCGGATTGGCGAACGACATACCGCTATCACTATAGTTCTGCATTAAGAGGTTCCATATCCTGCGGTTCTGTTTCAGCCTGACTACGATAAACACCGGCTCAAGTCGGCTTATCTCATCCGATAACACAGCACGTTCTATCTCCTCGCTGTCGCCATTGATTATGACTGTCGGACGACCGTAGCCATCCTCAAATGAACTGAGAACGGCATGGAGATCCGCATCGCCCGTAATCTGCCGGAACCGCTCTGAACGGTTTTTCAGAGGGTCAAGTTTAATCTTCCCGGCGGCATCCCACACACAGACCTTTGTGTCGGGACTGACCGATGCGGCAGCCACGGCAAGCAACGTGTCGTACTCCCCGAGGAGCAGCATCCGTGAACTCCGGAAATAATTTCCTATCCTGAATATCATTTTCAGATATTTCAAGGGGAGAGGCTCGCCCAGTTTCTCGTCAACAGAAACCTCATGCCAATATTCCAGTTCATGATAGGAGTAATAGGCATATTTGTCAGGCAGACGAAGCACCTCCCGGATGAACATATAGGCGAAGGGGGAGTGTACTCCGAACCCTTTGCCATGTCGCAGCCGGTTGAATGTGCGGAACGTGTAGCCTAACAATCCCATCCCCTTATTCCTTTCGCTGATAATGGATTATGGTCAGTACAACGCCTCCGATAACCAACAGATATATCAATATTACGGAAATCGTTGCGGTGGTTGTAGTCGCCGACATCGAGTCGGGATTGAAGGTCATGGTTACGGTATGTTCTCCGGCAGGGATGTCAATGGCACGGAGTATGTAGTTTACACGGCCTATCTCAACCGGTTTGCCATCCACTTCAGCCTTCCATCCCCAGGGGAAATAAACCTCCGAGAAGACTGCGGTTCCACCGTTGGCAGTACGTGCATGATAGGTCAGACGGTTCGGGGCGTAAGTTGTTTCATAAATAGTGTCGCCGGGTTGTATCATGGAGGCGTTTTTCAGCACACCGCTGAATTTCTTGTCAGCCACGGCGGTCACGGCGGGGTCAATTTCAGAGAGAGCATCCATCTCGGCATCGGCTCCGTCAACCCAGGCTATGTCGTTGATGAACCAGGCGTTGCCATAAGCCGAAGGATTAGGTATCAGTTCACCATTGGGGTCGATGATATAGCGTGCATTGAGCATGTTGAGCACACGCAGGTCAGCCTCACTGATCTGTCCGGTGAGGAAATTGCTCAGATGACGGTCAATAAGGTCCTGATAGCGTGTGAGTTTTGCTGCATGATAGCCACCTATCATTTTATGGTGGTAAGAGGGAGCGGGGCTATTGAACATCGGGATATTCATCACTCGGTAGTTCATTGCGGTGTCGCTCATCAGGTATCGGTCAAGGTCAGAGGGTGCGAACGGGTCAACAACGGAGAGTTCGGGAGTACAGAAACTGTCGTGGTTGAGATAGCGTTTGTTCACGGTGTAAAGGTCAAAGAACACCAGCACACCCACCGCCACGCATGAAATAACTGTCTTGCGGTTTTTCATACCCCACAACAGGAATATCATTGCGCCGAGCAGGAAGAACAGGCTGCGGAGCGAATCGGCTTTAACCATATCCAAACGCAACTGATTTACAGCCTGGTAAATAGCGGGATTATTCAGACTGAACATCTGCACCTGCTGTGCATCGTAGCCTTGCGACATCAACTGATAGGAAATCATGTTTGAAGTCTGCATGTCGTTTTCAGTCACCCCGTCGCCAAAGATGGAGGGTGCCACAAATCCGAGCAGAGCAATCACGCCGACAACACCGAAGCAGATTACTACAGGCTTCATATATTCCTGCCATCCCTCCTTTGCCGTTAGAAGTTTCTGCAAGGCAAGGATAGCCAGTACGGGGATGGTGAATTCCGCTATTACAAGGATACTTTCCACGGTGCGGAACTTGCTGTACATGGGGATATAGTCGATAAAGAAATCGGTCAGCATCATAAAATTGCGACCCAATGCAAGCAGCACGGAGAGCAGGGTCAGTGCCAGCAAAGCCCACTTCAACGGACCTTTGACAATAACGCATCCTACAAGGAACAGGGCAAAGATAATCACCCCGACATACACCGGTCCGTTTGTTCCCTCCGGCTCACCGAAATATTGCGACATATAGTTGAGATATTGAGCGGTCATCTGGTCAACGGAACCGCTCTGAACCGCCTCCTGAGCCTCGGACAGGTCAGCCAGGGAGAGGGCTTCCATCTTGCCACCCTTGGGGTGTGCCGATGCTCCACCCTTGATGTTGGGAATCATCAGCGACAGAGTCTCAACTTTGCCATAACTGTATTGAGTGATGTAATCTCGATCCAGACCATCCGATTTTGAGGCCGCATTCCCCTGCAACAGTTCGGAGTGACCCCCTCGCATGGTTGTTTTGGAGTATTCGTAGGTGTAATAGAGGCTGGGTAGATTTGCACCGACTGCAAGCAGACCGGCACCGGCGAGAACAGCAGTTGACACCAGCCACTGCTTGATTTTCTTGCTGCGGTAAGCCTCCACACCGAACGCTATTGCCACACCGAGCATGACAAACATGAAGTAGTAACTCATCTGGATATGGTTCGATGAAATCTGCATCATGGCAAACAGAGCCGCCACACCCGCTCCGAGCAGGCGCCGACCGCGATAACAGAGTATGAGTCCGGCGATAGTCGGGGGTATGTAACTGAGTGTCACGAACTTCCATATATGTCCGGCACCTATGATGATTATGAAATAAGTGGAGAAGCCCCATGCCACTGCTCCTATCAGACCATATTGCCACTTCACCTTCATGGCAAACATCAGGATGAGGAACCCGACCATCATCATAAACAGAAGATTGGAAGGTGCGGGGAGCCCTAATCCGTAGAGGGTCGTGAACCAGGAGAACAGCAAGTTGGAGGAGTAGGTAGGCGAAATCTGGAATGTAGGCATACCGCCGAACAGCGAGTTGGTCCACCACGATTTTTCACCTGTCGCCTCCTCAAAAGCCTTTGTTTCCTGACCTATCGCCTCACCCTGCATCATGTCGTACTGGCGCAGTTCATTTCCCTGAAAGGCATCAGGATGGAAAAAACATATCGATATTATGGCAATTACAGCGACGCATAGCGCAGCCTGCCATATTTTGGGATTACGGAGGAATCCTCCCTTAGTTTCTTTTATTTCAGGTAATTGGCTCATAAAATATATTTTTATTCCCGGGTATTAATCACCGATTACGGCAAGTCCCCCCTTGGCAGTTTCTTTATAAAGTGAGGGCATATCGTGCCCGGTTTGTTTCATCACTTCCACAATACGGTCAAACGACACCGTGTGGCGTCCGTCGGAGAAAGCGGAATAGAGGTTGGAGTCGAGTGCGCGGGCAGCAGCGTAGGCGTTACGCTCTATGCAGGGCACCTGCACCAGTCCGCACACAGGGTCGCAGGTTAATCCGAGGTGATGCTCAAGTGCCATCTCGGCGGCGTANTCAATCTGTGCCACCGATCCNCCGAACAGTTGATTGGCAGCNGCGGCAGCCATGGCGCANGCCACACCNACCTCACCCTGNCAACCCACCTCCGCACCGGAAACCGANGCGTTCTCCTTCACCACGTTTCCGAAAAGGGCGGCAGTAGCCAATGCCCGCAGTATGCGTTGCTCGGAGAAATTNTTGGATGAGTACAGGTGATAGAGCACACCCGGCACAACGCCCGATGAACCGCAAGTCGGTGCGGTGACGATTTTTCCTCCGGCAGCATTTTCCTCACTTACGGCCAGTGCGTAGGCATAGACCAGTCCGCGGCTCTTGAGGTTGGAACTGTAGCCNGCGGCATGCACATGATATTGCACCGCCTTGCGTCGCACTCCCAGTCCACCGGGCAGAACGCCCTCGGCCTCGATGCCACGCTCAACAGCCTCACGCATTGTTTGCCATACCACCTTCAGATAGTCCCACACGTCGGAATTCTCACAATGGTCAACATATTCCCAGTAACTTTTCCCTGTCCGGTCACACCATGCCATGATGTCGCGGATATGTGACATATCGTAGATTTTCTCACCCTGCCGGCGCGTTTCGTTTTCATGACATATATCGCCGCCACCTATNGAATAGACCGTTTCCGATTCAATCAGAGTACCGTCGGCGGTGAATGACTCAAATGTCATTCCGTTTGGGTGAAACGGCAGGAAAATCTCCGGCTTCCAGATAATTTCAGCAGGCGCCGCCGGAGTAAGCACATCCAGGATAGCACGGTCAGTGAGGTGACCCTCGCCAGTAGCGGCAAGTGAGCCGTAGAGCGTCACCTTGAACGAAGCGGCGTGACGGTTACGTGCCCGAAACAGTTCGGCAGCCTTTCGCGGGCCCATAGTGTGACTGCTTGAAGGACCGTAGCCTATCTTGTAAAGTTGTCTGATTGATTCCATTACTGATTATTTTGTACAAAGTTACTTAAAATATTCTCGTTACATACACCTGCGCGGATTTATTTAATGAAAAATTGTGTTAAATTTATGTACGGGTGATTTTGAGGATATTTTTGGGTGAATTTTAGAAGGTGAGAAGGTGGCTATGCGGGTATCGTGACCGACGAAACCTGGCAAAATCACCAAAAAGAACATTAAAAGCAGAGTTTATAAGATTTTTTTTCAAAAATTTAAACAGTTTCTTAGGGTAGATTCTCCACAATTTACTAATTTTGCCACGAAATGCAACATTATCTTACAATAGACCGCGGAAACACCGCACTGAAAGCAGTGGTCTGGGAGGGCGACAATGTCATCTGGCAGGAAACCGTCTCAAACGTTTCGCGCACTCATCTCACAGAGATAAAGAAAAACTACAATCCGGTGAAGGTTGCCCTTTGCACGGTTGTGGCTAACGATTATACCCTGATAGGTTATCTGCATCAGTTGTTCGGAGAGGAGAATGTACTGATTTTAAGTGCTTCCACTCCGCTTCCCATAGGAATCCTCTATGCAACCCCCGAAACACTCGGCTCCGACCGTATCGCGGCAGCCGTGGGAGCATGGGAGTACAATCCCGGAACAGCATCNCTGATTGTGGATATAGGCACCGCCGTGACCTACGACTTCGTCAACTCCGACGGTGAGTTTGTGGGGGGAAACATTGCCCCCGGAATAGGTCTGCGACTNAAGGCGCTGAACCGCTTCACCGGTCGTCTNCCGATGATTGACTCGCGNGGCGAGACACCNCTGTTAGGAGTGTCGACGGAAACCGCCATGCGCTCAGGGGTTGTCAACGGCATCAAGGCGGAGATACTGTTNTATCTATCTCAACTGCCTGACAACACACGNCTTATCATCACCGGCGGTTGGGGCGCGGATATCGCCCGCATGCTGGAACCGGTAGAGGCTACCGTGATTCCGGGTCTTGTTTCATTCGGCTTAAACAGAATATTATTATATAATGAAAATCATTAAGTATATATCAGTGATATGCGCCATGGTGGCGCTGTCCGTTTCCTCGGTAATGGCACAGGATGCCTTCTCCCCTTATTCACGTTTCGGCTACGGAACCATGCGTGACAATGCTACCTCCTCACAACGATCAATGGGTGGAGTCGGCTACGCCATGCAGAGCGGTCGTCAGATCAACGTGATGAACCCCGCGTCGTATGCCGCCATCGACTCCCTGACCTTCCTGTTTGATATGGGTGTCAGCATGTCATATCAGTCGGCTTCCGATACGGGCAACAANACCTCAGACTTCGGAGGCGGNCTGGACTACATCACCCTNCAGTTCCCCATCATGAAGAATCTCGGCGCTTCAATCGGTCTGCTTCCGGTAACATCCACCGGATATGCCTTCGGCGACGAAATCAACAACGGTGCGGCATCATATCAGGGTAGCGGTGGCATCAACCTCATTTATGCCGGTGTGGGCTACCGTCCGTTCAAGGGATTTTCTGTCGGTGCCAACGTCGGATATATGTTCGGNAATATCACCAACAGCAACTATGTGTACACCACCACCGGCGCCGTTTCGCTGTTCCAGCGCGAGATGCAGGTGCGTGACTACTCTCTGCAGTTCGGTGTGCAGTATGCCCTACCCCTGAACCGTCGCGACCGTCTGACCTTCGGTGTGAGTTACACCCCCGGCAAGGATCTGCACGGCAAGACTTTCGGCATAAAATATGACCAGAATGACGCAACCGTGCCCGACACCACACAGACCATTCATCTTGGCGGTAACTACTCCATGCCCGACACNTGGGGNGCAGGTGTGAACCTCAATCTGCGCAACCGATGGATGGTAGAGGCTGACTTCACCTATCAACCCTGGAAGAATGCCAAATATACCACCCTCGAAGGGTTTGAGGGCACACGCTTCGACAACCGTTGGAAAGTGGCCGCAGGTGTGCANTACACTCCTGACCCACGCGGATCATGGATTCAGCGCGTCAATTATCGCTTCGGAGCCTACTACGACCGCGACTACGTGATGGTGGGCGACAATCACATCCGCAANGAGGGTGTCACACTCGGCTTCGGACTCCCCGCTCCGGGTTCAAAAACAGTGGTCAACCTCACTNTTGAATATTACCGCCGNCAAGCCACTCCCAACCCGCTGGTNAAAGAGAACTANTTCAATCTGACTCTGGGCGTTAACTTCAACGAACTCTGGTTCTGGCAGAGCAAGATACGATAATGACGCAGAGGAGCACTTCTTCATCAATGCGCCTGATGCCCGCAGTGGTTGCCGTCGCCATTTTGGTGGTGGCCTCTGTCAGCGCATGCAAAGAGGAGAAGAAATCCTACGAACCGGCCATCAACGACCCCTCGGCTACACCGACCATGGTGACAAAGGATGTGAACACGTTGATTTCCGATTCCGGCTACACCCGCTACAACATCACCTCACCGCTATGGGAGATGTATGAGGAGTCGGAGAACCCGGCNTGGAAATTCCCTGACGGACTNTACATCGAAAAGTTTACCGACGATATGGCCGTAGAGGCGACAATACGCTGTGACTCAGCCACATATTTCAGCCGNAAACGCCTNTGGCGACTGGATGGTAACGTAAACATCAAAAATACTTTAGGCGACAAATTCCTGACTCAGCAATTATTCTGGGATCAGGACTACCACAAAGTCTACTCCGACTCGTTTATCCACATCGAACGCTCCAACCGAATTATCGAAGGCTACGGATTTAAGTCAAACGAGCAGATGACNGACTATGATATACTCCGCCCGTCGGGTATTTTCCCCGTTCCGGAACGGCGACAGCAGGAGACCGCCTCGGATNAGTCTGCCGAAANAGAATCCTCCGAATCGCAGACAGCCGACAAGGTAACNGTCACCGAAATTACACCCAAAAANCAAGCCGACCCGGAGAAAAAAGAGGGCGCTCTAACACTCAAGCAACATAACTGATGGATCATTCCTGGTATATTCTCATAATAATCACAATCACCCTCTCTGCAATCTTCTCAGGTGTGGAGATAGCCTTTGTCACCTCGGACCGCGTCCGTGTGGAACTGGACATAAAGCATGGTGGCATAGTGTCCAAAATACTGAATCTTTTCTACACCCGTCCATCATTCTTCATTTCTACGATTCTGGTGGGTAACAACATAGCGTTGGTGGTCTACGGTATGGGAACCTCCAAACTCCTCGACCCGATGATCTCCAGCAGCATATCCGATAATCCGGCCGTAATACTCCTGATATCCACCATCATATCAACGGCAGTGATATTGATAACCGGTGAATTTCTTCCCAAATCAATTTTCCGTATCAACCCCAACGCCTCGCTGAAACTGTTCTCCATACCCATTTATCTGATATATCTCATCCTCTACCCTATCTCCCTGCTCACCACATGGATTTCACGTCTGCTGATGCGTATGTTCGGAGTTAAGGACACCGAGACTACGCTGGGTTATCTCTCGTTGGGTGACCTCAACGAATTTATCGAACGTACCATAAATCATCCCGATTCCGAGGGTAAAGAACAGCAGATCGAGAACGAAGTGAAGATTTTCCACAATGCTCTCGACTTCTCCACCATACACCTCCGCGACTGCATGACCCCGCGCAACGAAATTGTTGCTGTCGACATTGACAACACCACCTCGCAGCAGTTAAGCGAATTGTTTACATCATCAGGACGCTCCAAAATCCTTGTATATAAAGAAGATATCGACAACATTCTTGGCTACATCCATGTGTCGGAACTGTTCCATCCCGAACATTCATGGGAAGAGGCGATAAAGCCTGTCATCTTCGCCCCGGAAACCCTTCTTGCCAACAAGATGATGCGCCGACTGCTGACCGAAAAACGCTCCATGGCAATCATCGTGGATGAGTTCGGCGGCACTGCAGGCATGGTAACATTAGAGGATCTTGTGGAGGAGATATTCGGAGATATTCAGGACGAGCATGACCTTTCGGGTCTGGTGCAGCATCAGATAGCGCCCAACGTGTTTGAGTTTTCGGGACGCATGGAAATTGAGGCTATCAATGAACTGTACCACCTTAATCTGCCTGAAAGCGATGACTACCAGACACTTGCCGGATTCATCATGCACACTACAGGCAGTCTGCCACAGCAAGGTGAAACCATCATTGACGGGAACCTCTCGCTGCAGATTATGAAAAAAACCGCTACCCGTCTGGAACTGATACGCATAACTGTCAACGACGATAAAGAGGAAAATTAGCCGGCAGCCGCCGTAGCGTGATTTGGGAATTATCCTTTTTTTTCGTAACTTTGCCCCACAAATCAATAATTTCACTTCAGATGACACAAGAACAGATTGACCAGTTCATAACCGTAAACGGAAATAAATTCAAACAGGCTGATCTACCTCAGATAAAAGCACAACTTGAAGCAGTAAGCGAACTTCGTGCCAACGAACTTCTGGCTGCACCATTCAAATCCCCTTCAATGATGACACTTATCGCCTGGCTTGGCGGTGCCTTCGGAATAGACCGTTTCATTCTCGGTCAGTTAGGTCTGGGTGTTGCCAAATTCCTCACCTTTGGAGGATGCGGACTGTGGACCCTCGTCGATATTATCACTGCAATGAACCGTACCCGCAACTACAATATGGATCTGCTGCAGAAACTCCTGTAACAATATAGCCATTAGATACCCCATAAAAGTGTGTTGGAAACTTCCTTCACACTTTTTTTGTATGCATCCAATCAGAGTGCATGCCATGATGCTTTGCCTGACAATGCGTAATCGAGTTTTCAGACAGAACAGGAGAAAGAGGAGAATTGATGTTTTAAGGGTTATGCACATCTGATGCAGCCTGTATTTTTAAGTGTTGTACGTTCATGGACAGTGATGCATATTCGGAGGATGCTCCATGGAGCATCCCTACACTCTTGACAATCAACGCATTAGCCCTGTAGGGCTGCTCCATGGAGCAGCCGCATAATCCTGTATATTGCGAGGCTTTGCCTATTTTGACACACTCTCGAGTGAAGCAGGGGGAGGGAGATTAAATCGGAGCACCTGTTGGAGTACCCTTATTTCTGACTGATACTTAAACAAAAACCGCTGGTACGAGAGATATTGCCTGATGAAAGCGGCAGGCGTTTATCGCTCAGACAAATAACAAATCGTATTCCCGGCAATCTGCTTTTCGTCGATAACGGGCGACAGGTTCTGAATTATCTGAGTTATCGGAAGCGATGACTCATCTGTTTCCGCAAGAATCAACGACATCGGAATTGCTTCAAGCGATTCCCGGTTGAACTGTTCACCAAAAGAGAGGTATATACCCCTGCCGGTCAACTGGAGGGCTTCCACCGGCTTACCACGGAATCCGTGAATAGCCCAGTTTTGGCGTGGATGATACAGTTTATGCTGTTGCAGGATTATGTCCGAGGCTCTGACGGAATGTATTATCAACGGCTTCCGCAGTCGTTCGCTGAGTTCTATATGTACCTGAAACAGGGCCAACTGCTTGTCGATTTCCGCTCCCCTAAGGCGGTCTATTCCGGTCTCGCCGATTGCCACAATCCGAGGATTTCGTTCAATCACACCGGACAATTCTTCAGTTACCTGCTTTATATCGGCCGATTCGGAGTGCCACGGATGAATACCCACCGACAACAATCCATTCCCGAGAGGCACAGGCTGACCGATTGAAAAAGAGGTGACGGAATTTTCCGGTGCTGTCACACCGTGGTGGTGTATATCAATAATATTCATGGTCACGGCACCGGATCATAGCCGGAGCCACCCCATGGATGACACCTGCATATACGTTTTACAGCGAGCCACATCCCCTTGAAAGGACCATGCTTTGAAATCGCCTCTATGGCATATTGGCTGCAGGAAGGGGTATAGCGGCACACCGGCGGGAAAAGCGGCGATATACAATAGCGATAAAAGCGTATGGGGAGAATCAGCAGGAAGGAGAGTGCTTTTCTGATATTTTCTGCAAGCATCGGCGAACGGCTCTTTCAATGTTTTGATAAGGAAGCAGAGAGTCAGCGACATAGATGAAAACCATGTCGAGGGGCAAGTGAAGTTCACCAATAAATTCTCTGTGGTTCAGACGGTAAGCCTCACGGATACGACGGCGCATCTGCACACGGTCGACGGCGTGGCGCAATTTGCGTTTCGGCACGGAGATGAGGAACTTTGGCGTCTGCGGGTCGGCTTTACGCGACGGATTGCAACGCCACACCACCCTGACCGGATAAGCCAGAGTGGCGTGGGAATCCTCCGAGCGTCGGAACAGAGAGTCAATTGCTATTTTCGAGCATAACTTCTGTGCTTTCCCTAACCCGTATTGTTTCATTTTTTATGTTCGGTGAGATAGAGATCCAGAGCAGCCGTCATAGAAGGAGTCTGGGGAGTGGGGGCGCTGAAATCGAGGTTGAGACCTGCGTCGCGCACAGCCTGACAGGTGTAGTTTCCGAAACATCCGATCTTGACATCCTTTTCGGCAATATCAGGGAAATTCTTGAGAAGAGACTCGATGCCGGCGGGTGAGAAGAAGAGCATCATGTCGAAGTCGCGGGGTTCGTCAGGAGCGAAATCGTTGCTGACGGTGCGATACATGACGGCCTTTGTGTAGTTGATGTTCAGTTTGTCAAGGGGATTAGCCTCGTCGCGGTGAATATCACTGACAGCATATAGGAACTTTTCCTTGTTATGTTTGGTCAGATACTGCACAAGGGTAGGATCATCAAGTTTGCCGGTAACGCCGTGGAAAATTTTGCGTTTACGGTAAACTATATATTTCTGGAGATAAAGCGCAATCTGCTCAGTGGTGCAGAAATATTTCATTGTGTCAGGGATTGAAATACGCAGTTCCTCGCAGATTTTGAAAAACGAGTCAATAGCGGCCTTCGCTGTGAAAATGATGGCCGTGTGCTCGGGAATAGAAACTTTCTGCTGACGGAAATCCTTTGATGACAGACCCTCTACTTTAATAAAAGGTCGGAAAACTATTTCTACGTTATGGCGTTTGGCTATGTCAAAGTATGGTGATTTGTCGCTTGCAGGTTTAGGTTGTGAAACCAGTATTTTCTTGATACTCACGCTCTTAAATATTAATTTCAGATAAGAAAAACATGCAGATGGCACGCGCCATCAGATACACAATAACAATCGGGATGATTTCCAGACTGCAAAGGTACAAAATAAAATAGAGCAAATCAGCATAATTGCCATAAAAAATTTTAAATCCCTTGATAATAAATGACACTTCGGCAAATATAAACGTGGCCAGAGCGAGTATTATCATGGGGAAAGCAAAGGCGGGATAGAAGATGACAATCAGGGCAGGAAATATGGTCAGAACTCCTAAAAATGCCGAGGTTGTGTTGAATCCGCGGGTCCAAAGCGCTGCCGAGGGGGAGTCTGTGAATATGTGCCCGATGACCAGGATGGCAAGGAGTTTGAACAGGTAGAAGCCTGCTGTTAATGCCAGAAGCGAGAGCAGACAGAGGTTGATGGTGTGGAACGAGGTGACAGCCATATTCCCTACAAACCATGAATACAGCAGCAGTGCCTGCCCCACGCAGAGCAGGAAAATGAGCAGGATGAAGGTTTGCGTTTCGTTGGCCGTGTGTTCGTCAAAAGCATTCTGTCGCTGACGCAACCCCCACATATCCTGTCCTAAATTTCTGAACAGGCGACGGGCATGGTTGGCGTTGAACATAACCAAGGCGGCCAGCAAAAGCAGAATGGCTATCAAAGGAGAATCACCTGCGGGAGAGAGACTGCGCATGACCGGCTGTTCGCCCCGGGTGAAATCCGTGGCGACAGCAGTAAACATCTGCTGCTCCGCCGATGTCAAGGGTATATCGGTGGGGCGGCAGAGTTCAATTCGGTTGTAGTTGAAAAGAGTCTCCAAATAGTTTATTTTGTAGGGCTGTGTCAAAAAAATTGATGCAGCCTGAATTTTTTATGTGTTGTACGTTCAAGGACATTGGTGTATATTCGGCGGATGCTCCAGGGAGCATCCCTACACCCTTGACAATGAGCGTATTAGCCCTATACGGCGAGGCTGTGCCTATTTTGACACACCCTCATCTTAGAATGTAATTATATTGCTATTGGAATTGTTACCCGATGTACCGCCGCGGTTAGGCTGGGGTTCTGCTTTTTTCTCAGCCGATTCCGCGCGTGCGTTACGAATCTGTTCCGCCGTTTTGGGATCACGCTTGTAAGCAGGGGAGTTTTCGAGAGCCATCAGCACCTGGTCGTCGTCCATCTGCTCAGGAGTGAGCACAATGTAGCGCATACGGTCAGCAGCGCGCTGACGTTCGGCTATCTTATCCTTTCCATACTCCTTCACCAGACGTTCGCTGTCGGGTTCCTGTTCGGGTGTTTCCGATGTTTTCTCTGCAGGGGTATTGGAGGCGCCGGTTCCTGCTGAGTAGACAATTTTGTTTCCGTTTCCTTCGCGTATAGTGACATCAAAACCGGAAGCAAGAACAGAAATCTTGACCTTGTTGCCAAGCGACTCATCAAAGGCGATACCCCAGATGACATCCACCCCGGGATAGATATTGCTTGTGAAGGCGGTCAATTCGTTTGCTTCGTCCATCTTGAACTCCTGTTCCGCCTTGGGGTTAACGTAAATGTTGAACAGCAGGTGTTTGGAGTTTTTGATGTCGCTATCCTTGAGTAACGGTGAGTTCAGCGCATCCTTGATGGCGTTTGTGACACGATTTTCACCTTCGGCATAGCCTGTTGAGATGATTGCGGCACCACCGTCGCGCAGTGTGGTATCCACGTCGTTGAAGTCGAGGTTAATCAACCCGTTGACGTTGATAAGTTCCGAGATTGAGCGCGCCGCTGTGGTCAGCGTGTCATCCGCTTTGGCGAATGCGTTGATGAAGTTCAGGTCACGATATATTTCTGTCAGACGCTCATTATTAATAATGAGGATAGCGTCGGTGTATTTGTGCATCTCATCCGCACCTTTGAGCGCCTTGATAATCTTACTTTCTCCTTCGAAAAGGAAGGGTATGGTAACGATGCCGATGGTCAGCAGACCACGTTCGCGTGCGATGCGTGCCACCACGGGAGCAGCACCCGTACCGGTGCCTCCACCCATTCCGGCGGTAATGAACACCATCTTTGTTTCATCGTCAAAGAGGCGGTTGATTTCTTCCGCGCTCTCCTCGGCAGCCTGACGTGCTATATCCGGTTTGTTGCCGGCGCCCCGACCGAAGGTTGTGTTCGGACCGAGGAGCACCCGTGTCGGAACGGCAGAATGATTCAGAGCCTGCTTATCAGTATT
This sequence comes from Bacteroidales bacterium, assembly GCA_014800385.1. Taxonomy (GTDB): domain Bacteria; phylum Bacteroidota; class Bacteroidia; order Bacteroidales; family Muribaculaceae; genus CAJUPY01. Next base: position 92,624 of record JAAVGE010000011.1, read on the forward strand.
ACATACCACAAATGAGACACCGTTCACACCCTGCTTGTACATGTGGTTTATGGCGTTGTTGCCGCCACCGCCCACACCAATGACTTTTATGATGGATTCAGAATCCCTTTTATCTACGAAAGGAGTTTGGTCATTCTCGAACATAAGTAATCTTTTTTGAGAGTGTTAATCGTTATCCTCTGAATCAGAGTCGTTTGCTTCCTCACTGAGGAGGCCCAATATTGTATCGCCTAATTTGGAGAGGAGGTTTCTGGTTTTTCCCTGGTCCACTTTGTTCCTTGCCGGCTTTTTGGGTCGGTCATCCTCCTCATCCTCCAGATCTCTGAAGTCACGGCCTATATCCGCACCGATACGATTGGTGGTGTCTTCAGGCTCTTTTGATGTTTCAACCACGGGCTGAGGTTTCTTTTCGGGATAAACCACACAGGGATTTTCCTTGACCACACGTGCCGCTACGGCGAGGATAGAGATGATGTCGACAGCGCCTGCGGGGTCAATACGGTGGTCGGCAATGCGGATTGAGTTGGAGGGTTTACCCTGACGCACCGGCAGACCGCTCTGGCTGCTGAACATTTCATTGAAACCTTTCAGACGTGAACCGCCTCCCACAATCACTATACCACCGCGGAGATCCGACAGTTTCATTCCGGCATAGATAGGTTGCTCCATGATGTTGGTGATGATTTCACCTGCGCGTGCATGGATATAGTTGTTGATTTCAGTGGTATCAAGACCGTCGGAACTCTGACCCTGACGGAGTTCATCGGGTGTGATATTACCGACGGTTTTCTTAATTTCCTCAGCACGGCTTTCCGAGCCCGACACGTTGGTCAGGTCACGGGTGATGGTGCGTGAGCCGATGGGTATTGTTGCCAGATAGACCAGTCCGCTGTTGCGATAGATGGAAACGGTTGTGGTTTCCGCACCGAAGTCAACGAGCATGCATCCGCGGCTCTTCTCTTCATCGGTCAGCACAGTACCACCGATGGCAATCTGGCGTACGATACGCGACTGGATGTCGATGTCCAGACGCTCGGTTATCGCCCTCTTGATATTGAGGTTGTTTGTTGCGCGACCTGTAACCAGACAGATGTTGGTTTTGATTGAATGAGCATAGATTTCGCGAGGGTTTTTCTGAGGTATGCCGTCCACGATGAAGTCACGCGGAATCACGGCGAGCACCTCACGGTCGGCATTATCCGCACCCAGCGCCAACGCCTGTTCACGCAACTGGCGTATCACCATGTCAGTGATTTCTATCTCTTCGGGGAATGTTTTCTCCACAGGTATGGTTGCTGAGCGCATGGAGCGTCCACCGGCAGAAACGAACACCCTTTTTATTTTGCCCGGTGCTACCGCGGCATAGTTTTCAAGTTTGAGTTTTATGCTTTGGATACGTTTACTTACCTCCTCCACTTTTTTTACGACGCCATAGCGGACAGCATCGATCAGAGGTTCCTCCTCGATAGCGAGGACGGTAAGGGCGCCGTTTGGGTCGACGCTTGCAACAGCCCCTTTTATTTTGGAACTGCCAATTTCAAACGCTACTATGAGATTACGGTCGGGCATATATCTATGTTGGTTTTAGGTTCAAAGTGTTTATCGGATTATGTTCCCGGAGTGGGGGTTATCATGATAGTGTCCATGTAATTGAAGTCCACATCCACGGGGTCGTCGTCGGCATCCTGGAACTGGGAGTGGTAGACGGGAGGACCGTAGCGGCGGTGAGCGACAATCTGGTTATCGAATTTCACGGATATGGTATCATAATAGTCCCAGCCGCGCTTGGGTATGATTTTGTTGTAGGCGAGCATTATTCGGTGCACTTTATCCTTTATCAGGGTGGTGTCGCCGAAATTGATGCGGGAGTTGGTCACCATGGGATAGATGATTATGTCACCGTCAGGCTCGACTCCAACAGCGGAAACCATTGAATTGAAGCGGGGGTCGGAGTAGAGATAATCCACGAACGGAATAATGTAGGTGGGCGGCACTTTGTCGTTGAAGTGAGCGACAACAACGGGAACGTCAACTTTATATCGATAGTTGGCTGTGAGGCGTTTTCCCTGCCGGTTGATGTAGTATGATTCATTCCGGTCAAAGATACGGGCCACGGGAATCATCGCCGACACGTTCACTCGGAGTATGGTTTTGTCGCCGCGATAGGCGCGTGTGACATTCGCTTCCTCAATGTTGACAATGGCGTTAAGCGCATCCTCCACCTTTTGCAGGTTGAGGCTGTCCACCGGGATGTTAAGGTAGTTATCGGGAAGAGCACCCAGCGTGTTCGCCCTCACCTCCTGCTCGGTCACGAATGGGTTGGAGGGGTCGGAAAGGGTGATTTCAAGCGAGTGGGTCTTTTCTTGCGCAGACATAAGTTGGGTAACGACGAGTGCCGCTACCGCATATCCCACCAGGATGATGGTAAGGAACATGTATGTCAACGCTTTTCTGCTCATTTCGTGACTTGATTGACTAATTCGGGGAGCAGTTCGACCATATCGCCTGCGCCCGCTGTTAAAAGAACTTCAAAGTTACTATTTTTTATTGTGTTTATCAAATCATCTTTGCAAATGAGTTGTTTTTTTGCACATTTTATATTATCAAAGATAATTTTTGAGGTCACACCTTCGATAGGCAACTCACGTGCGGGGTAGATGTCGAGCAGCACAACTGAATCGGCAAGCGAGAGCGCCTCGGCAAATTCAGGGGCGAAGTCGCGGGTACGGGTGTAGAGATGGGGTTGGAAAGCCACGGTTAGTTCACGGTTGGGATAGAGTGCCTTTACCGATTTTATGGAGGCTTTCAGTTCATCGGGATGATGGGCGTAGTCATCTATTATCACCCTTCCGCCGGGCTCTTTGAGATAGAACTCAAAACGGCGTTTCGCACCGAGGTAGGTTGCCACGGCATGGCGTGCCGCCTCAGGGTCAAACTCCGGCAGAAGTGAGCATGCTGCGAGTGCCGCAACCGCATTCTCGATATTTATTTCTACCGGCACACCGAGGTCTATATCCTTGATTACACCTCCGGGGTAAACGAAATCGAAGATTATCTTCCCCTCTTCGTGGCGTATGTCGGCCGCATGGAAATCACCTTCCTCCTTGGAATAGAACAAGGTGCGTACACCCTGCTGCACTCGCGGACGAAGTTTCAGACCGGTGTGCAGAATCAGTGTGCCGCCGGGTTGAATCAGTTCGGTGAAGTGTGCGAATGACTCGAGGTAGGCTTCCTCAGTTCCATATATGTCGAGGTGGTCGGGGTCAGTGGCAGTGATAACGGCGATGTACGGGGTCAGATGATGGAAAGAGCGGTCAAATTCATCAGCCTCTATCACGGAGTATTCGGAATTATCATTGAGGATGAAGTTGCTGTCATAGTTTCTGAGAATACCCCCTAAAAAGGCATTGCATCCAGCCGCCGGAGTGCTGTTCAGTATATGTGCCGCCATGGATGAGGTGGTAGTCTTGCCATGAGTTCCGGCGAAACATAGACTTTTGCTGCTGCGTGTCACCGCNCCGAGTACCGCCGCACGTTTCACAACCTCAAAACCGTTGTCGCGGAACCATGTCAGGCCACGGTGTGATGCGGGGACAGCGGGAGTATACACCACCAGTGTCGTGTCCGGATTACGATACAGTTCCGGAATCAGTTCGGGGTCATCGTCATAAACAATATCAATCCCCTCGCGACCAAGTTGATGGGTGAGGTCGGAAGGTGTACGGTCATATCCAGCCACGTTGCATCCGCGGGCTTTGAAATATCGCTCAAGAGCAGCCATGCCTATGCCGCCTGCTCCAACGAAATATAAGTTTTTTTTCTCCATTATTTCTGTGAGATTATCTCAAATATTTTGTCTACAATTTTCTCATCGGCGTCAGGCAATGCCATCTCTTTTGCATTATGACGCAACTTTTTAAGCCTGTCAGGGTCGGCAAGGAGTGCCATCACCGTGTCGCCCAACTTTGATTCGGCGTCGGCATCCTCAATCATCACGGCGGCGTCGCGTGTGGCGAGTGCCAGAGCATTTTTACGTTGATGATCCTCAGCCACATTTGGCGACGGGATGAGGATTGATGGGATGCCGGCCAACTGTATTTCCGATATGGTGCTTGCCCCTGCACGTGACACTAACAGGTCTGCGGCACGATACACCAGATCCATCCTGCTGACAAACGGTGTGGCCTGCAGGTTGGGGAGACCTTCGGCTGCTGCCTGACACTCTTCGGCATACAGTTTGCCGGTTTGCCACAGCACGGAGATTCCTTCATCTGAAAAACGCTTCACCGCGTGCTTCATCGCGTCGTTGACCGAACGTGCGCCAAGACTGCCCCCTACGGTGACCACCAAGGGGCGGTCAGGGTCAAAACCGAGTTGCTCCTTAGCCTCGCGCTGCGTAAGTTCGGAGGTGAGAATATCCTTTCTGACCGGATTTCCCGTCATGATTATTTTTTCACCGGGGAAGAAACGATCCATATTTTCGTATGCCACACAGATTGCGTCAGCCTTCTTCGCCAACAGTTTATTTGTCACCCCGGCGTAGGAGTTCTGTTCCTGAATCAGAGTGGGTATACCCCTTTTCTGAGCCTGCTTCAGTACCGGACCTGAGGCATACCCCCCTACCCCGACAGCAATGTCAGGATTGAAATCACGGACGATTGACCGGGCCATGCGCATGCTTTTCCACAGTTTGAACAATACCGGTATGTTGCGCCACAGTTTGGTGCGGTAGAACCCAGCCACGGGCAACCCCTTGATGGGATAGCCAGCAGCGGGTACACGTTCCATTTCCATTCTGTTGTCGGCTCCCACAAAGAGTATTTCAATCTGCGGGTCACGTCGACGGAGTGCATTTGCTATAGAGAGCGCGGGAAAGATGTGACCACCTGTGCCACCTCCGCTTATAAGTACTTTAGTCATGAAGTTGGGCGGGATTTTCGGCGTGGAGTTCCTCGGGGAGGAGGTCACCCTCAGCCTTTATTTCTTTTGATTGATCATTACGGGCTGCGAAACGGCTGACACTGAGCATGATGCCGAACGCAAGCGATGTTATCAGTATTGAACTTCCTCCTTTGGATATCAGCGGCAGAGGCTGACCTGACACCGGCGACACTCCGACCACAATAGCCATGTGGATCAAAGCCTGCAAAACGATGAACACAGCCATACCGATTACCAGCAACGCCGGATAGGAGCGTTTGCATCGGCTGGCAATGTTTCCGGCGCGTGCAAGCAACGACAGATAGACCATCAGCAGCAGGAATCCTCCCACAAATCCGAACTCCTCAACCACGATAGAGTAGATGAAATCGGAGAAGGCAAGGGGCAGACGGGAGGTTTCGCGTGAGTTTCCGGGCATCACACCTACCACACCGCCGTGAGCCTGTGCCATGTAGGAATACATCTCCTGGGCGTTTGTTCCGTCGATGGGCTGACGATATTTCGGGATGGTGTCGCCTGACCCTAAGAAGCGTGATATACGCCCCTCCCATGTTGCAATTCGACCTTCGCCACGTTGCTCCATCGAGCCTACAGCCTCAACGGAATTTTCGGCACGTTTGGATTCAGAGGAGGTTTTTACCAGTACACCGCAGACGGCAAAAGCACCGTAGACCAGGAAAAGGATGCCAAGTTTGCGCCACGGAATACCACCGATTATCATCATCGAGATGGATATACCCATCAGCAGGATGGTATTGGTCAGACCTTGAAAGAACAGCAATCCGCCGAACAACAGCACCGCCACNCCGGAGTAAATTATCCCTTTGTTGCTGTTCTCCCCCTGGAATTTCGTCATAAAGAGCGATATAGCCAGTACGGCGGAGAGTTTCAGGAACTCCGCCGGCTGGAGCATAAAGCCGAATATCGTCAAGGAGCGACGTGCACCGTTGACCACTTCTCCGGCAAAAAGCACATATCCTGCAAGCAGTACGCTGACTATGATGAAAATCGGAGTGAAGATTATGCACCATCGGTAATTTATACGTGACACCACATATACAATACCGGCACCCACACCAAGGAGGATGACGTGGCGTATCAAGGGAAGGAACACGTTGTTGGCACGCACCTCAAACGATGACGCGCTGTAAAGTTCGATAATAGAGATGAAGCAGAGTCCTATGTAGATGGCCCAGATGTATTTATCCGGTTTGCGCACCTTTTGCACAGGGGCAGCCTCGGCAGTTGGTTTGGCGGTGGCTTCTGACATTGGGGAGATGAAGGATATTGACTGTTAGTCTTTTAGTGATAAAACTGCATTTTTAAACTGTGTGCCACGGTCTTCGTAACTCTTGAAGAGGTCGAAACTGGCGCAGCAGGGTGAGAGCAGGACAGTGTCGCCGGGGGTTGCAATGGCGCGACATTGAGCAACTGCCTCATCGAGTGACGATGTCGACACCAGTGTATCTACCTTACCTTTGAAGAACTCCATGATCTTGGAGTTGTCCTTACCCATTGCGACAATCGCCTTGACACGTTCTTTGACAAGCGGTTCAATCTCGGTGTAGTCGTTACCTTTATCCTTACCTCCGAGAATCAGAACGGTTGATTTTGACGCGGGCATACTTTCCAGTGCATACCAGCATGAATTTACATTGGTTGCCTTTGAATCGTTGATGTAGCGCACTGAGTCAATATCGGCCACGAATTCCAGGCGGTGTTCAACCCCCTCGAAATCAGATAGAGAACGACGTATATCCTCCTTACGGACATTCATCAGGCAGGCTGACAGACCGGCGGCCATGGAGTTGAACAGGTTATGCAGTCCGGAGAGTGCGAGGTCAGCACGGGGCATATTGAGGTTTTCGTCGGGTGTGTGGAACACCAGTTCGTTTTCCTCATCGACCCAAGCGGCTGTATTGTTACCCTCATGTTCCTCGGAGAAGGGGAAGAGGCGGGCCTGAGTGGTCACATGCTTCAACTGCTCGGTGATGACGGGGTCATCCTGCCAGTAAATCAATGCATCCTGCGCAGTAAGGTTATTGATGATGCGGAACTTGGCCTTGACATAGTTCTGCATCTGATAGTCATAGCGGTCCATGTGGTCAGGGGTGATGTTCATGATCACCGCAACATCGGCCTTGAAGTCATACATATTCTCCAGTTGGAAACTGCTCAGTTCAATGACATACACGTCGTGTTTCACCGTGGCTACCTGCCATGCGAGCGACTTGCCCACGTTTCCGGCGAGACCTACGTTGAGTCCGGCGTTTTTCAGAATATGATAGGTCAGGAGCGTGGTGGTTGTTTTCCCGTTACTACCTGTGATACATACCATTTTGGCATCGGTATAGCGCCCGGCGAACTCAATTTCGGATATGATGGGGGTGCCTTGCGCAACAAGTTTCTGAATCAGTGGAGCCGTGGGGGGGATACCCGGACTTTTAACCACCTCATCGGCATTCAGAATGAGTGCCTCAGTGTGGTGACCCTCCTCCCATGCTATCTGATATTGGTCGAGGGCTTCCTTATAGTGCGGGGCTATGCTGCCCATATCGCTGAGAAACACATCGAAACCTTTAACTTTGGCAAGGATAGCAGCACCCACACCGCTCTCTCCTCCGCCAAGAACCACTAATCTTTTATTATCCATAGTGTTGCAGAATTATCGAATTTTTAAAGTAACAAAAGTCATGACGGCAAAAATCAGACCGATGATCCAGAAACGTGTAACGATTTTTGATTCGGGAACGGGCTGAATGGGGTTCTGAATCAGTGCGTCAATGCCGGCGTTGCCCGGTTTCTGATAATGGTGGTGGAGCGGCGTCATCTTGAATATGCGTCGTCCGGTGCCGTATTTCTTCTTGGTATATTTGAAGTATGCCACCTGCATCATAACCGACAGATCCTCGACGAAGAAGATCGCACAGAGCAGGGGCAGCAGGAGTTCCTTGTGAATGAGCAGTGCGAAAACCGCAATGATACCACCTAAGGTCAATGATCCGGTATCACCCATGAACACCTGCGCCGGATAGGCATTGTACCACAGGAAGCCGATGAGCGCACCGATAAAGGCCGCCATGTACACCACCAGTTCTTCGCTGCCGGGGATATACATTATATTAAGGTAGGAGGAGTAGATGACATTACTTCCCAGATATGCCATTATAGCCAGAGCCGCACCGATAATTGCCGATGACCCGGTGGCGAGTCCGTCCAGCCCATCCGTCAGGTTCGCGCCATTGGAGGTTGCTGTCACCACAAAAACCGTGACTATAATAAAGAGAATCCATGCTGCGGTTTCGGCATACTCGCCGGCCCATGAGGTCAGCCATCCGTAGTCAAAGTTATTGTTCTTGACAAAGGGGATGGTGGTTAGGGGAGTCTTGACGGGGTCGGACTCGTACACCACATCGACTATCTCGGAGGTCTCCACATTCTGGACCTCGGTGTTCTCGCGTATCACTATGTCAGGGCTGAGATACATTGTCAGTCCCACGATGAGCCCCAGACCGACCTGACCTATGATCTTATAGCGACCGCTCATCCCTTCCTTGTTCTTTTTAACAACCTTGATCCAGTCGTCAAGGAAGCCGAGCACGCCGAGCCACAGGGTGGTCACAAGCATGAGCAGCATGTAGACACTGGTGAGGTCACCCACCAGAAGGCAAGGGATAAGTATGGCGATGATTATGATTATACCACCCATGGTGGGAGTACCGGTTTTCTTCATCTGACCTTCCAGACCAAGGTCGCGGATAATCTCCCCGACCTGTTGTTTCTGCAGTTGTCTGATGATTTTCTTACCGATGAAGATGGCTATGAAAAGCGACAGTATGAGAGCCACGGAGAAGCGCACCGAGATGTACCCCATCAGTCGGGCACCCGGAAAATCCTGCTGAGCAAGTAGATTAAACAGATAGTAAAGCATAATTATTCTTCGCGGAAAATATTTTCAAGTTCCTCCTTATCATTAAAATGGTGACGCACTCCGTTGATTTCCTGATAGTCCTCATGACCTTTTCCGGCAATGAGAATCACGTCGCCACGGTGTGCGAGTACGGTTGCGACACGTATAGCCTCGGCGCGGTCGGTTACGGTCAGGGTGCGGCGACGCAACTGGGGTGTGTCCAGTCCGGCCTCCATGTCACGGATAATTTCGCGGGGATTCTCGTCACGCGGATTATCCGAGGTGAGGATAACACGGTCCGACAGTTTGGCCGCTTCGTGAGCCATGATGGGGCGTTTACCTTTGTCGCGGTTACCCCCTGCGCCAACCACAGTGATTATCGATGCGGTGTTACCCACAATGTCGCGGATGGTGTTGATGACGTTGACCACGGCATCAGGGGTATGGGCATAGTCAACAATGGCGGTGTAACCCATTCGGGGAGAACGGACGGTCTGGAATCGACCTGCCACAGGCACCAGACGGCTCATGTTCAGCAGAATCTTCTCGGTGTTCCAGCCCAACAGCACCGATGTTCCGAAAAGGGCTGTGAGGTTATAGGCATTGAATCGGCCGACAAACATTGTCTCAACCTCCAGACGGTTGAACTGCATGAGGGTGCCGTCCAGACGCTGCTCAATGATGCGCCCTACAAAGTCGGCAGGACGGCGGAGTGAATAACTTTTCTTTGCCGCACTGCAGTTCTGCAACATTATCTCGCCGTTCTTATCGTCGATGTTGGTCAGAGCGAAAGCCTCGGCGGGGAGGGAATCGAAAAACGACTTTTTGGCGGCCAGATAGGCGTCGAAAGTTTTGTGATAGTCCAGATGATCACGTGTCAGATTTGTAAACACACCTCCGGCGAAAGTCAGTCCGGCTATACGGTGCTGATGTGCGGCATGCGAACTCACCTCCATGGCGGCATACTGACATCCGGCCTCAACCATCCGGTGGAGCAACGAGTTGAGTTCAAGCGGGTCAGGGGTGGTGTGGGTGGAGGCTACAGCCTCTGTGTCGACATAGTTCACCACCGTTGACAGCAGACCTGCCTTATAACCCATCAGTCGGGCCATCTCATAGATAAGCGTGGCTATGGTGGTTTTGCCGTTAGTGCCGGTTACACCTACCAATTTTATTTTCCGCGAGGGGTTATCCCACCATTCGGAAGCAAGGTTTCCCAGCGCCACCGCCGAGTCGGGGGTAATGACATAGGTTACTCCTTCGGTCAGGTTTTCAGGGAGTTGCTGCGCCACAACCGCGGCTGCACCGGCCGCTATAGCCTTATCAATAAAAGAGTGCCCGTCGACGTTCACCCCCTTGACAGCCACAAAAAGGGCTCCCGGGGAAACCTTACGGGAATCTGCCGTGATACCGGTGACACTGATTGAGGTGTCGCCTACAATTTCCTTCACGGCGATGGATGTGATTAGTTCTGCAAGAGTTTTCATAAGGATATTTATCATACCGGTGAAAGGGTTACTGTTGCCCCCTGACGAAGCGGAGTTCCCGCAACGGGCGACTGTGAACTGATGTAGCCTGAGCCTTTGACAGCCACATTGAATCCGTGGCTCTCCAGAAGGACAATCGCCTCACGGAGGCTCAGCCCTACAACATTCGGCACATGACCGTCGGGCTTCGACGGACTGGTCACCTTCAGGTTGCTGCAGTTTACACCGGCAATGGATGAAATATTATCGTAGTTCTTTGAGTCTATTGTGTTCAACACCTTGGGTGTCTTACCTTTACGTTCTTCGGCGGTGTAGTCGCTGACGTTGTCCAGCATCCCTCGGGCATACATTTTCAGGGCTATGTTTTTCAGTACGTCGCCACTGGTTGCTGCTGCTCCGAAGCGTTCACGGGTGGGGTAATATGTCAGCACCATGCAGGTGTATTTGGGGTTTTCGTAGGGGAAGAATCCGCAGAATGCCAGACGTTTGCGTGCCTTGTCATACTGGCGTGTTTCGGGGTTGATGGTGTAGGCGGTGCCTGTTTTTCCGGCAATAGCCACACGTTTGTCCTGCAGGCGGCGTGCGGTGCCATCAAGCACCACATCGCGAAGCATGACGCGCAGTTTCGCGGCATTCTCCTCGGAGCAGATGCGGTCACGGATGTTTGTCACGGGTATGTCAATGACCGTGTCCTTGTTGCTCATCCTTGAAACCAGGCGGGGTTTGACAAACACGCCGTTGTTGGCTATGGCGTTGTACATGGCAAGGGTGTAGACGGGGGGTATTTCGGTGCTGTAGCCGTAGCACTGACGCGAGAGCGCCACACGGCTTTTCGTTTCCGGAACACGGGGCACGCGTTCGCCGGCGATACCGAGGTTGAACGGTTCGAAGAATCCTATCTCCTCAAGCGATTTTCGGAATTCGCGGGGGTCCTGATGATATTTGAAGTTCGGGTTACAGATCACTTTTGTCATACCGATGTTGGATGACTTGGCGATAATTCCGCGCAGTGTCAGCGAGCCGTAGGTGTGAGAGTCGGTTATGGCGCGTCCGCCGGCGTAGGGATAGGAAGAACCGATGTCATAAACCTTTTCCAGATTTGATGCCAGACCGTTTTCCAGGGCCAGCAGCATGGAGATAGGCTTCATTACCGAGCCCGGTTCATAGCCCTGCACGGCACGGTTCATTGCCTCGATGTAGCGTCCGGAGGAACTGCGCTCAAGGTTGGATATGGCGCGTATCTCACCGGTTTTCACCTCCATGAGGATGGCAACACCCCACTCGGCACCGACCTCTTCCAGAACTGTGGCGAGTTCATTCTCGACAATATCCTGCATGGTGATGTCAATGGTGGTTTTGATATTGAAACCGTCAACCGCAGGGGTGTCGGCGATGAACTTGATGTTGCGGGTTACGTTGCGCTTGCGTGCCACCCCTTTCTTACCGTAGAGCAGCGAGTCAAGGGCACATTCGAGTCCTGTTTTGCCGTGGATTTCAGTGGAAGTCTCGGTCATACCGACGCTGCCGATTGATCGGCTGGCCATCATACCGTAGGGGTGTGAGCGACGGCGGCGTGTTTCATAAACGAAACCGCTTTTGTTCTTGTTTTTGAGTTTGAGAAAGGGGAAATGACGCATACGTTCGTACACATCGTAGTCAATATCGCGGGCTATGAGCACACGTTTGCGGTCGGCCTTACGGGGTATGCTCAGTTGTTCGGTCAGCAGGTCGGCCCACTGCTGCTTGGTGTGCTTGGGAAACAGCATGACCATGGAGTCGGTCAGCGGATCGAGATATTTGCGCAGGGTGTCGGCGGCAAAACCGGGCGAACGGTAGTCAAGCCACACCGAAACGATTGTTTTGTTTGAAGCCAGTGTGCTGCCGTCTGCAGCAAGGATGTCGCCACGTTCGGGATAGACGGTGCGTGTCTTCATCAACTCCTCCTGGGCGCGATCGTTCCAATGGGGAGCATCAAGAACCGTGTTGCGGAACAACTTTACCGATATTATCCCGGCAAACAGGATAATCATGAACGATACCAGCAGATAGCGGGTCAGGATAGTGCGGTTATTTTTCCCTTTCTGTGCCATTATTTTGAAGAGAGTCTGTAGGGTGGTTGATTCTGGATGTTAAGATTGAGGTGGAGAGAGTCAACAAGATGTTGCATTGCGGTTTCGCGGGTGTTGCTCATGTACAGACCGCGTTCCTTGACAAATTCAGTGTGGGTGATTACATATTCCTCCTTGAGGTTTTCCAGAATCTCGATACTGGTCTGGGCATTGTAGCGGTTGGTTATGTATATCAGAATCATGAACATGAGCAGAAGCACCGACTTCCAGTGGTGCTGGAAAAATTCGGTGGAGAGCAGACGCCCGTGCAGCGCACGCAGCATCCATGAATCGCTGGAGCGTTTTTCTTTCTTCTCCTTCTTTTCCTTCTTCTCTTTATTCTCTTGCTTTGCCATGAAATGTGTCGGATGTGATTGGTTTACTTCTGTCAGATCTTCTCGGCTATACGCAGTTTGGCACTTCGTGAGCGTGGATTACGCTCTACCTCCTCCTCGGTGGGAACAATCGGTTTGGATGAAAGCAGACGGAACGGCGAGAGGGTCCGTCCGAAGAAATCTTTCTCCTGTTTACCCTCCAGATTGCCTGTTTTCATGAAGTTTTTCACCAGTCGGTCCTCCAGCGAATGATAGGTTATTATCACCAGGCGACCTCCGGGCTTCAACAGGTCCACACTCTGTGTGAGCAGTTCGCGAAGCGCCTCAATCTCATCATTGACGGCTATGCGCAGCGCCTGGAATATCTGCGCAAGTTCTTTTTTCTCCTGACGGGGATTGATCATCGGGCGCACCACATCGAGCAGATGCTCAACATGGGTCAGCGTGTGCGTGCTGCGATACTTCACTATCGCGGAGGCCAACTTGCGTGCGTTTTTAAGTTCACCGTAAAGATAGAATATATCGGCAAGTTTCTGTTCGTCAAGATTATTGAGCAGCCACGCCGCGTCATGCTGACTTTTTCTGTTCATACGCATGTCAAGCGGTCCTTCCCATCGGAATGAGAAACCTCGGCCGGGATCATCGAAATGATGAAACGACACCCCCAGGTCAGCCAATATCCCGTCGATATCGTCACGATGACCGTAGAAACGCATGAAATTGCTGATGTAGCGGAAATTTGAGTGAACGGGGGTGAACAGCGGATCGGAGATGGCACGTTCGATGGCATCCATATCCTGATCAAAACTGTAGAGATGACCCGGGGCCGTCAGTTGTTGCAGAATTGCACGCGAATGACCGCAGCCGCCCATGGTGGCGTCCACATATATTCCTTTGGGATTGATATTCAAACCCTTAACAGTGTCTTCAAGTAATGCCGGTATGTGATAAACCTCTTCGTTCTCTGCCATTTCCGTTTTGAGATGAAATTTGAGCGTAAAATTACACAAATAGCAGAAAATTTGCAAATGAAAACTTCAGATTTTTTGGACGTTTTCCAAAAAGTTATCAACAGTCTGTTTTTTAGCGTCTATTTGACGGTTTCTTAAGTTTAAAAAAGTTTACATTTGTAAACAATTTCTTCCTGAATCGGCTGCGCTTACCGCAGGCAGCAATGCGGATAAAAAGTGGGGCGGAATGCTCTATTTCTCGCCGAACGGATTACGATACAGACCTAATAACTGAAGGAGGAAGTAATAGAAAAACACGGGGTCATCAATGAAATAGCGGCGGAACATGCGGCGCGGTTCTTTCAGAAAACGGTAGAACCATTCCATGCACAGATACTGCACCCAGCGTGGGGCACGCTTGATGTTGCCCGCCTCAAAGTCAATCGTAGCGCCAAGCGCCATCCACAGTTTCACTCCGGGCACCTCCTTACGATAGCGGTAAATCCACTTCTCCTGCTTCGGAGCCCCCAGACCGACAAGCACCACATTAGCATCCGAAGCGTTCAACATCCGGACAATACGGTCACACTCCGCCTCATCTTTTTCAAAACCGTAAGGTGGTGAGTATGAGCCAACTATGATTTTACGACCGACCGAGTTGTTGATATTCTCCATCGCCTTCTCCCCTACCCCCGGAGCAGCCCCGAGAAGAAAAATACGGCAATCCTCGTTCTTGGCATGATAGGTGTAATAACGAGTGAAGAAACTGCTCCCGGGAATAGCCTCAGGCAAGGAATTACGAAGCAGACGTGAGCATTGGCGAAGTATACGACTGTCGCATACCACCCACTCGGCATCGCGGTAGGCGGCATAAAAATCGCTGTCTGACTGGAGTTTGACAAGATGGTCTATATTAGGAGTTACAAGTACCCCACTGTCAAGTTGTTCCAGCAGTTGATCCGCAGTCAAATTGCGGACCTCTACATTTAGAAACTTCACTGTATCACTCATTGACCGACAAAGTTACAAAAAAATTTAAAACTATTATAAATAGTTGAAAATATTTATCATCACTTCAAAAGTTTAGACAACTTCAATCTCAAAAAATTGTGAGTTAAATTTATTTATATTATTTTTGCCATACTGACATTAAATAACTGTAAACCATGAGACTAATTACATCAATATTTTTTATATCCGCAGTTCTCTTCTGTGCTTGCTCTTCAGCCGACAAAACAAAAAGTGAGGTTGTATCTGCATCTGCATCCACCGAGAGTATCACGAAAGGAGATTCAATAGAATATACATTGGAATCTGAAATTTGGTCAGCGTGGCTACCGGAAAGAAATATTAATTCAAATGTCGCTCTGAAAACTATATTAAGGGACTTTATAAGAAGGGAAAACATTGAAAAAGAATACCGATATGTTATTATTGAAGAGGGTGGGATTGATGCTGCAGAACCGGATCAGCAATCCGTCTCTTTTCTCTCTGAAAGTTATTTTCCTCAAAATGTGGTAAGAAAAAAGCATGATTATAACGGGTATTTTTATCTCGATTCCATACTTGTATTTACGACAGTGAACAATATACATCCATTGAACAGACTACACGAAAAATCAAAACGATTCAGTTTCATTGATGAAAAGTATGCATACTGCGTCGATTACAATCCTCTGATTTATTATTTAATAAATAATTCCGTTTTCATATATGAATATCCGGCTTCGGTTGAATATGACGATTGGAAGTTTATCGGAACCCTAAAAAATGACCAAATCATTTATAAATAAGGCAAGTTCTAAAGATATACCAAGTTTATTCAAAAGTTCATAACTTTGCGTCTTTAATATATACGAATTTGTGGTCTAATAATAAATTATCATTTTTTAACACTCCGAATTATAAATAACTAATTAAGAATCTCTATTTTTGTAAAGAACTTAAATCTAAAACATGAACCTCTCATCACGTTATAAAGCAATCTTGTTCTCGCTGTTTTCTGTCTGGGTAAATACCTACGCACAGGACTACAATTACGCACCGCGAGATTACTCCATTATCCCTCCCGCACCCGAGGTGGCGTCACTTCTTGATTTCAAAGAATATCCTGTAGATTATTTTAGGGGTGTTCCTGAGATAAGCCATCCTATCTATACATTAAAATGTGGATCAATTTCAATCCCCATTCTCCTTCGTTATCATGGAGGAGGAATACGACACATGCAACAGAGCGGTAATGCTGGACTTGGATGGGAGGTAACTTATGGGGCAGTTATCGGTCATAATGTGCTTGGTGCTCCTGATGATGCATATCAAAAAAAGGCAAGTGGAGATTTAGTTCACGGATTATGGCATTTGAATGCTACTGAAAATAGTTTCAGAACAAAATTAATGGCAAAAACCGCAGATTACGATCCTATTAATCCTTCTAATACAAAAGACAAATATAATTGGGTAGTAACTGAAGGAAGCAGATATCTTGAAGGTTTAACAGATGTTGCTAATGACATTTTTAATCTTTCCGGACTTGGTTTATCTGCAGTTTTTGCGTTTGACACTAATAAGAATATTATAAAGTCTGCAGAATCACCACTAACAATAATTACTACCAGGGAATACGAACAGATGACCGATGGAGGATGTGATGGATATGGGATTATTGTCACTGACAACAAAGGCATCTCTTATTCCTTTGAGACTCAAGATAGAACACGACATGACTATTACTACGGCAGTCCCAATCTTGAGCAAAAGGAAGATTCTATATGGTATGCGTCATCGTGGCATCTTAATAGAGTAACAGACCTAACCGGTAACTGTATTGCTTACTCATATATAAATGGAGAGCGTTCAATTAGAACGAATAAATCTTCTGTTGTCCGGAAATTCAACACCACTCAAATGCAGAGAACAGAGCCTCTCACCCTTAGTTCTTGTAAGGAAACTATATACCAGCCTAAAATAATTGAGAAAATCACCTCCGGAAACATTACTGTAAAATTTAATTATCTGTTTACCTATTTTGATTCAAGACGTGTTCCGCTAATCAAATCGATTGTAATTTCAGACAATACGGGAGAATCTCGAACTTTTACATTTAAATATAAAAGTACGGAAACTCCACTCCTACTATATATTGAAGATCAAGGTGAAAAAATACTTGAATTCCAATATGAAAACGAAAATGATTACACCTTGTCGTACAACTATGGTGCAGAAGATTTTGGAGGTTACAATAATGGGGTTTATCAGGTGTCAACAGTTCCAACTATAATGGATACAGGAGATAACGCAGATCGAAATGTATATCCTCAGGAAGCAAAAAAATACATTTTGAAAAAAATCACTTATCCAACCGGTGGATTTACCGAACTTGAATGGGAAAGCAATACTTTCAGTCATGTTGGTCCTTTTGAATTTGACGGAAATATTAATGGTACTGAAATAATTAGTGTTTCCTGTGATACTCTAAGAATGTGTATGGATGAGCGTTATAAAAAACTTTCTTTAAAAGATTGGGTAGTAGGAGATAATGAAGTCGTAAATATTGATGTTTCTAATTATTTTAACTTGAATCCTGCTCTTATTTCAATGACTGAATATGAGGAAGATCACACTTTCTATATAGAAAATTACAATGATAGAAACAAACCGGTTTATCCTCATGTAAGATTCAAAAAACAAGGGGAAGATAATTACTGTGATGTCATATTTTTAGATAAATCCACTATAGAAGGTAGTAATAAAATGATTCAACTATTTCTTGCAAAGGGGATATATGATATAGAACTCATCTATCCAACAGAAATTTCCGGCGCAAAGAATGACTTAGAAGCGAACATGCGTTACTATGATTCTCCTGCCGGTCGCATATTCCTTTTCAGAACCACCTCATACAAGACATCCAACGCAAATAATCTATGGTGTGGATTACGCATCCAAAGAATAACATCATCTGCTTCAGATGGAGATGAACCTATTCGCAAGAACTTTTTCTATAATACTGCATTTGATCCAAATATGACATCAGGCACTGTTCACTTTCTGCCTGATTATATAAATCGATATTCAATAATATATCCTCTTGAAGTAGGATACGATGGAGCAGGACAATACCAAAGTGCAGGAGTGTTATGCGTGGGTAGTACCGCATTCCCGAATTCCCCTCTGGGAAATTATTCAAACATTGAATATCCTGAGATTGCAATTACATTGACAAAAAAAGACAGGTTAGAACCTGACGGATACATTAATAATTTAACAGAAAAATACTATTATAGTAGTGTCCGACAATCCGGTAATAATGATTATAATCGATCTGATTTTTTGACATATCAACCGATTGGTGAGCGTATGTTTACGTCAATGTCTCACCGAAGGGGAAATCTATTAAAAAAAATAGTTGGAGACAGATCTGGATTTAATACTCAAACTACTTCATATTTATACAATATACACGAATATGATGTTATAAATGAACCATTCCCTATTCTTACAACCAATGCCTTCACTCTATGCGACATGACAAGAGCCATAGGATGGAATGGATATGGAGGACATGACTATAGCATAGGAAAGTACACATTGATTCCATACAATAAAACCACAGCCTCAGAAACGGTCGAGGAGTCAAACGGTATCATATCAGAAAAAAGATATGAATATTTCTATGATACCTATACTTCTAATCTTGATTATGGATTGGTGAAATCCGTATCGTCTACAACCTCGGAAGGAAATTCCGTTTCCACATATTACACTTATCTTCACGGTAATATCAATGGTGAGTACATGTTCCTGCCTGAACAGGAAACAGAGGTCACAGTGGTAGATGGTAAAACTGTCAGCGCCGTTCGTAACGAGTATGATCCCACAACACGTCTGCTGCTCAGAAAATATGAATTACCTGACAATTATAACGGTGGCAGTCTGCTGTCAACCAACCAGAGAACGACGGCAGCACAGACTCAGGCTATATCCGAACTTGCCTACGAATATCGCTACAATCAAAACGGCAATCTGATAGAGATTAAATATCGTGGTATACCACTGGCTTCATACCTGTGGGGTTACAACGGATTATATCCTGTAATTGAAGCGGCAGGTGTTTCATACGATACTCTCCGCGCAGGGTTGCTGTCAGCGGGAATGACCGCGCAACAGATCGATGGTCGTGCAATTGACACTCAANTGCAGATAAAGACAGTTTCCGACCGTCTGCGTTNATCNCTNCCTGAGGCNNCTNTNTCNTCNATNGCNTATCACTGGCTTNTNGGTATTATNGAGATGACNGATGGNNCNGGGCGCTCAACCACNTACGATTACGATACCCGCGGACGATTGGTTGAGGTNCGNGATTTTAATAATTATCTNATTCAGAAATATAACTACAATACATACTCTTATGGACAAAACTAAACTCATTCTCTTAATTGTATGTATTCTGCTTGGTCAGAGTATATCTGCCTTTGATAACGATTGTAACGCACCACGCATAGGCGACCGACTGACATTTCACCGCCTTGGTGGAGAGCCGGTGTGGACAGATTCAGCCCATCTTTGTGCGGATCTGTCATCGGTTGAAACAGAAAAGGCAATACGTATGCAGATTTTTGCAGCAATGCCTGACGATACCCTTTCAACCATGACCATCACTTTTGCGACTACTGTCATGAGTGTAGGTGAACGCGACGGCGTAATCTGCCATATCGCGGATTTTATACCCGGGGAAACTCGTAAATATAAATCAGATTACCCCTTGAACTTCAATCTCAAAACAGGCAGTCAATACATTGTTTCCTCCGATGGGCTGATAAATGAGGTAGACCATTTCACGACCTCGGGCAGCATATCAGGGAATACATTATACGGACTGACTTTGGCCATAGATGAGGAGCGTACAATCAGCAATGTCCGTTGTATAGAATCTATAGCCACCGACACATTTACCTTCGGACGGATCGAACCGTTTCTGCACACACGCTCAATCAGCGAATGGTATGCCCCGGGCTATCGCTACCCCTTGCTGCGTAAACAAAAAGATGTTATTGTGGCATTGTCGGGAGAGGAGATTGACTCGGCTACATCATGGTATATGACTCAACCTGATGAACAGGAGGATAAATTAAAGGATGATTCGGTGAACGAATTACTCAGAAATGCCTTGCGTGAANCGGAGCGGAATAACTTTACGCCAAAGGGGTCTGTCAATAATCAGGATGAAGGCATTCCCGGATCAAAAATAAGACAGACGGAAGATGGCATAACAGTTTCTACCGCCATGGGTAACGGAAATATCACCCAATTGCTTTTGTGTGACATCTCCGGGAAGGTCTACTCCTATCAAACCTTTGAAGATGGCATGGCGGAAGTGTCAGTATCAACTACCGGTCTTCTTCCGGGACTCTACATACTTCATCTTTTATCAGGGGATGATACCATAACATATAAGTTCACTATCTGATCTCTCCGCTTATGAAAAATCAACTTATCACATTATCAATATTTGCAACCGCTGTTCTGACCTGCGGAGACGCAAGTGCAGCGGAATCCGTCATAGAGAAAAACTATATCGAGACTCTGACATATCTTGACAGCACCGCCCAGGACGGACGTGCCCGACGCAGCATAACATGGTTTGACGGACTGGGACGCGAACGACTGACTGCTGTCAGCGCCGGAGATATGGGTTTTGCCTCACGCAAGGATTATGACGCACGTGGAAATCTCAGCCACACCTGGCTCCCCGTACCATCCGGTGGCGACTATATGTCATCATCGCAGTTCGCCGCTGCTGCAAACGCATTCTATGGGTCGGATGAGACTCCGTATTCCCGTGTAGTTTATGAAGAAATGGGTTTAAACCGTCCATCGGCTGAATATGGACCGGGAAAATTCTGGAGCAAAACACCTGTGAAGAAAAACTACTACCGCAACGAAACCACCGGAAACCTGTCATGCAGTCTGCTGACAGTGAACGANAAAGGTGAGGTTCAGGTCAAAGGTGTCTATGCACCCGGCACTTTACGTGTCACCGAGACCGTTAGCGAGGATGGAATGCGCACACTCATTTTTGAGAACCGTTCGGGTAAGACCGTTATGGAACGTCGCATCGGCGGAAGTCTNACGGCTGACACACGCTTTGTGTATGACATCCGCGGAGATCTGCGCTACGCCATCTCCCCTGAAGGCTCACTCCTGCTCCCCTCGACAGGCACGGTGTCGTCCGAAATACTTGAGAAACAGTCACAGCGGTTCATCTACGACCACCGTCACCGTGTGATAAGCGCTGCCAAGGCAGGCTGCGAACCGGTGGAGTATGTCTACGACCGTCTGGGCAACATCGCATTGCAGTCTACCGGACAGCAGAGGGTCAGTTCCACATGGGAGATAATGAAATATGACAGCCGTCACCGCCCCGCCATGCGCGGACTGGTGACACTGGCCGGGAAAAGCCGGGCCGATCTGCAGAAGCAATACGGCGACTCGCTGTTCACCGTGCGTTTCACTCCCTCGGCAACAACACTGGAACTTGACATGGGCTACACCCAGTTATCCGGTCCCANGGTCGATGTAGAGGATATAGCCATGGTATGGTTCTACGATAATTANGACTTCATCTGCGACCGCGAATCCAATCGGATAAAACCGTTGTTCACCTCCGCATCCGACAAACCATACTCCTGCAACGGAATGTTGACAGGAACATGCTCCAACGGCACCAATTCCTTCCGACAGGTGACAGCATTCCGCTATGATGGCAAAGGTAATCAGACCCTCAGTCTGAAATGGGACATATTCCTCAATGACTACGTCCATGCCGTCCGCACGGAATATGACTTCGTCANCCAACCGGTGAAGATAACCGAGACATGGCAGTTAGTATCAGAGGGTGACATTCAGGAAAGCCACAGCGCAGTAACCACCCTGACATATGACGAGATGGGACACACCGTAAGAGAGACGGTGCAGGTTGACGGTGGAACACCCGTGACACTGAGCCGCACGGAATATGACGAAATAGGTCGTCCCGTGAGAATCAAAGGTGCAGTGGATGTAGACTACACCTATGACATCCGCTCCCATCTGACCTCCATAGCCTCCGACCCCTACACCGAGATCATCACCTACGAAACCGACGACATTAACTCGCCGAGCCATCAGTTCGTTAACCGTACGGAAGACCGCTGGGGGAAAGATTTCACAAACCGCTTCACCTACGTCTACGACAGATTGGGACGCATGATGCGAGCCTATGATGGNAATGGANNGATGGGCGAACATTACGANGTAGACCTCAACGCTGCTGTTAACTTCGTGTACCGAACCTATCAGGGACTGACCGTNACAGATGCAGTCAAACAATTCGANGGCATGAAGCCGGTCAAAGTATCCGAAGTGACCGACCCCAACTACATGGATGCAGTAGGGAGGATACTCCCNGGCGACTACACCATGACCTACGACCGTAACGGACGTCTCACAAAAGATGAATCGCGCGATGTGACNTCAATCTCCTACAACCGCTTCGTTGACCGTCCCTCACGCATAACNTTCGGNAANGGAAACACCATAAACAACGTGTACTCTCCTGACGGGACACTGCAGAGCCGAACCCACACTTTCCGCAAACTCATTACCACTATAAAAGTGAACGCTAAAGGTGATACCATCGTATCCACCGCTAACAGGACAGTCAACGAAGGGAGTTTCTACTACGGCAACTTCGAGAAGACCGGAGGAAAACTTCGTCTGAACACCTCNGCAGGNTATTACGANATGGAGACNGGNGAGNANTANCAGTATCTGCGNAACCGTCANGGCTCNGTGATGGCAGTGGTGAACNGCCGTGGCGAGACAGTGCANCGCACCGGACTTTACCCCTCCGGCACCCCCTNCATCCTCCCCTGCGACTACNAGNCGGAAGGCACCAACGACATGACCCCCAAGACCGACCACCTCCACATAGGCAATCACTGGATGAGCCAGTCNGGTCTGAACNTCTACGACAACACCGCCCGCATGCACGACCCCATCCTATGCGACATGAAATCCGGTGACCCCAAATTCTTTGATTACCCCTCCATGAACCACTTCGCATTCTGTGGAGCAAATCCTGCGAATATCATAGATCCACTTGGAGAAAATTTATATGTGTTTGATCTGAGGGGATATCTTATTGAGATTATTGAGAATTATGAAGATGATACAGTTTTTTTTAGAAACGAGAAAGGAGAACTTATCCACGGAGCATCAATATATTTTGATGGAAACCCAATTAAAAGTGTTGAGAATGTTAAAGACGATAATAATGAACCAAAATATACGGTCATTACAATGAATGGAGATGAGCAGGCTTGTACTCTTTTTGAAAAATTTTCTGGATTTAAAAAATCCGAGTTTACTATAACACTAACCGGATTAACCGAAGAACTTGCAGAGGAAGCCTACATAACAACTTCATACGAGAAAAAAGCGGAGGCTGGATTTTGGGAAAACTACAATAAGAAAGTGGCTGTATCCAAGATAGTTAGAGAAGTATCGCATAATCATCCTAGCGGTTCTTCCGTTCCTGGACCAACAGATCTTATAACTTCACTTGACATAATGCATTTTAGTGGACCTCATGTAATTTTTCAGATATATCAAGGTAAGGGATACACGACATTCTATCCGGAATATTTATCACTCTATGAATCAATTTATGAACAATGTATTGAAAACTATGACAGGAATAAGGAATTTGGGAAAAATCTTTCGAGGTTTAAATAGTTTATTTTTGCTATTTTGTTCGTTTCTCTGTAGTGCTCAAAAATATGTATATGAAGGGAAGGAGGCGGATATAAATTCACTTGAAACAACTACGAAAATTTGCCGAGAGACACTTCCTGAATTTGACTTGTCAGAGAGTAAGGCAATTCTGAATGTCATTAAGGTAACCGCAGATAAGTGTGGTGAATCATTAGAGAGTCTGAAACGTGATAATAATGTTATAGTGATGACTTTTTATTCTAAAGACTCTGAACATTTCATCAGGGTTATGCCGGCTACACGAGACAACAAAGGTCAGATACGTATAACACCACTACTTGAATTTGACGGTTATGCAGAAATAGATGACCTTACGGTAATAATTAAAAACCGAGATAACACGAAGATCGGAAAGCCTTCTAATAGCAAAGAAAAAACGTTTGTATTCTATGACCGTAATCATGATTTCTTTGACCCTTTCGGCGCTGAGTTTCAGATCAAAGATAATAAAATTCATTATTGTGGTGAGGTCTATTTCAAATACTATTAAGGGATAGTTCAAAACAGGAATATCCACCTATTAATTAAAAAAAACGATCTTTATCGTGGAGATAAACTAAAAAGCAACAGTACTGAAACTTATGATGATGTCAAAAGATTTATCAAATAAAGGTATTATCTTCATAATACTTTATTGTCTCTCATTTACATATACATGGGCGAGTCATGCTAATAGTCTTGCATCTGATATTAAAACAGATACAGTTGCAAGTAAAGTTGAAGCCGATTCTGAGGAGGATCTATGGAAAACGAAATACTATGAATTCACAGTGCCGGAATATGATTTGACAGAACGTGCTTTATATGGCAAACTTATAGATGCAACACTAAAACTTGATCTTAAAACTCCTGGTGGGTGGGAGAAGGAACGAGATAACTATTTTATAGAATTGAGTTTCTGGACCAGAGATTCTGTTGATTATTACGGTGTATTTATCGGTAGTTTTGATGAAGGGACACCAATTATACATGATAAGATTACCGGATATGCTTATCATAATGGCAGACTCATTTATATTGTTAATCACAACGACACAGTTCTTAAACTAAAAGAACCTGTGGAAAAACGAACATTTCAATTCAAATCAATTATTGCATTCTATGATCCTCCTTTGTATATCTTTAGAAAGGAGGGATCAAATGCCAGATTTTTAGAATCTATTATTGATTAATAAAATTCTGAATCTAATAAAAATTGCATCAATAAATCCTTATAATTCAATCATTGCTGAGAATTATGAATAGAACCGTATCAATTATCCTATTTTTATTGGCTATGCTAATGTGTAGCCGATATGCGTATGGCGTGGAAAAAAACTGTTCGAAGGAAGATTCTGCTGCAATTACCTTTACAATACCAAATCAGGAGGAATACGGGAAGAGGACAAGTTTCAGTTTTCCTCTGGTTGAGATAACTGAACAGAAATCACTTGAAAATATCATACGTGATGTGAAGAAACAGAGCAAATCTTTTGAAAAAAATTTTTATTACATAAAGATGTTTTTTCGTGGAATGGATATCTACTGTGCCGTGAAGGAATGTTCTCAGTTGGATATTGAAGATTATGATGGCTATGCGTTGCTTGATGGTGAGATATGTTTCATTATGTCAAGGGAAATGCTCCATTTGAAAACAAGGGAGAAGGAAAAGCAGATGCTTATAAAAATTGACGAGGAGACTCCATTTGACTATTGCATTTATGATCCATCCTATTATCTATATAAATTTACCCCTGATGGTATCAAACGGTTGGATATCACGAAAGAGAATTTTACATGGACGCTNAACTAAAGAGATTAGACAGAGCAATNAATAGNAGTCGTCTAAACTTTTTACGAAAATAAAATAATCGTCACAAAGTTTAGACGACTTCATAATTTGAGATAATCCTGACTTTATTAGTAAGTAGAAGTGGGCTGTGTCAAAAATTGCAGCCTGTATTTTTTATGTGTTGTACGTTCATGGACAGTGATTTATATTCGGCGGATGCTCCAGGGAACATCCCTACACTCTTGATAATCAACGCATTAAACCTGTAGGGCTGCTCCATGGAGCAGCCGCATAATCTTGTATACGGCAAGGCTGCGCCTACTTTGACACACCCTCATAGAAACGAACTAAGGAGAAACNAATTTTCAACATCTACTTATTACTGAAAATGATGTCGGACGGGAGTGAGGAACGGTGACATCTCTTTTTCCATTGAGAAGGTGTTTCCTTTCCGCGAAACCCCCACGAAGTTGTGGAACCCGTGAACTATCANNCGTTTNCGGGCTCGGGTGAGTGCCACGTAGAGTTTACGTGCATCCTCCAGNCGGTCGGCATCGGTTCGGGAAAGGAAGGAGGGATATGTGCCGTCGACCGCACCGTAAACAATAACATTGTCAAATTCCAGACCTTTGGCCTTATGGACAGTGGCNATAAATAGTTTTTCGCGTATTATACCCGCCTCACACAGGTCGGCTTCNCGATANGTGTTCATCTCCATAACCATTCTTGCGAGTTGTTGNGCGAGGGTTCTGCCGGGATTCGGGATGGAATCAATCTTACNCTGAACAAACTCCTCGACATACTCTATTTTGGGATGCAGTGTGGCAAACTCCTCTTTGTCTGACAGATGCTCTGCCACCCGCTTGATTTCGTCAACCAAGGCTGTGCNGCCACGGTCTACATACAGCGACCGGTAGCCGNCGCTGTACAGTTTTCCGTATGCCTGCCGTACTTTCTCNCCGAATTTACCTACTGCCCTATCCCATGTTTTTTTATGNTCAAGGCNNAACTGAGGTTCGNCACATTTTTCAAGCAGATGCTTCATCAGTGAATAGGTGGCTTCGATGTCATCATCGGCAAGGTGGGAGTTTTCTCCCTCCAGATTCAACTGTGNNAACANATCCTTCAGTTTGTGGCTTCGCAACGACGGATAGAGCAGACGCGCGAGTTTCANGGTNTCGTAGCGGTCAGGGTGGTGATCCGAAAGATTTACTGCGGGGAGGTCGCGCCGCAGATTATAGTCAAGGATATTGTAGTCAAATTCTACGTTATGCCCCACCAACGTACACCCNCGGGCAAACTCCATGAAACGCGCAAGTCCCTCGGCCCGTGACAGATGCGGGGTAGAAGCATATTCCTTGACAAGAGGATTGACTATATCGCCCAGACGTTCNGGNATGGAGCGGTCGGTNTGGAGCATGATNTTCAGCCGGTCGATNACCTTACCGTCAACAATCTTCATCGCCGCTATCTGCACAATATCGTCGGAGAGNATATCCAGTCCGGTTGTTTCGGTGTCATATATCACCGTGGGGCGCGACGTGGCGTCGGTGAAGGCGTCGATATAACTGCGNTTGTCGGATCGGAAGAAGTCTGTGGGNGTAATTCCTGCATCCATCAACCGGCGCATTGTTTTGCGTCCCTGAGCNAGACTTTTGACCAGNCCCATGGAGTGGAACAGGCGTGTCCATGCAAGGAAATTGAATTCCATGGAAAGGATGTTCAGGTGTGAAAGGATAATCTGCATTCCTGCCGTAGCGAAGAAATCCGTACCTGANATTTTGAAGTGAGGCACCTCTGCGAGATGCNTGGAAATCTCGTCGGCCTCGGAGTTGCGCGACACAATCACNGCACATGTCTCNCCCTGNGAATATGACTCTGCCACNCGCGCCACGNAGGCNGGTGANGCGATATTGTTCTCACTGCGAATCATTTTCAGATAACCTTTCTGCTCGGCGGAACTGTTATCGGCCTGTGGCAGCAGNTTGGGATCAGCACCGAGATTTTTAACCGCGTACTCATTAAAGAGGTCAAGCAGGTAGCGTGGCGAACGATAGTTACGTGCCAGNGTGTGGCAGTTTTCGCCACAACGCGAACGCAGCATGTCGAGCGTGGTCAGGCGTGCCCCGATAAATGAGAATATCGCCTGCTGTGCATCTCCTAAATANAGCGTCACGGANTCCCNGTCATCAGCCTTNAGCAAGTCTGCCACNGCCAACTGCAACGGGCTGAGGTCCTGCACCTCGTCAATCTGTATCCATTTGTACTTCGGTCGGTCAGGGTCAGTACGCAGTGCNTCGTAGGCAAACAGCAGAATATCATCAAAGTCAATCAGGTTGTTTGCTCTTTTGTAGGCTCTATATCCGGCGGCCANCGTCAGCCAGTGTATTGCCACGTCATGCAACGCNGGGTCCGGTACACGTTCGCNGATGGTATCGATGGTGTCCATAAGCCTGACNAGACTGCTGCGCGTTGGAGGNAGTCCNGCTGCNTCACACAAGGCGTGAAGCGCTATTGTCGGAAGGTCCGGCACATCGGTCAGCACANCCGCGGGATGTCCCTGACGAAACTGGTGCATCAGGTGCTCGAACTTCATGATGGCACTGAGGTGNTCATTGCGGTAATATTCCCCTTTTCCGGAATCGGACGGGGGTATCAACTCCTCAAAGATGGAGAATGCATCCTGCTCATCAAGGATATTCCCTGATTGCGGAATCAATCCGTTGCGAAACAGATAGTTGGCACAATAACGATGGATGTTTCCGACNAATAATTCTTCNGTGGCATTCTGTTCAACCAGAGTGGCTATTCGTCCCTCCATACCTCGGGCCGCGCGGTTTGTNAAGGTCAGNCACAGCATCTGAGCCNGGGCTTACGCCCCTTGCCACAGCACGATACACACGCTCTGCCAGTATGGCAGTTTTGCCACATCCCGGAGGGGCGAGTACAAGGTGTTCACCACTGTTGATATTTATTACTTTCTCCTGAAGTTCGTCGTATTTCATGACATCGTTATGACCGGTTTCACTTATTTCCACAAATTTAACAATTTATTCAGTATAATAAGGTAATAAGAGAGGAGAATTTACGTTATTAAGGTATGAAAAATCTGCATATTACCATATTATTATCTCTTCTGACGCTACTTTTCTTCGGTTCATGCATTGAGGACGGGGTGTCTACAAGCAGTTCCGATCAACCCGTTTTCTCGGTTGATACACTGCGTCTTACCGACTCATTTACGGGTTCCACCACCCCAACCGGTCGGTTTATTGTCCACAATAACCATGACAAAATAATCAGCATCGGTTCAATTTCACTGCGCGATAAGGATCAGGGTATTTTCCGACTGAATGTCGACGGTATCTCGGGAAAGGAATTTCAGAACGTGGAGATTCGTCCCAACGATTCCATCTTTGTTTTTGTCGAGGCCAAACTTCCCGTCAACGGAGTGGATAACCCTGTTGTCATCGAGAATATACTTGACTTCAGCACTCAGGGGGTGACACGCTCCGTAGTACTCTCCGTGAAAGGTCAGGATGCCGTGGATATTAAAGGGGTGACACTGACAGAAAACACCCTCTGGACAGATGCCAAACCGTATCACATCTATGACTCACTTGTTGTGGCCGAGGGGGTTACGCTCAATCTCACGCCCGGCACCCGACTGGCGTTCCATGACAAGGCCTACATGAAGATATACGGCACACTGAAATCGGAAGGAACGGCTCAGACCCCGGTACAGTTCACCGGCGACCGCACCGGTTTCGTGGCATCGAACATACCCTACGAAATTATGTCCGGTCAGTGGGAGGGGATATTTTTCGCTCCTACATCAAAGGATAATGTGATGCGATTCACCTCGGTCAGGAACTATTCGAACGGCGTTGTGCTTGACAACGTTGTCTCCTCCCCTGCCCTCACCGTGATAGCCTCACAACTGCGTAACTCCAAGGGCTACGTGATGGCATCGCTGAACAGCGATGTCGAGATCTATGCATCGGAACTGGCTGAGGCATCGGAAGGTATACTTTATCTTGAAGGTGGTCGCCATGTCATCAACCACTGCACGATAGCGAATTACTACCTTTTCTCGGCACTGGGAGGTCCTGCCGTGCAGTTCTACCATCTTGACGAGGACAGCGACAACGGAAGCGGTATGCCTTATATTTCAGCCGACATTTCAAACTCCATCATCTACGGCAACGGAACGGAACTGAACGTGGGCGACTTCACCGGCAAACCTGTATTCATCCGCAACACCCTGCTGCGTTCCGCAGGCTCTAACGATGATAATTTCATTGACTGTCTATGGGACACCGACCCGCTCTATTACACAGTCCGTCAGGACTATTACTTCAATTATCACCTCCAGCCGGAGTCACCTGCCATCGGTGTGGCCAACCCCTCGCTTACACACGCAAACTCGATGGTCGACTTCACGGGCAACCGTCAGAATCCTTCGGCTCCCGACTTAGGTGCATACGTATTTGAGCCCGCCGAGGTAAAATAACAGCCGGAAACATACAAAAAAACGACTGCTTGGATCACTCGTAATTACGCAGTGTTTCAAGCAGTTGTGTTTTTACCATCACTTTCAGTTCTTCGGGAGCGATAACCGTCACACGCGGTCCGAGCGACAGAATTTCGCTGACAAAGTCAGGAGTGAGGCGCAACTCATATTTAAAAAGTGAAAAACCGTTGTTGACAATTTCCTTCTGCGTGGCGTGTAACGGCAAAGCCCGCAGATATTTCGACTGGCGGTCATCGGCACGCAAGGTAACCTCCACCACCTTGGTATTGTTGAAGATTACGCCGAAACTGTTCGAACAGAACACCTCGGCATTGAAGTTGTCAGGCAGATGAAACTGAGTGTCAAGCAAGGTTACGTCCGACATTCGGTCAAGGGCATAGGTTTTGACCGCACGGTCACGGATGTTGCGACCGGTTACATACCATCGCTGACGGAAAATTTTCAGGAAGTAAGGTTCAATGACAACGCCCGGTGTAGGCTCAAACCGGCTGTAGGAGTGATAGGAGAACTTTATCTGGCGATCCGCTTTCAACGCATCCACAACCTGATGGAGATACTCTCTTGCAGAAGGAACATCCTCAAACAAGATGCGCGACGACACCTCGCGGGCATCGCTCAGCACACTGTTTATGGCGGATGAGTTCAGCAGCCAGTCGCCTACCTTACTGCCGCTGTCCCGGTCCTCACGGATGTAATATTCGTAGGTTGACGTGTCACAGTCAATGGTCACATTAAACAGTTTTTCAGCAGCCATACGATAGTTATGGAAAGAACGCCGCGGCAACGGCCGACCCTCCGAAACCGGAGAGTCGAGCCATCTGCGACTTATTTCTGCCAATGTTATACGCCCGTATTTTCTGATGGTATCCATCAGCCACAGGGCACTGTTCAACTGTGACATATCCTTTTTTATGCTTCTTTTGCCGAGGGCTGCTTCTTCCCTATTGTCAGAAGCATCAGGCCCAGAGCGGTCACTCCGGCATTGATAAGCAGAAGTTCGAAACTGGTCTTATAGCCGAACGCATCGTTGAGCCACCATTGGATAACCCATGAAATGGCGGGAGCAAGGATGCAGACAACGGGTACCAGTTTATCATGTACAGGTTTCTTGAAGAAGAGACCGAATACAAACAGACCCAGGATAGGACCGTAGGTGTAGGATGCCAGTGTGTAAACCGCACTGATTGCATCCTCATTACTCATGTAGTAGAATCCGATGATGACAAGTCCCATCACAACCGACATTGCTACATGGACACGTTTGCGGACACGCGCCAGTTTGTCATCGGCATGTTTCTTATGAGCACCAAGAAGGTCAACCGTAAAGGATGTTGTCAGGGATGTGAGGGCTGATCCGGCTGCTGAATAGGCTGCCGCAATAAGACCGAGAATGAAGAGGATTCCAACAGCGAGAGGCATCTCATCATGGAACGCCACCATCTGGAATATTCCATCGGTTTTGGCAGGTTGCTCAATACCTTTGGTGTCAAGGAAGATAACCAGCATAGTACCGAGAATCAGGAACAATGCCACGACGAAAAACTGAAGAACACCGCTGACAATCATGTTTTTCTGACTTTCACGCGAGTCTTTGCAGGCGAGGTTACGCTGCATCATATCCTGGTCCAGACCGTTTGTTGCTATTGCCATGAAGATACCGGCAATGAACTGCTTCCAGAAGTAAGTTTCAGCCTTGGGGTCGTCAAAGAAGAACATCTGCGCTGTGGAGTGTTCGGTGACGTGCTTATACATGTCAGCGAACGA
Source organism: Bacteroidales bacterium (assembly GCA_014800385.1). Classification (GTDB taxonomy): domain Bacteria; phylum Bacteroidota; class Bacteroidia; order Bacteroidales; family Muribaculaceae; genus CAJUPY01. The sequence continues at coordinate 124,237 of JAAVGE010000011.1, forward strand.
GAAGTGCAGATTTTCCGATATGAAGTAGATGCAGAGAACCACCGACATGATAAGGCAGAAACTTTTCAGTGTGTCGGTCCATATGAGGGTTTTCACTCCCCCCTGAACAGTGTAGAGCCATATCAGGGCGATAGTAACTATCACATTCATTTCAAACGGCAGGTGCAGAGGACCGAAAACCGCCAACTGGAGCACCACGCAAACCACCAGGAAGCGAACCGATGCACCTAACATCTTGCTGATGAAGAAGAACCATGCGCCTGTGCGATAGGTGGATGTGCCGAAACGTTCCTCAAGATAGCCGTAGATCGAGATGAGGTTACGTTTGTAGAATATGGGGACAAGCACCGCCGCAATCAGGAAGTAGCCGACGATGAAGCCAAGCACCATCTGCAGGTAGGCATAACCCTTTGTCACGACCATACCTGGCACGGAAACGAAGGTCACGCCCGAGATTGCCGCACCGATCATGGCGAAAGCCACTAAGGGCCACGGTGTCTTGCGGTTACCGGTGAAGAATGTGGAGTTATCGCTCTTGCGCGATGCGAAATATGATATACCCAACAGCAGCAGGAAATATCCGGCTATGGTCAGGATGGTAATTAGTGCATTTGATGGCATGTTATGAATTGTATGATTGGTTTATAAAAGAGTGTCGTTACACCGAAACCTTCGCCGCGATATGGGGGAGCGGGTCGTAATCCTCCAGGGTGAAATCCTCATATTTGAAATCGAAGATTGACTTGACTTCAGGGTTGAGTTTCATGCGCGGGAGTTTGCGCGGGGTGCGTGAAAGTTGTTCGGCAACCTGTTCAAAGTGGTTATTATATATGTGGGTATCACCTGTTGTGTGGACAAACTCACCCGGTTTCAGTCCGGTTACCTGTGCCATCATAAGCAGCAGCAGTGCGTAAGAGGCAATGTTGAACGGCACACCGAGAAACGAGTCGGCCGAGCGTTGATACAACTGGAGCGAGAGTTTGCCGTCGGCCACATAAAACTGGAAGAAGGCATGACACGGGGGGAGTTTCATGTTGGGTATGTCGGCGACATTCCATGCACTTACGATGATACGCCGGGAGTCGGGATTGTTTTTGATATCCTCCACAGCCTGCGAAATCTGGTCGATAAATCCTCCGTTATAGTCAGGCCATGAACGCCACTGATAGCCATAGATATGACCGAGGTCGCCGTTTTCGTCGGCCCACTCGTTCCATATCCTGACACCGTTTTCCTGAAGATACTTCACGTTGGTGTCGCCGTTGAGAAACCAGAGGAGTTCATGAATAATCGATTTCAGATGGAGTTTCTTGGTTGTGAGCAAGGGAAAGCCATCCTCCATGTTGAAACGCATCTGATAGCCGAACACACTGCGTGTGCCGGTTCCTGTACGGTCGCTTTTGTCCGTACCGTTCTCCATTATATGTCGTAACAGGTCAAGATACTGCTTCATCAGAGTGATTTTTCCACCTCCTTCAGATAGTTCTTGATACCCTCAACAACCTTTTCAGCCATTTTTGTGCGGAAATCGGGGTCAGCGAGCATCTCCTCCTCGGGGAGTGATGACATGAACAGACCTTCGACAAGGGCGTTAGGATAGTCTGTCGGTCCGTTGAGCGAGAAGTTGAAGTTACCGGTCAAACCGAAGTCAGCCACTCCCAATGAGAGCATTGACGAATGGAGTGCTTTTGCTAAAGGACGGTTGCTGAGATGTTTGTAGTAAACGCTTGTTCCCATCAGACCGAGGGGATCGCCTGATGAGTTATTGTGAACGGAAACCATAAGGTCGACGCCTGCTTCGCGGAATATGCGCTTACGCTCGGTCATGCTGACATTGTCATCGCCGGGGCGGCTCAATACAACCTTTGCCCCTTCTTTTTCAAGGATGGCAGCAATTTTCTTTACAATGTCGAGGTTGACCTCTTTTTCTGTGATACCGGAGGGAGAAACCGCACCGAGATATTTTTCACCGTGACCGGCATCCAGACCGATGGTGAGGTCTTTCAGAGCAAGTGACTGCGGACGATGACGCACGTCGATAACAATGTTGTTACCCTGATAGCCTACGGTGAAGCCCCACTGATATTTCTCTTTCATGCGGATGATAAGGGTGAGGACATCGCTGTCGTCCTGCGCGAAGTCGACATAATCGATCATGCCGGGCTCGTTGCGCTGGGTAATCCAGTTGGAGTTGTTGGTCACACCAAACAGATACACCTTCAGGGTAGAAGGGTCAAGTTCGGTTACATAATAATAAGGTACACGACGGGGAAGCGATACGGTGACACGGTCGGCGTTACCGATGTTTGATATGCTCCATGAGCCGGAATTAACCGTGGAGCGTCCTTCGCCACCCTCTTTGGCATATTCTTTGGGGAGGTAGGCATAGCGTGTGTCGGAGAGTTGAACCTTGTAAAGATTGTCGGTTTCACCTACGGCAGTCATAGGTATATCCTCAACGACGAATCCCATTTTGGAGCCACCCAGACGGTCGCCGCCGTTACCGTTCTGGAGATATGCACCGGGGAGTGTGGTGATGTCCAGCGGATGCATCAGCGGGCGGGTGATTTCAGGAAGAACCTCCTCGGCGGCAGGTTTCCCNTCGGGGTTATAGAACACGGTAAACTTCTTTTCGGCTTTCTTTTTGCCGTNAGCCACCTTTACGTCGATATTGTTTTTACCCGGCTTGAGGGTGAGTTTTGANCCGAATGAGCCGGTTTTGTAAACGTGAGTATCCTCGCCGTTGATGGTTGCGGTNCAACNGGGGTCAGTTACAGCGATGACATAGTGAGTTGCNGAAAAGACAGTGTCTNTCTCGCCACGGTAGATTTCAAGTTTGGGTGATGCTGCCTGCGATGTGAGAGCCACACCAAGGCAAAGGGTTAGAGCAAGTTTTTTCATTGGGTATTTATGTGATAACGTGTTTATATTCAATTTTTTATTCTTCGCCGAACCGATAGCGCAAATGGTGCAGCGCACGGAGCACGTTGCAGAGCGTTGCGCCCCAATATTCGCGGAAATCGTCGCGTATGGCAATCAGTCCGAGTCCAACTATTTCGTCAGGTGCATCCTTGACCATGCTGATGAAGTTGAATGTAACCTGNAAAATATCAGCCAACCCTTCTGAGATTGAGGCTGANACGGGAGTGTCGGAATATTTCATATCTTCCTCGAAAACCTCCAGATAAATATCGTCGGGACCGAGCAGATTCTCTACATTACGCCGTATAGCCTCGTAGTAATCTTCGTCCAGGCTACCCTCAATATACGGTTCTTCCGGCTCTATCATGTTCACTTTCAGGTCAGTGGCAGCGATATACATGCGGGGGAGAAGATTGAGCATCCGTTCCACCAGTTCCTCGCGGGTAGACTCGCGCGCGTTTTCCAGTGCGGTGCAATATTCGTTGCATAACCCGATGAAGGCTATGGAGTTAGTGTTGATTATCGAGGGTGTTTCCATAATTGTAGAGTTTNTTGTTTTTGATATATTCGCTCACTTCGGGAGTAAGGAAATAGTCGGGCACACCCCANNGGGGTATTACCTTACGCAACATTGTCGATGACACATCCACCACGGGGGCGTTGCTCAGCGTGACNCCTTCNGGGAGTGTGCCGGGGTCAACNTGGTAGNCGGGACGAGGGTAGATCACTATTCCGTATTCACGGATAATCTCATCAGCCGCGCGCCATTTGTCAATGAGTTGCCAGTTGTCCGCTCCTATAATGAGTTTGAATTTATAACCGGGATAGCGACACGAAAGTTCACGCAGGGTGTTGATGGTGTATGACGGGCGGGGCATAGCGAACTCAATGTCGCAAGCCTCCAGACGGGGATGCCCTTCCAGAGCCAGTTTCACCATTGTGANTCTCTGCTGCTCGGGGAGCATGTCGGGCTGATGTTTCAGGGGGTTGGAGGGGGACACGACAAACAGGATGCTGTCAAACTGCATTTCATGNAGCANCCATTGCGCGAGCATCAGGTGTCCGCGGTGAACGGGGTTGAATGATCCCCCAAAAATTCCTATTGTCTTACCCTGTTCCATCCGGCTGGCAGATTACTTCCGGAGAAAATCCAGGATGATTTTTTCNGTCTGAAGCACGGCCTTCTCCAGGTCATCGTTAACCACACGGTGGTCATACTGNGGAGCNAACGATATTTCATATTCCGCTTTTCCCACACGCTGGTCAATCACTTCGGGNGCATCGGTGCCACGTCCTTCAAGCCGGCGGCGCAGTTCCTCAATGCTCGGGGGCATGATGAATATTGACACCGCCTTCTCGCCGAACATACGCGACACGTTGACTCCACCTTTGACATCGATGTCAAGNATTACATTGTGACCTGCCGCACAGCGGTTCTCGACTTCNGAACGCAGAGTGCCGTAGAAGCGACCGGGATAAACCTCCTCATATTCCACGAAAGCATTCCGGGCAATAAGGTCGTTGAACTGCTCCGTGGTGAGGAAATGATAGTTGACNCCATCCTGTTCACCGGCNCGCGGNGCACGGTTGGTAGCGGATACGGAAAACTCCATGCTGACGTTTCCCCGCTCCTGAATGGCGTTGATTATGGTACTTTTGCCACACCCCGAGGGTGCTGATATGATTATTACTTTACCTTCCATCTGATTTAGTTTGGTGAGAGGAAAATCCTGTCGGACCGGTCGGCGACAGATCCGGCAGAATGAGAACTGCTACATCACATTGAGCACCTGCTCNTTGATCTGCTCCAGTTCATCCTTCATTTTCACTACGAGAATCTGCATCTCGGCATGATTTGATTTTGAGCCGAGAGTGTTGATTTCCCTACCCATTTCCTGAGCGATGAATCCAAGTTTCTTACCCTGACCGCGTCCACTTTCCATTGTTTCATGGAAATAGTCGATATGCTGGGCCAGACGCTGTTTTTCCTCGTTGATGTCAAGTTTTTCGATGTAGTAGATCATCTCCTGTTCCAGGCGAGAACGGTCGTAATCCACCTTGTTGATTTTGCTTAATTGNTCCTCGATGCGGGCNCGTATTTTCACTATACGCTCATTCTCATANCGTGGCACCTCGTCAAGGAGTTCGCGGATACGTTGCAGACGGACAGCGAAAAACTCTTCAAGTTTGCGTCCTTCCTTGCGGCGGAACTGCATCAGTTCGGCAACGGCATCCTTCACCGCTGTCATCAGCGCTTTTACCTCCTGCTCATCGGGCTGCACGACAGTGTCGGNTTTCATGACATCNGGCANCCGCAGCAGCGTGGCATACCAGTCGGAGGGGAGCGGGAGCATCAGTTTCTGCGACATCTGCTCTATCTGTCCCTTGTAGTTTGCGAGCGCCTCCAGATTAAGGGTTGCCACCTCATCGCCGGCCACTGACTCCACATACACCGACAAATCGACCTTNCCGCGTTCCAGTTGCGAAGCAATGAGTCCGCGTATGTCAAGTTCTTTGTCGCGATATGCAACCGGGATGCGTGCCGAGAGGTCAAGTTGCTTTGAGTTGAGCGACTTAATCTCCACTGTGTATTTCTTGGTAGGCGCCTCGACAACCGCTTTGCCGAAGCCAGTCATGGATAATAACATCTTTGGGTAGAGGTTAAAAATTTATTTTATATTTCGGCAGATGNTNCCNGAACCGGATTTTACTCATCTGCCGAATAATTTATTTTTTTTGCAAATTTAAAAAATTAGCAGGAATTTTCCGTAAATTTGCACAAAAAAAAATAGGGCTCCCCCAATTTTATACGTTTATCAAAAAATGGCAGTTATTTTAAATATCGAAACTTCCACAAAAGTTTGCTCCGCGGCACTCACTGCCGAGGGGATGGTGCTGGTGCACCGAGAGAACTTTTCAGGACAGAATCACGCTACCGCTCTTAGCGGNTTNATCAAGGATTGTCTGGACTATGCACGTGACCATGAGATGGATCTGGAGGCAGTGGCAGTCAGCATCGGNCCCGGCAGTTACACGGGNCTGCGCATCGGTCTTTCNGAAGCAAAAGGTCTGGCTTACGCTCTTAACATTCCGCTCATAGGTGTGCCCACACTGAANATCATGGCCACACGGGTNATGTTCCTCCCCGATGTGGATCCCNACTCNCTTTATGCCCCGATGATGGACGCACGCCGCATGGAGGTCTACACCGCCGTCTACGATCTGGGNCTGAACGCTCTGCTCCCTCCGGTTCCTATGATTCTGGATGCAGANAGTTATGCCGAGTGGCTTGACAAAGGNACNGTGCTATTCTTCGGCGACGGTGCNGAGAAAGCNAAGTCGGTCATAACCCATCGCAACGCTCGTTTCATTGACGACATCGTGCCGTTGGCCTCCGACATGACNCCTCTGGCTGAACTCGCCTACGCTCGCCGCGAATTCCTNGACCTGGCTTACAGCGTACCGGAATATCTCAAAGAGTATCNGGCTGTTAAATCAACCAATCCATTACTGAAGAAATTATCCTAAACACATCTTTTCATGAAAAAACTAACCCTTTCACTGTCACTGATTCTGCTGAGCGTCATATCCATGATGGGCGCCGGCAAATTCACTGCGAATGTCGACACCGCCTTAGTGGCGACAAAACATCTCGCCACCCCCATGAAGGTCACCGTTTACCTTCCTGANTCTGCCCTTGTCAATCCCGACGCCAAATTCCCCGTNGTGTATCTGCTGAACGGCTTCAGCGGTGATTATAAGAACTTTATCGAGCGCGTTCCCCGNCTTAAAGAAGCAGCGAACCACTACAACATGGTGGTTGTCATGCCTGACGGACGCGACTCATGGTACTGGGATTCTCCCATCGATCCCTCGATGCAGATGGAANCNTTCTTTGTAGAGGATCTGATTCCCTACATCGATGCCAACTACCCTACCCTCGCCACTCCCGAAAAACGTGCCATNTCAGGACTTAGTATGGGTGGTCACGGCGCNCTCTGGCTCGGTATGCGTCACCCTGAAATATTCAAAAATATGGCCAGCATGAGCGGCGGCGTGGANATCCGTCCTTTCCCCAAAAACTGGAAAATGGCCAAACGTCTCGGCAAAAAGGAAGAGAACCCCGAGGTGTGGGAACAGCACACCGTAATCAATCTGGTGCCCACCCTCAAAAACGGNGAGCAGAACATNCTTTTTGACTGCGGCAAGGACGACTTCTTCGCTGAAGTGAACAACAANCTCCACGCCGAACTTGATAAACATGGCATCGACCATGACTANATTGTCCGCCCCGGCAATCACTCCTGGCCCTACTGGCGCAACTCNCTCCTCTATCATCTGCTTTTCTTCAACGAAGCCTTCAACCGCGAAGCGAAATAACAAATAACGCANTATAAGAAAACCCCGCACANCNTNANGNNGTGCGGGGTTTTCTATGTTTTTATCAATCTGTTGATTAGTGGCAGCAACCGTCACCACAACCGCAGTGGTCATGATCTTCGCCGCAATGATCGTGGTCACATCCGCAACCACAACCACCTTCGGGCTGAAGTTCTTCGGGAGTAGCGTCACGAACAGCAATGATTTTGCCTTTGAAACGTACATCCTTACCTGCGAGGGGGTGATTGAAGTCCATAATAACATGGGTGGGAGTAACCTCCTTTACCANACCGTTGATACGGAAGCCGTCGGCAGTCATCATAGGCACAACAGCACCTACCTTGATTACTTCTTCATCGAACTTGCCGTCTACAACAAAAATGTCACGTTCGAGTTCGGCAACCTGCTCCTTGTCATACTCGCCGAACGCTTCGGCAGCCTTAACCTTAACATCAAATTCGCCATCTTTNTCCAGACCGTCGATAGCCTGTTCAAGAGGACGGATCATGCCGCGGGTAACACCGAAGATGATTTTTTCGGGATCAGCAACATTTGTCTGATGCACTAAGGTTTCAGTACCGTCAGGGTTAACCTGATACAGGTCATAACCCAATTCTACATATTTTCCGGGTTGAATCTTTTCCATTGTAATATTGTTTAATGTTTTACTTAATCTGCAATAGTAACAAAAACCATGCCAAATTAGTTCTGGCAGNATTTNNCNGGNCGNTGTGTCAGTTCCCCTGTTTTAAACTTTTATTTTGTCAAAAACGTTAAAATATGAGTTAATTATCGTACCTTTGTCTAATTAAAATTTACTATATGAAAACATTTGAAGAACTCGGAGTAAGTGAACCACTGCTGAAGGCAGTAGAAGAAATGGGATTTGAGCAGCCTATGCCTGTGCAGGAAAAGGTGATACCCCATCTGTTGAACAGCGACACTGACATTGTGGCACTGGCACAGACCGGAACAGGCAAAACGGCCGCATTCGGCTTGCCTGTGCTCCAACGTATCAACCCCGAAATGCATCGCCCTCAGGCCCTCATCCTCTCCCCTACCCGTGAACTTTGCCTGCAGATTGCCGGTGACCTTGCCGATTTCTCNAANTANATGCCTGACGTGGAGGTGCTTCCCGTTTATGGCGGTTCAAGTATTGANAGNCAGATACGCGCACTGAAAAAGGGTGTGCAGATTATTGTAGCCACTCCCGGACGTCTGCTTGACCTCATCAACCGNGGCGTNGCCAAACTCGACGATGTCCANACCGTGATTCTTGACGAGGCCGACGAGATGCTCAACATGGGATTCCTTGATTCAATCAACGAAATTCTGGAGCATGTTCCCGCTGAACGTAAAATGCTNATGTTCTCGGCAACCATGCCNAAGGAGATTTCCAAGATTGCCCAGCGCTANATGAACAACCCCACGGAAATNGTGGTCGGCACACGCAACGAGGGTGCATCAACGGTCAAACACATNTANTATCTTGTTCATGCACGCGACAAGATGCTGGCACTGAAACGAATCTGCGACAATAACCCTAACATCTATGCCATAGTGTTCTGCCGNACACGTAAGGAAACACAGGAGATTGCCGACAGTCTGATAAGCGAAGGTTACAACGCCGACGCCCTTCACGGCGACCTTTCACAGCAGCAGCGTGACCTGACAATGAAAAAGTTCCGCGACCGTGTGATTACCATTCTGGTTGCAACCGACGTGGCTGCCCGCGGACTGGATGTGGATGACCTCACCCACGTAATCAACTACGGTCTCCCCGACGACACTGCCGTATACACCCACCGTTCAGGCCGTACAGGCCGTGCAGGCAAAGCCGGTGTATCAGTCGCCATCATCCACCAGCGTGAAAAAGGACGTATGCGTGAGATAGAACGTATCATCGGAAAGAAATTCGAACGTAAGGATGTGCCCACTCCCGAGCATATCATTGAAAAGCAACTCTATTATCTTGCCGACCGACTGGAACGCGTGGAAGTCAACGAACAGGAAATGGAGAAATACACCACCGGAGTTGTCAAGAAATTGGGCTGGCTCTCTGCCGAGGACCTTATCAAGCGTGTACTCTCGCTGGAGTTCAACCGTCTGCTCAATTACTACAAGGACGCCCCGACCATCGACTTCATCGATGACAAACCCACCAAAAAGGATAAGGAGAAGGAATTCCGCAAACCCGCCGATGAGAAGGAAAAGGATCGCCGCACAGCCGAAAAAGGTATGGAACGCATCTACATCAATCTCGGCAAGAGCGACGGATTCTTCGCAGGTAACCTCATCGACATGCTTAACCACACTGTCAAAGGGCAGCGTGTAGATGTGGGTCGTATCGACCTCATGCCCGGCTACTCGCTGTTCGACGTGAAGAAGAAAGATGCCTCACGTGTGGTTGCCGGACTCACCGGAGCCGAATTCGTAGGTAAACGTGTCTACAGCGAAATAGCCAAGGAGGACAAGGATTATAAACGTGCGTCGGCACGCAAGTCGCGCGAAGCCGTCTCCGAGGATGCCCCCTTCGATGAACCATTCAAAAAACGTAAATCAAAAACAGTTAAACGCAGACGATAAGCAAACTGTATGACCCGAATATTAAAAATATTACCTCTGTTGATGTTGCTCCCGCTATCCGCATGGGGGCAACACACTGCCGAGCAGATTTTTATTGATGCTCCGTCAAGCATATTCCCCGGCATCCGCAAAATCACCCGCATGGATATGGTGGATTATTTCAAAAGCGGTTCGGACCGCGGTAGCACCAACCGTTTCGGTGGACTGTCGCGTGTGCTCGCCCTGTCGCCGGAAAGTATCACCGTGGAGGAAGCGGGTAGCAATATTGTGGAAAAACAGATCGCACTTGACATTTCAGGCAAGCGTGACACTGCCATAATCTTTGTCACCAACATTGCCACTCCGGCCATGGACGGCGCCGTGAAGGTCTACACCACCGACTGGCAGCCCGCACCGGGCAAAGGTTTTGTTGAGCCCACGCTGAAAGACTGGATCAAGAAAGGTATATCAAAGGAAAAGTCCACGCAGATTATGAGTCTGGTGCCGTTTGCCATGGCACGCTACAATTTCAATCCCGAAACAGATCTGCTGACCCTGACCGCCACTTTCGATAATTATCTTCCGGAAGAGGATATGAACAAGGTAAAGGATTCTCTCTACACCACGATAACCTACAAATGGAACGGGAGCCGGTTTGTGCTCCATCAGAAATCATGATGGAAACGAACAGCCCGCTGACACTGCTGGAATACAACTCGCTGATTGCCGACATCCTTGACCGGGATGAACTCAGGGAAGTGTGGATAACGGCCGAGACTGCCGATGTCAGCCGTCGTAACCACTGCTACCTTGAACTTATCCAGAAGGATGACCTGGGGCGCACCGTGGCACGAGCCCGCGGAGCCATCTGGGCCAATCAGTTTTACAGGCTTGACGCCAAATTCACCTATGCCACCGGACAGCCGTTTGGCAGCGGAATGAAGGTGATGGTAAAGGTTTCGGCAAACTTTCATCCGCAATACGGACTATCGCTGATTATAACCGACATCAATCCTGAATTTACGTTGGGGGATAAACTGCGCCGTCGTCAGGAGATGATTGACCGGCTGACCCGCGAAGGGATAATTGACATGAACCGCCAGTTGGATATGCCTGAAGTAATACAGCGCATAGCCGTCATTTCGTCGGAGAGTGCCGCCGGATACGGCGATTTCATGCATCAGTTGGAAAACAACAGCGCCGGGCTGAAGTTTGTAACCCGATGTTTCACATCACCCATGCAAGGGGAAACCGCCCCCGCAGGTATCATAGCCGCACTTGACCTTATAGCCTCCGAGGAAGAGAACTGGGATGCGGTGGTTATTATTCGCGGTGGTGGAGCATCGGACGACCTCTCATGCTTTGAGGATTATGACCTGGCAGCCAACATCGCACAGTTTCCGTTGCCCGTAATAATCGGCATCGGTCACGAACGCGACATAACGCTTCTGGACTATGTGGCTGCGATGCGCGTCAAAACCCCCACAGCGGCTGCGGAATGGATCATTGAACGTGCCGAAAATATCCTTGCCGCAATAAACACTCTCGGCCTGAGAATAAGCAGTTCGGTAAAGGATATGCTTCACCGGTCCGTGCTGCTGCTGGATCGTAGCGATGCGGAACTGCCGTTGCTGCTGCGCGGAACGCTTATGGCGGCTGACCGTCATCTGGAAAAGATAGCCATGGCTGTTCCTTCGGAGGGGAAAGCCTCTGTGGAACGGGCATCGATGAAACTTCAGGGTGATTCGCAGATGCTTCGCATAGCCCTTGACAATATTCTGTCAGCGCAGCGCGACCGACTCAAGTCGCAGAAACAACTTGTCGAGGCATATTCTCCGGCGTCGGTGCTCCGACGGGGATACTCCTACACCCTCTGCGGCTCATCTATCGTAACTTCATCAAAAGAACTTCAACCGGGCGATGTCATAACAACACATTTTGCATCGGGAAAAATAAAATCAGTAGTAAAATGAAACCTGTTAAAGAACTTACCTACTCCGAGGCTGTCGCCGAACTTGAATCGATTCTCGAACGTCTGAAAGGTCAGAATGTTGAGATTGACAAACTCGCCGCTGAAGCGCGCCGTGCCACTGAAATCATCCGCGAATGTCGCAGCCGCCTGACCGGTGTGGCCGCCGAACTGGATGAAATACTTGAAGATAAGCAGTAACAAAAAGACGAGGGTGTGTCAAAATTTGATGCACCCTGTATTGTTTATGTGTTGTACGTTCATGGAATGTGATGTGTATTCGGCGGATGCTCCAGGGAGCATCCCTACACTCTTGACAATCAATATATTAACCCTGTAGGGCTGCTCCATGGAGCAGCCGCATAATCCTGTATACGGCGAGGCTTCGCCTATTTTGACACACCCTCGGGTCCTACTCGGTTATTTCAATTAAAATATCTTCGAAAGCACGGACACAACTTTCATAATATCCGTCGCCCGTGGTGCGCGGTCCGCTCATAACTTCATAGCCGTCAGCCGCAAGGCGTGAGGTCAGGGTGTCGACTTCTTCTGATGACCCTACACTGAACGCCACATGAATAAACCCATGGCGATACGGGTCGAATGAAACAGGTCTCACCTCCGGACGGTTCATTATCTCGAGTCTGCCACCGTCAGGAAACGTGAGGAAATATGTCTGTAACCCGGTTCGCGGATTATGATACTTCTCATTTGTCTCAGCGCCGAAATATGTTGTGAAAAACAATTTCGCCCCCTCCAAATCATTGACATAGAGGGCAGTGTGATGCAGTTTCATATATGATGCCCCGGGTTAATTCAGGTCTGCGGGAGTGATGGTGAAACTGGCTATTTCATTATCATCCTCATCGTAGCAGGGGCACACCAGTGTGGCATTTGCCTTACGGATGGCATACACAAGGTCGGAGTTACCCTCCGACGACTTGAGGAAAGAAATCAAACCGTATTTTACCATTGACGTTGCCGAGGAGACTGCCAATGAGGCCAAACCGCTCTCTGCAACCAGTTCGAGTGTCACCACATCGGTCTTGGTGTCGTATGTGATGGAACTGAATGTCACCCCTGCAACTTCCTGAGGGAGTGTCTTATCCATGTTTTCAACCTCGTTTTTGAGCATCCGCTGTTCCTGCGACAGGCATGAGGTCATGAGCAGCATCAGGAAGGATGCCACACAGAGCAATAATGTGAGCAGTTTGGTCATGAGTTTGTCTGTTTAAAATAAAAATCGAGTATATCTCCGGCAGCCACGAATGATGACAATCTGTTGGAAAGCACCTCATGCTCCAGGCCGGCAAGCCGTTCTTTCACCTCGGGATTATTGTAGAAGTTGTTCAGCAGGCGGGTCTGGATGGTTTCCTGCATCCAGTAGCGTGCCTGTTGCTGACGCTTGCGTTCGAAGTAGCCGTTGCTCTTGACAAAAGCGAAATAACGGTCAATCATTTCCCACACTTCGGCAATGCCCAATTCATAATATCCGGAGTATGTCAGCACTTCGGGCATCCATCCGGAAGTTGTCGGGGGGAACAGATGCAGAGCCGAACGGAACTGAGCCTGTGCCAGACGTGCGCGGTCGATATTGTCGCCGTCGGCTTTGTTTATGACTATTCCGTCGGCCATCTCCATGATGCCGCGTTTTATTCCCTGCAGTTCATCGCCGGTGCCGGCCAGTTGAATCAGCAGGAAGAAGTCAACCATTGAATGTACGGCCGTTTCACTCTGTCCTACGCCTACCGTCTCAACGAAAATGTTATTGAATCCTGCGGCCTCACACAGAACAATTGTTTCGCGGGTCTTGCGTGCCACACCTCCTAATGAACCTGCCGATGGTGAAGGGCGAATGAAGGCATCAGGATGTACGGAAAGTTTCTCCATGCGGGTTTTGTCGCCGAGAATACTTCCCTTGGTGCGTTCACTTGACGGGTCAATGGCGAGTACCGCCAGTTTTCCACCGTCGCGCAACACATGCAGCCCGAAAACGTCGATGGAGGTACTTTTTCCGGCACCGGGAACACCGGTTATGCCGATTCGGCGCGAGTTGCCCGAGTATGGCAGACATTTCTCTATCACCTCCTGTGCAATCGCCTCATGGTCAGGATTAATACTTTCAACAAGCGTGACGGCACGGCTAAGTGTGGTCACATCACCCTTGAGTATACGTTCCACCATTTCGGCAGGAGAAGGGAGAGGTTTACGCTTGCGCGCTTTCATGTAGGGGTTGACGCTCGGG
>JAAVGE010000012.1 GCA_014800385.1 Bacteroidales bacterium
TGAAATACGCGAACAGATCAAGCATATTCTCGCAGCAGGAATTCCGGTATGCGGTCACCTTGGCTTGACGCCTCAGTCGGTGAACAAGTTCGGCGGTTATGGTTTACGAGCCAAAAGTGATGCCGAGGCTGAACGCTTAATGAGCGATGCCCTTATGCTGCAGGAATTAGGTTGTTTTGCAGTCGTGTTGGAGAAGATTCCGGCGAACTTGGCAGAGAAAGTAACCCGCAAGTTATCTATTCCTACTATTGGTATAGGTGCCGGAGCCTCCACCGATGGACAAGTGCTGGTTGTTCAGGATATGCTCGGCATGAACGATGGTTTCAAACCAAAGTTCATGAGACATTTCGGAGATATCGGTGAGGCCATAAAATCGTCTGTCAATGATTATGTCGGAGAGGTGAAGAAACAAACATTTCCATCTGTTGAGGAAAGTTATTAAATTTGCATCGACAATAAATGACAAGAACAGTTTCTTAGAAACTCACATATTCTCCGGTATTATTGAAAGGAGTAATTTAACGAAATAGATTATGGCACAGAAATCAGAACTTGAGAACACGGGAATTAAATCCGTAAAACTCATTGAGACATCTACTGCATGGGATGGGTCGTCGTTACCGAATTATCCTCAGGCTACTCCCGTAGTTTCCATCTATAAATACACTTTTCCTCCGCATACAGTCACAAATCCGCATTACCATAGGGTAATCAATTGTGGTGTTGTTTTGAGCGGAACACTCACTATAGTCTGCAAAGACGGCAGTTTCCACGACTTCCATGCCGGTGAACCACTGGTTGAGACGGATGGTGAGGTTCATCATGGAGAGAATCGCGGTGATGTTGATGCTGTGGTTCTTATGTTCTATGCAGGTGATACTGAAACGCCATTATCAATTCCCGAAGATAAGTAATATATGAAACGGATTATTAGTTTAGCGAGTATCGCACTCTGTATTGCGATGGGGCTGACATCAATGTCAGTTTCGGCTCAGTCAGCCGACAAAGTAAAGGTGTTCATGCAACCGGCTTCATACGTCGGTAGTTCAGTTCAGTATGGTAACAATCCTTCAGCCGGTCATTATGCTCAGGCGGATGATGCAAAAATCTACTATGAAGTATATGGCGAAGGGAGTCCGATAATTGTTCTCCACGGTGGAGGGGTAGGCTGCACCTACGAAATGGGACAGTTCATTGACAGCCTGTCGCAAACCAACAAGGTGATAGCGATTTCAACCAGAGGTCACGGCAGATCGGAAATCGGCAGTAAGCCGGTTAGCGTTGAACAACGAGCAAACGACATATATTCTGTGATTCAGGATTGTGTACCGGGTCAGAAAGTTAAGGCTATCGGGTTCAGTGACGGTGGTTATTCGGCCTATTTCCTTGCATATATTCACCCGGAGGTGGTTGATCGAATTGTTACAATAGGGGCGGGTGAAGCACTGCCGCTGACACGTAAATTTGTCAAGTTCAAGATAGAGCAGATGGCCGCTCTTGACCCTGAATTTATGAAACTGCAGATGGCAATTTGTCCTGAACCGGAGAAAAAGCAGGCATATTGGGATAACTTTTATGATTTCTACAACACGGTCACTGTAAGCAAAGAGATTTTGAACAGCATAAAATGTCCGGTATTGGTAATGGCAGGGGAGTTAGACCCCAATGCACCCCTTGCTACTGTCATCGCTGCATATTATATGCTTCCTAACAGTCAGTTAGGAATTATACCTAATGCCGGGCATGGTGCTTTCATTGACAATTTCCAGGCAGTCTGGGATTGTGTCGTTCCTTTTATGGCGGACTAAGAGAGGATTTGATAAAAAATTAATCGCTCCGAGTTGTTATTGAAACGCGGAGCGACTTTAACTCAATCAGGGTCATAACTGATTGTTGGCATTTATGATGTCTTGAAGAGTGACATGACTGTTGCGGTAGCGAGCGTGTCGATTGGCCTCTCCATGGGTTAGATAAATGGCGTTGTGGGGACAGTTCTGGACACAAGCAAAACAGTGTTCACACCCGCCGGAAGCCTGTGCTCGTCCATCAACCACCCGGTAATTACCACACGGACAAACGTGTGTACAGACTCCACATCCTACGCAGGCATCGGTGATGGTAAACTGATCATGTGCTTCAACGGGAAATGTCGGTCCATGTTCAAAGTTGGGGACAGATCGACGTGTGTACCTGACGTGACGCGCTACATCATCAACTTGCTCAGCAATCTGCTCCTCGATGTGTTTAGCGGGGTCAAGAGCAATCTGTCGGTTCATGTCGAAACCGGGCAGCCAGTTGTCCACCATGATGATAGCGTTGACATAATCGGGGGTGATTTCGCTTTCACAGCATAGTTTGGTGAAAATTGAGGGAGCGTTGTCACAGTTGCACCCATAGGTGAGGATACCGAAGAAGTAGTTGCACTCGAATGTTGACTTACGGATAAATTCCTGCACCATTACAGGTGGTTTCTGCCAGTAGATAGGATAAACAATACCTATCTCGTCAGCCTCCCAGTGCATCCGGCCGTGGCCGTGTTCCTTCATTACCTGAGGAATACTCAGAGGGTTGCTGCTGAACTGACGTGCCACGTAAAGATCATTGCCCGTGGCGGTGAAATAGAATACCAGTCGTTTGTGTGCCATACTTTTAGAGACCTTGAACTTGGTTTCGATAATTTCTAAGTTTATCTTCTCCTAAGTCTATCAAACTTTGTAATTCTTGAATCATTCGGTCACGATCTTCGGGGAGACGACCTCTGATGGGGGAGGGCATGGTGACGTGTTCGGCCTTGAACACGGTAGGAATGGTCAGGCAGCGCAGAAACTCCTGCATCTCCTCGAAACGTTCCACCTCAGTTGCTTCCTCATACTTACCGTCTTTTACGTCCTGCATCAGAGGCGTATCAGGGAAGAGTGTCAGTTCGGAAGCGTAAATCATGTCAGGGCGTATGATATTGCTTACTCTGGCTGTCTCACGCGCATGGCTAAGTCCGTAGTTGTGACCACCAAGGCCGCCGAGGAAGTTTCCCACAAATGGCATTCCGGCCTCACCAAGTTTTGACATCTGTTTGACTATATCTTCAGAGGTGTAGCCCTTGTGCATACGGCGGAGCAGATTGTCGTCGCCTGATTCAATACCGAAATAGAATCCAGCATAACCTGCCTTTGTCAGATCGCGCAACTGCTCTACGGTTTTATTTTTCAGATTATCGACGCGTGCATATCCTCCAATAGAAGTGACCCAGGGCAGATGGGTGTGAATGAGATCTGCGACCTCCATAAGTCTCTTGTAAGGGAGAATAAACGGGTCGGCCCCCTGCAGGTAAATTCTGTCATAGCGAGGACCATACTCTTTGAGTTCGAGAATGTCCTCCTCAATCTCCTTCAATGGGGATGGGTGAAAGCGAGCATCTTTGTAAAATGTACAGAAATCACACTTATCGTGACTGCATCCGCTGGTCACCTGCAAATAAGCGTCGTTGGCCTCGTAGGGAGGTCTGTTAATTCCACTTGAAAAATGCATTATATATCCTTTCTTTATAGTTATTATCTCTATATTAGTCCAGAGTGACTTTCTGTTTGGCAAAATCAATCATGCCATCGAGCCAAGCCTGAAAGCCCACCAGTAGTGAGGCTGAATGGGTTTTGGCAAGTTCTGCGGCCGGTTTTCCGATTTCAGATTCCTGGGTCAGGATACGAACTCTGCCATCGGGCATATTCTCGAAAAGGAAACCGTGGAGGGCATCAAAACGAGTGTTTTTATCACCGGGAACCCAACCATGCCATGACACACGTCCGGGACGGTCTTTGGACGGTTCGACGAATTCAACGACTTCGGCAGTCACGTCCCATCCAATGATATTGAATGAGAACTTTGTGCCTTCCCTGAGTTCGGGCTTGCTGTCGCTTCCGGTAAGTTTCACATCACTTACCCCATCATAATAGTCAGCCCAAATGTGGGCATGGGTGAGATAGGGGAATACTTCTTCGGCAGTTAATCCTGCGACGTAGGTTTCTGCCGACACGAAATTGTCGGTGAAGCCCGGTGTAAATTTTTTAGGCCAATGTATTGCTTCCATAATTTGAATTTTTTATAAAGATAACACTTCAATATTCTAAAAGTTCTCTACCTAAATTGCTTAAAACCATTCATTTAGCCTAATTTTTAGATGCGTTGTTTTTTTCCAGTCGGGGCAAACTACTGAAAATCATTAATTGCGACAAATAGGTTACTGAGGGAGGAAAAAGAATCTATTTATTTGAAATTTTTTTGAGATTTATTAGGGCTCCGCATCTCATATTCTCTCAAACCGGCAATTGTGTTATATCTCAGCGACCACCGGATAATCCATCGAGGAAGTGCGCTTATCTGATGAACATAAATGTTCGTGAAGCGTTCAGTAGGATGGGATAGCCCTTAAGATAGTCTCATGGTTGGTGGATGAGGCGAAGAAACGAGGGTGTGGGAAAATATATCTTGAAACTACGGCCGAGGGGAGACCGGTGTATAAATCGCTGGGATTCCGCGAGATGGCTGATATGATGAAATATTATGACACAGAAAATCAGAATTGGAGAATTGAGTTGCCTGTGCAGTAGTCCGTTGCGAAAAGATAGGATTGCATATATTCTTTATCCGATGGATATTCCGGCTGACCGGGTTGAGGCGGCTGCTGAAAAATATGGGGTTACAATAGTGGTGATAACAGGGATGGACTGGCAAAACGTGTTCAGTCCGTGGCCTGCTCCTGGTGTGCCTGCGGGTGATGCTGATTTCAAAGGTGAGTCACCAGAATTTCTTAATTTATTGCAGACTAAAGTGATTCCTGAAATTGAGGAAACGCTTATGATGGGTAGCGATGTGGAGAGAAATCTCATTGGAGTTTCAATGTCGGGATTGTTTGCCTTATGGCAATGGATGCAATGTGATACATTCANCAGTATCGCTTCACTATCAGGCTCTTTCTGGTATGAAGGTTTTCTTGAGTGGATGAAAAATATTAAGATACCGGAAAAATCGGGATTGGGTTACATTTTGCTTGGCGATAAAGAATCTCAGTCAAATGTCAAGGCATTCCGATGCGTCGGTGTTAACACAGATGAGATTGTCGCTTTACTGAAATCAGCAGGAGTAAGAACGGAATTTGAAAGCGTCCCTGGAAATCATTTTGCCAATGCACTACCGCGCCTTGAAAAGGCGTTTGCCGCTCTTTATGCCGGTAATATAAAGTTATAAGATTATAAAATCATGGAAGAAATAAGAATAGATGTAACAAAACAGAGTGAGGAGGAAGTGGCACTTGCCAATGATCATGCTCAACTCATATTCAAGTTCAACCACACGATGCCGGGGACTGCGGAGTATGCAGAACTTATGCACAGGATATTCCCTACTATGGGGGAGAACAGCCGTGTTGGTACTCCGTTGACTGCAATCAGACCACACATGGTCAGGATCGGCAGGAATGTTGTGGTTATGCCGGGATGCCTGATGATGTCGGCCGGAGGTATCACCATCGATGATGGTGCNATGATTGCAGCCAATGTGCAACTTATCTCCAATAATCATGACCTGTACGAGCGTCAGGTTATAACCTGCAAGCCGGTCCATATCGGCAAGAATGCGTGGATAGGTGCCGGAGCAACTATNTTGCCCGGGGTTACAGTGGGTGATAATGCTGTTGTCGGAGCGGCCAGTGTGGTTACGAAGGATGTTGCTCCTGACACCATTGTGGCAGGTAATCCCGCCAAATTCATCAAGGCTATTCCTCCACAATCTCAATGTGCTATCAGAAACGAGGAGAATGAAGTTGTTCAACTGGGTCTTGATAGTTGTGGTGACTGAGAAACTGTTTAAATTTATGAGGGTGTGTCAAAATAGGCGCAGCCTTGCTGTATACAGGATTATGCGGCTACTCCATGGAGCAGCCCTACAGGGTTAATGTGTTGATTGTTAAGAGTGTAGGAGGCTGTCTAACAAGTTTANGCGGCCTCTTTCTCNTTATTGCGCAGGCAAAAAAATAAGGCTTTCATGCTGAATTTCAGCGGGAAAGCCTTTGTTATGTCNGGGATTTTTAGTAAATTTGGGTTGCACTTAAACCACTAATAATCAAAACATAA
>JAAVGE010000013.1 GCA_014800385.1 Bacteroidales bacterium
TTAATCTTCATTAATCTTTTGGCATCTTCCAATCCTTTCATCGGTCACGATGCCCGCATCGCTCCCTCTTCAAGTATTGAAATCTGCTCAAAACCTTAATGAACCTTAACCCTGAAAAAGTTTAGACAACTTCATCCACAAATTTTCCACAAAATTACTATTTTTTTAGTTGTTAAAATACGTTTATCAGGATTTTTTTTCATTCATGCCGATAATATCGGTAATATCGGTGAACTTACATCACCCTGAATTTGTTATTTAGTTAAATTCACACTATTATGTTTATGAAGAGGGAAATTTGTTTGTTAATGGTGAGCACACTTTTTATTCCCCGGGTTTTTGCTTCCCGGGGAATAGAGGGTGTAAGCGAAGCGCTTGCCACCGCCGAAAATTACCATTCCACCGCCACTGTCACCGTGCAACTTCCGCAGGGTGGCGACGATGTTGTCTATAATCTTGAGTTGTGGAGCACACCCTCGGTCAACGGCGACACCCTCAACTGCTGCAACTATCTGATAGACTGGAGTCTGTCTACCGACAACGGCATCTCGAAAGGGTTCACCGCTTATCACGACGGAAATTTCTACCGCAACAACGATGACCGCCTGCAGGAAAACCATTTCGGGTGGGATTCCATACCGTTTCTGATGCGTCATCCCGTGCAGAGCAGTTCTCAGTTCACCGATATGCTCCCTCAGATGCTGGCAAAGGAACTGAATGAGGTGACCTCCGACCCCTCCTGGAGTTATACCTTTACCCCCGACACCCTCTATCACGGCAACCCTGCCGCCGTGCTCCGTGCCCGTCAGACACTCCACGATGTCACCGCACGCAACGTTCTCTACATCTTTGACCCCGTGACACTGATGCCCCTGCAGATTGAGCGTGAGAACAACCCGGGAAGCATCTCGGAACAGATGCTCATAATCCGCTACACCTCCACTGACACCGCTCCCGCCGAGGGGATGAGCGAGCAGGCACTGATTGAACGCTATCCAACGGTATTTGAAAAGTTCCGCGAGAGCAACTTCAGTCTGGAGTCGATGCGCGGCAAATTCCTCCCCGCGTTCTCCCTCCCTACCCTCACCAATCAGCGCTACACGCGTGCCAAATCCGACCATTTTCAGGTACCGGTCATTGTTGTGTTCATCGACCCCTCGGTGGCCACAGCCTCCCAGACCATAGCCGAACTCCGCAAGGCACAGCAGATGAGCCCGCGAAGCATCGACATCATCTATGCCTTCCTCGGATCGGACCGCGAAGGAGTACGCGAACTGATCGGAACACCGTTGCCGGGCGAACAGATACTGCTCTCAGCCCAGTCGCTGGCACGCAACTGCGGAGTGACCGCCACACCCTCGCTGATCATCGCTGACCCGACCGCCACCGTAAAGGATGTTATCATCGGATTCAACAAAACACTCTCCACAAGCGTTATAGAGAAAACATCCGTTTTATAATCTTCTTACCTACCGCAGAAAAAATAATAAAACATCAATATGGAAACAATCTATTTCAAAGGCACACCCTGTCACACCTACGGCACTATGCCCGCAGTTGATACCAAAGCACCCTGCTACAACCTTGTGGGTGCCGATCTCAAAGATATTACGTGCGAAGATTTCAAAGGAAAACGCGTGGTGATGAACATCTTTCCCAGTCTGGACACCGCAGTCTGCGCCATGTCAGTACGTCGCTTCAATCAGGAAGCATCCTCGCTTGACAACACCGTAGTGCTGTGCATCTCCATGGACCTCCCCTTCGCCATGAGCCGCTTCTGCACCACCGAAGGTCTGGAGAACGTCATTCCCGCCTCAGCGTTCCGTTCACCCACCTTCGCCCAGCAGTATGGACTGCAGATGGTCGACGGTCCCCTTGCCGGACTCCTTGCCCGAGCAGTCATCGTCCTGGATGAAGAACGCAAAATC
Organism: Bacteroidales bacterium; assembly: GCA_014800385.1. Lineage (GTDB taxonomy): Bacteria > Bacteroidota > Bacteroidia > Bacteroidales > Muribaculaceae > CAJUPY01. The sequence goes on from JAAVGE010000013.1 coordinate 1,929, forward strand.
ATCTATGAGGAACTGGTAAACGAAATAACCCATGAACCCGACTATGACGCTGCCATACGCGTACTGAAAGGTTCATACTGATTCGATAATTACAACAACCGAAAAGGCTGCGCCCGGGTTTGGCGTAGCCTTTTTTTGTTTGTGAGTGTATGAGATGTAGAACATCGTGGAGGGTGTGTCAATTGATGCATCATGTATTTTTTATGTGTTATACGTTCATGGACATTGATGTATATTCGGCGGATGCTCCATGGAGCATCCCTACCCTCTTGACAATCAATACATTAACCCTGTAGGGCTGCTCCATGGAGCAGCCGCCGAGATTGAGGGGCTCAATCTATCCGTGGATTTGATTGAGATTCTTAAACACACGGATTTTTTAACTCGCTTCGCTTTGTTCCCACGAATTTTTACGGATTTTCACGGATCTTTTTCGTAATCATACACACGGGTAACTTGCTGCACTCGTATGCACGGAATGGTAAGATTTGCACGGTTTTTGCCGTGAAAAATTTCGTGATAATCCATTTCAATTCGTGGTTGCGAGCGTAGCATCGCTANGAATCTGTGTGTATGCGGAATAAAAAATCTGTGAAAATCCGTNCCNATCCGTGACCGTAAGCGAAGCGACGTTAAAAATCCGTGTGTTTAATTTCCTTCAAAATCAAATTATATATTTATCCCGGGTGAAGAAACCCCAGACAATCAAGGTCTTATCTCCACCATGCTTCACTCGGCGTCCTGCCGGACGCCCTTTGCTTTAACGTCATATACCCCGCACGCTTCCGCTTCGCTGCAGCGTACGCTACGCAAAATCGACGTCCTCCTGACGCCCATGGGCTTGTCTAAACACACCAAATCTCCGGTTTCTCCTGTTCTTCTGTCTCCCAAAAAAATTATAAAATCTCCTGTCCTACTGTGCTCCTGTCCCCCCAAAAAAATTATAAAATCTCCTGTCCCTCCTGTGCTCCTGTCCCAGAAAAAATACATGAAGCCTCCTGTTTCTCCTGTTCTCCTGTCAGAAGCCATGCATGAGGAGAATGACGGGTCAAGGGGTGCAAAAAAAGGGGAAGGCTACGCAACAAAANTGCTGCGTAGCCTTCCTTGTTAGTTTGTCAGTTGTGAGCCTTTGATCAGGCTTCAGCGATAGGCTGGATGTTAATGAAACGACGACCGTTGCGACCTTCAGTGAAGACAACGGTACCATCAACAAGAGCGTAGATGGTGTGGTCCTTACCCATACCGACGTTTTCACCGGGATGGTGTACAGTGCCACGCTGACGTTTGATAATGTTGCCTGCCTTAGCGAACTGACCACCGAAAATTTTAACACCGAGTCGTTTGCTTTCTGACTCACGGCCGTTCTTAGAACTACCTACACCTTTCTTATGTGCCATTTTCTTTGATCTTTTTTAGGGTTAAGCAACTACATCTTTAATAACAACTTTGGTGAAGTACTGGCGGTGACCGTTTTTGCGACGATAGCCTTTACGACGTTTCTTCTTGAAAACGATAACCTTGTCACCTTTAACGAGGGGTGTTTCAACCTCGCAAACTACTTTTGCACCTTCCACGGTGGGTGCACCGACTTTCACGGCACCGTCAGCGTCAACCAACAGAACACGGTCAAACTCTACAGTAGCACCCTGCTCAGTTGCTTCGCCGAGGTAGTGAACATACAGGAACTTGCCGGCTTCTGCCTTGAACTGCTGTCCCTGAATCTCTACGATTGCGTACATCTTTTTATTTATAGATTTTACGGTTACTCCGCGAGGCGAGCCGTCATCCNTCGACTGCTGCTTTGTCAAGCCCCTGCCGGAAAAATTAGCGACTGCAAAGTTAAAANTTTCTTTTCACTTGTGCAACAGTTAGTTATCCTTTTAATATTATTTTATCTTTCATTTATTTACGATTTTTGCAATTATTAACATTTATAAGATTTATAACTCTTATAAGGCNTACAAATGTTAATAATTGCTAATTCAAAGCATTTTTTTGCCTAAAAAATATGTTATATAACATAAAAGCATTAACTTTGCATCAGTTTTTCATGGTATTAGATTTAAGGTAAGAAGATTATTCGTCGTGACGACGAGTAATTTTTTTTTGCACCTTACCGAACGGGGCTGTGTCAAAAAATTTGATGCAGCCTGTATTTTTTTTGTGTTTGGTATTAGCCCTGTAGGGCTGCTCCATGGAGCAGCCGCATAATCCTGTATATTCGGCGGATGCTCCAGGGAGCATCCCTACTCTATTGATAGTCAACGCATTAGCCCTGTAGGGCTGNTCCATGGANCAGCCGCATAATCCTGTNATTNATAAAAAAACGGGCACCCCGCAAAGGANGCCCGTTTATTTTTTATTCNGAGGTGTTGGAATTACTTCACAACCACTTTTTCGGCTTTGTTGCCTGAGCGGCGGATGTAAAGACCGGGAACGAGGTTGTCAGCGTCAACTTTAACACCATTGAGGTTGAAGTATTCTGCTTCGCCATTTTCAGCATCGGCAGCCACACCTTCTACACCGGTGGGAACGTCTGAACCAAGGCGGAGTGTGCGTTTGGGGGATTTATAACCGTAGTTAGCAATGTAGAAATGAAGATTACCTACAGTATTCTGAGGAACATCAATGCCATCTTCATAAAGATCAAAGCCTTCTTCCTGGTTTTCATCATCAGTCACTGCAAATGTANTTATTGAATTGGTTTCTTCAATTCTATAGTAAAGGAAAGTATTTTCCGGAATATTCATTGTGATGAATGTGTGACCATCTTTAGTCTTAATCTCNTCTTTTGAAATCTGTTCATCATTANCAAAAACATCAAGGTGACGGTAAACATTCACACGCATGATGGCCAGACCGCTACGATAGCCGTCACCGCCATTAGATATTGCCTGGAGGGACCAGCAACCGGGTTCATCAATAACAACCTTCAGATTTTTACCTTCGGGAATAATCTGATATTTGCTTTCATCAAGATTATGGATACGATAGGTTACTTCAAGATTTTCGGGATTGTTTACAGCATTAACATATCCTTCTTCACCCATATAAAGGTTATTGATTGTGGTTGTAAATGAAAGGTTTGCTGATTTCAGATCAGAATCGGCTGACTCATATTCAACGTAGATATATGATATCTGGGCAGCAGTAGCGTCATTTTTAAAAGTCACTGAAGTTATAACATCAGAGAGATTAGCAGGAGTCCAACTATTGTTTGGCTGATCCTCTCCTGTTCCGATTTCTGATGAACTTTTACCTGCAGGGGAGAACGAACCGCTTACCTCACTATCTTTGTCTCCTGTTGAGACAAGTCCTATTTTTGAAATCTTATATCCTTCAGGAACAGATATTGTCATCTCCGTATTCCTTTGGAGACGCAATTGATATGAGCCGGTGCTGGTAGTCCATGATCTATAATCACCNTTAGCAAATGAAATAGTAGCAACAATACCGCCCCCTACAATTTCGTTTACATCTTTTTCCATGGTACCAGATGTATATGGATAAGTAGTGAGTCCATAAGGATTAAGTTGTGTAAAGTCAAAGATTTCAGAAGAGGGCTGCAAATCACCATTAGTATCGTAGATAATGATTTTGTATGATGCTGATGTTCTTTTATAANNANCTTNAGCAGCCATAGTAGCAGTGATGGTNACAATTCCTACACCTTTAACATCATCAGGTGTAATCTGACCTGAAACGGGATCAATTGAAAGAATNTCAGGATCTGATGANGAATAGGTTATATCACCACGAAGTTCAATATCTGATGGAGTTANAACCTCAACCTGCTGCCATACAATTCCGGTACCAACTTTTGCATATTTTACATTGTCACGGAATAACATTTTTGTAGTGATACCATCTACATTAACAATAAATGAACCTTCACCGGCATTGTATTTATCAGCGACCTCAGGTGTGGAGAATNTTATAGTTGCTGAACCTGCAGCAATTGCTGTGATTGTTTTGGAATCATTGTCAATTTTTACAACATCTGTATCATCTGTTGTGAAAGTGTAATCAAGATCCAAAGGTGAAATTGAAGGGAAGGAGAGGATATCATTAATTTCAAGATTATATTGGGATTCATATCCTACATAAGGTGGATTAATCATACCCCCTTCACTCACTTCCTTGTAGAAATACGGATAACAATAATCTGTAGCAGTCGGAGTTATGTTTGATGTAGCATAACACTTAAAAGCATTTACTTTAGCAGTTACTTGAAATGCAAACGCACGGTTTGTTGCTTTCTGAGAAGTTATTATAACCTTATTATCATCAAATTNAACACTTAACTGACCGTTTGTTATTTCGGAAGATGAAGGTATAGTCGTCCCCGTAGCAATTGTAGTACTAGAACCTTTATAATACCAATACTTTCCGGTAGAATTTTCAAAAACAATTTTATATGAACCGTTATCTTTTATTGAAAATAATCCGAGGTTTTCAGAATCTACAGCAATAATCTGGCCATCATCAGTAACCTTAGCAACCTCGACTGTGCCGGTACTATTAGTTACAGCATAAATTTTGTCACTTAATGGCTTGGAAACCATAATAAACTTATTGTCGGGATTAAGAATTTCTTCTTGATCCGTACATAGTTGGTATTGCTTAGTTTCAGCATTTACACCTGCTGCTATACCAAGAATACAAAGTGTAGAGAGTAAAAATTTTTTCATAAATTATGATTGATTGGTTATTATAGTCAGAACAGAACTGTCGGCTTATTTTAAGGCTTAGGGAAACTAAATGGTTTCAGGTCACAAAATTACAATTTTTAAGTATTAAACCCAATAATTTCCANCTGTATACCTATTGTTTTAGATTATTTAACAGTTCATTTTTTGGATTATTAAGATTGCGGNGTCAAAGAGGGTGTGTCAAAATAGGCGCAGCCTCGCCGTATACAGGGNTAATACGTTGATTGTCAAGAGGGTAGNGATGCTCCATGGAGCATCCGCCGAATATACAGGATTATGCGGCTGCTCNATGGAGCNGCCCTNCANGGCTAATACCAAACAACATAAAAAAACAGGGCTGCATCAATTTGCAGCCCTCGGATGAGGATGAAAAAAAAAGCGGCGCTCAGGGTTGAGTGCCGCTTTTTTTGGGNGTAGTTCAGTTTTTATTTCACNACTACTTTTTCATCTTTGGTTGCAGTGTGGCGGATNTACACNCCGGGAACGAGGTTGGCTGCGTCAACTTTCTGACCCTGGAGGTTGAAGTATTCGGCTGCTTCGTCGTCAGCGTCAGCGGCGATGCCGTCAACACCTGATGTTTCCACACGGAACACGTTGGAGTGTGCGGTTTCGTTGTCACCTTCACCTGCAGTCACGGTGTATTCACCTTCGGGGAGTGCTTCGGTGTGGGTGTANGATTCGGTGGTGAGACCTTTCTTGAACTGCTGTCCGTTGTGGTAGATGGTGTAGGTCAGACCTGCTGCCTTCTGGGTGTGCTTACCNGTGGGTGAAGCCAGGGTAGCATAGATCTGCCAGTTGCCGTCGAGTGAACTGCTCATGCTCTTGAGTGATTTCCATGAGGTGTGTGAGCCGGAAGCACTGATGAGGTTACCGTAGTTGTCGGTTGCGGGACCTTCGTCGAAGAGCATAGGTTTGATGCCGTTGGCGTAGGTGATATGNTAACCGATCATGTAGGTTGATTTGGCGTCGATGGCCACGGGCTGGTTAAGGCGGATGTTGTTGTAGCCGTCGGTGATGGCAAGNAGNTCCTCAACATTGACGGGCTGTTCGTAGATGATGTTCAGATCCTTGAACACAACGATGGCAGCGGTGTAGATGTCGGTGGTGTAGAGACCGAACTTGATGTGGCTGATNACCTTTCCNTCGTAATCCTTGAGGGCTTCGGGTTCAAATTTATGAACAGCGNAGGTTTCACGGGTGCCGTTACCNGTTGTGCCNACACCGTAACTCTTACCCTCCTTGGCGTAGGTCAGNACGGGTGCTGTTTCGGGAGCCTTCCATGAAAGAGTCTTGCCGTCGCCGGTGAGGTCGTAGGGNGCGGGAGCAGCCTGACGGATGTTGTTTTCAATCACCAGAGGATCGGACTCAGCCGATTCCCAACCGTTGGGATAGATTGCAGAAACGGTGTAGGTGTAGGTNTCGTAGCCTGAGAGTTTGTCGGTGTATTTCTTTTCAGANGTAGTNGCCACCAGTTCGCCGTTGCGGAACACGTTGAACTGCGAGGGTTTGAGGGCACGGGGAGCGGGAGCCTTCANTGAGCCTGTTCCGCTGATGCCGAATCCTGNTTTGGCGTCCTGTGCTGAAATTTCNGGGAGTGAAGCGAGGAAGTTGGTGCCGAGAACCTTTGTCTGGGTTTCTGCAGCCGCATCGGGTTCGGAAACCACTGCGCCGATAACAATATTGTAGTTGTTGTAGGTGGCGTTGATGGTGCCGAGGTTAAGCCATGTTGACATGCCGGGGAGTTTCACTACCGCACCACCGCTTACTAACGGACCTGCATCGAGCACGATGGGTGAAGTGCCACCTTTGAGGGTTGCGCTGTAGGCGAGGTAGAGGTCTTCATTACCGGAAATCTTCACGGGTGAATCCAGGGGATAAGAGTAGAGCATGAGAGGTTCAACCACACCTGCGGGGAATTCCTGTTCCCAGAGGTTTTTGCCTGAACCGTCCTGGATAAGGAGTTTGAATCCNCCCTCGATGTTGTCACCGAGAATGAAACTTACGGCGTTGATTGAGTATCCTTCGTAGTCGGCCAGTTCAGAGGCGGCGAAGCGGGTGCCGTAGGTGAGTATCATATCTTCATCGAAACCTACCTTGTAGGAGATGGAGTTGTAGTGTTTCACCTCTACATCCATGCTCCAGTCGAAGGCGACGGTCTGCGCGTCTTTGTCAAGTTTGGCAGTGCCGATCAGAGGAGCGCGGTAAGAGTCGGGGAGTTTGAATGAGGCTTTGATTTCGTAGGGTGCGGAAGTTTTGCCATCGGTGCCCACGGTCTGGATGCCGTAGGTGTATGTTCCGGGAGCGGGTACTTCATCGTCGAACGAAGTGGTTTTCACATTCTCGGCGATGGTTTCACCGTTACGGGTGATGTTATATGATGCGGGGGTAGCACCTGACGCCGAACCACCTTCAACATCGGCAGTCATCATCCACTGACCGGCGATGTTGCCTGAGGCCAGAGTTTTCCAAGTGGGTTTGGAGTTNGCGAAGTTTGATGAGTTGGGTGAAGAGGTAGAGAAACTGTTACCTTTGCCGCTCATGGGGATAGTGTTATCGACACTCACGGGGTGAGCCTTGGGAGTCTGGAGCAGGTAATAGCCGTAGGTGTATTTGCNNCCATCTTCCAGTTCAACGGGTGTTTTGAGNGGGAACTTGATCCACTGNCCTGCTTTCACGTTTGCGATGAGTTCGGCGGGCATCTCTTCGTAGTAGATGATTGCATCATCCTGCATTACGAACAGAGTGACTCCCAACACAGCCTCTTCGCTGAAGTGAGCGTTGATGGCGGTGATTTTGGCATCTTTGTACTGGAGCAGGTCGCTTGCCGCAAATTCGTTTTTCACCCACACCTTGGTGTTGCTTGAAGCAGTACCGCCGATACAAACCGGAGCACCGGCTTCATTAGTGCCCTGCACCTTGCTTGACCATGTTAGTTCGTTTCCTTTACGGAGCAGGGGAGCCTCCCATGTCAGAGTACCGTTTACNCCGTCAGTGGCAGCCTTTGCAGCAGCCACCGAGGGGAAGTAACTGTCNGCACCTTTGACGGTGACAGCAGCCTCGGGGGTNGANATACCCTCGCTGCCGGTGTACACAGCCTCAACCTTGATGTTGTGAGTGCCGTCGGCAATATTTCGTGCGNTGTATTTTGTAGAGAGCCAGGGCATGGGGTTGACCTTTTTGCCATCTACATATATATTATATGAAGCGGGAGACTCATCAACATCGTTAGCCAAGTTGGCAGTGATCAGATAAGTACCGCGACCGTTGTGCACCCATGTCTTGCCGTCGTAAGAGCGGAGGTCACCTTTGCTGTTGGCCACACGGTTCATGATAGCCACATAGTCCATGTTTGAACCGTGGGTAATCTTGAAACCGAAACGTACGGTTTTGTCACCTGTTATTTCGTAGGGNTGATCAAACTTCACTGTTCTCCACTGGTTGGCGACGTAGGCGGGAGTGAGCAGATCAACATCCTGTTCGCGTACAATTTTACCATCTTCCCAAATAATGGCCTTAATGTTGATGGTGGGGCGATATTCAAAATAGTTGAGCGATTCNATTTTCTCACCTTTCACCANAGCCAGATCGGCGGGAGAGAATTCTGATGCCACATAAATGACAGCAGGAGATTGAGAGGTAGACTGCTTACCGGAGTCACCATCGTAGTCTTCATCATCGTGCCACTTGAGTTCCTTGGCTTCGGTAGGGTTGAGCCATGAAACCTGCAANGTGGAGTAGTTGGGTGTCACCGTAAACGTGTGGGGCGCACCTTTTTTGGCNGCCGCGCCTGCAGGAATTAACAGGNCCGAGGCAGCCAAAGTTGAAAAGAGTAAATTTGAAAATTTCATGTTATAATGAATTGGATTTATGNTTCCTATTGGAAAAGTTTTATGCTTTTATGCACACCTTGAAGTCGTCTAAACTTTTTACGAAAATAAAATAATTTTTAAAAAGTATTTTCTTCAAGGTTAATCTTCATTAATCTTTTGGCATCTTCCAATCCTTTCATCGGTCACGATGCCCGCATCGCTCCCTCTTCAAGTATTGAAATCTGCTCAAAACCTTAATGAACCTTAACCCTGAAAA
>JAAVGE010000014.1 GCA_014800385.1 Bacteroidales bacterium
ATGTGAGTTGGTTAAAAATGTAAGATATCTGTGGCATATAATAGAATTTTGCTATATGCCTCCAAATTACAAAATTTTATCCTTTCCTAAATCCACCGCGGCATAAAATACGTAACAAAGTCTTATATATCAACAAAATAGACTTTATTATTAAATTTTTCTTGGGACGGCAGTGCTCCACGGAGCATCCGCCGAATATATATCACTGTCCATGACCGTACAACACACAAAAGAAGNAAACCTCATCAGGCTTGGGGCGTGCCGGGGAGTTCTCCCACTATGGAATAATCCTTTTCAGTGGAAGATGTATCACTTTCNGTGGTCTTGAANCCNNCTATTATTTTTCGCCAGAGTNACATTGTCAAGTGAGAATTACTCCATTTTCAGCGCACGGGAGTTCATATCGTAGGCGGCTATGATGAGGTCGCTTATGGTTCTGACTATTCGTGCATCCTCGTAGTCCGCGACGGAATTTACTTTGAGNNGGTANTTGAGATCGCCTGAGATGGAGTCCCATAATTCACCCTCACGGGCTTTGTATTCCTCCACTATATCAGTGTAGGTTTTACCTTCTACCTCTACNGGGCNAATCCGTCCTGANGCGGAGTATTCTTTCACCACATGTTGCATAGGCTCGATAACCCGTAGAACAGCATTATCGGCCATAACAGTGGAGAATGGCTGATTGGCGAGGCGTTCGGGTCGTTTGTTCTTCACACCNAACGTTATCCCTAATGTGAGCAATGCATCTTCGCTCAGACTGAACACNACGTGTGATTTAGTGTTATTGTCCAAGGTTATGATGAATCCGCCGTTNCCGGTGTTTCGCTTCGGCTTCAGGTCNATTTCCGGGCGGTTGCGTCTGACATATTCCGCAATGTTGCCGTGCANACGGTTGATGATTTCACGGTTGTTATACCCCACCGATTCCGAAGTAGAGACGTTTGTCACCGATGAACTCTTCATCAGATCACGGACTATCTTGTCGGGATTACTTTTATCGATCTCCATGGCACATTCCTTAATGATACGTATAAGTCCGAGAATGTCATTGTGGTGCTGGTCATAGAANATCTCTTTTTCGCAGAGCGCATCGAGGATGATGTCGCCGTTCAGTTCCTCACTATCGCTGTCAACAGCGTTGTGCACACCCAACTTNGCTGCTATCGTCACGTCCCAACGGTCAAAGTCGGGATTGATTGAAAGCATGTCATAAATTTTCTGATAGCACACCTGCAACGACACAATAGCAAAGTTAATCAACTTATAATCAGACGTTTCCTGAATCTGATTGGAGTATTTCGATATGCAGTTAAGCAGCGACAGCGTGTTGATCANACGTTTTATGGCACGCGGATTCTTTCCCACGGAATAATTAACTATCTTTTCTATCGAGTCCTTGAAGCGNGTCATGTGGCGCTCTGTGTTATTGATATACTCAATCTCCATCAGTGAGTCGAGAACGAATGTGAGCGGCTCATAATTGCCCACCGGGAGTGAGAACGGCACTTGAATTATCTTGTCGAAGAATGAGCGGAACTCACGGTCGTTCTCCGGCTTGTATGGTCCGAACTTGGGCTCCAGACCTTTCACCACAACATCATAGTCTATGGCAAGAATGAAGATACAATGGTCAAGGGTGAAGATATTTTTCAGCAGTTCCAGAATCTGCACCGCTAAAGGCGGATTAAGTCGGTCGAGGTCATCNACAAATACAATTATCCCTGATTTATTTTTTTCTCTGAGCGTTTTGGCAATGGCATTTGTCAATGCCACACGTATAGCCGAGAGTGATAGGCTTTCAGTGGTTTCCCCGCCTGAGAAAATCTCGGTAGGGAGCCCCAGGGCCTCTATAGCAATATCGGCAAACGGGAGTTGTTTCTTACCCCATTCACGCGTGCCACGATACACGAAGTTTACTGCAGTTTTGGCGAAGTTCTTCAGTTTCTCCGAAGTGCCCGGATCATTATTGGAGAGCGCACGCACCAGTTGGATTATGATTTTCACCACGGTTTCCTCCGGAGTAGCCANCATGGAATATTCCCACGTATTGATTTTTACCCCTAAGAAATTTTTGTTTTCCGAACAAAGGTCGTTATACAAACGGTTCATCAGNGATGTTTTTCCACTACCCCACTCTCCTTTCAGAGCNATGGTAATAGGAGCGGCAGAACGTTCGATGAAGTGAACCAGACCTTGCACATATTTATGCGTGCCGAAGTCNTNGTTCGGAAGTTCNAGGGGTGTGTCAGGCAATGATGATTTTTTCAGATAATTTTTATATTCGTTCATGGTGTATGCTACTTGGATAAAACTACTTTGAAGTCGTCTAAACTTTTTTCAGGGTTAAGGTTCATTAAGATTTTGAGCAGATTTCAATACTTGAAGAGGGAGCGATGCGGGCATCGTNACCGATGAAAGGATTGGAAGATGCCAAAAGATTAATGAAGATTAACCTTGAAGAAAATCCTTTTTAACGATTATTTTATTTTCGTAAAAAGTTTAGACGACTTCNANAGCAAAGTTACTATAAAAGTTGTGGTTCTCCAAGTTATNAAGCGANTTTTTATAAGAAGATGNTGACAATTATACAATTATCCCAACAACACATCNAGNGTCATCATCAACAGAAATCCGACAGCAAACCCTATGGTGCCCATGTTGGAGTGTTCCCCCTGCTGTGTTTCNGGTATGAGTTCCTCAACCACAACATACATCATCGCACCGGCNGCCAANGCAAGCAGATAGGGCAATGCCGGGAGGAGGATGGAGGCAAGCAGGATGGTCAGAATGGCCCCTATCGGTTCTACGGCTCCACTCAACACTCCCATGATGAANGATTTACGTCGGGTGTTCCCNGCTGCACGCAATGGCATTGACACAATCGCCCCTTCGGGAAAATTCTGTATCGCCATACCGATTGCNAACGCCACGACACCCGCCATCGGNACAAATGTATTNTGCTCAAGAGCGGCTGCCAANACTGCTCCCACCGCCATACCTTCCGGAATGTTATGAAGAGTCACGGCAAAGACCAGTTTNGTTGTCTTTGACANGTGGGTCCGGGGTCCCTCGCTCTGATTACTGTCGATNTGCTGATGCGGCACAATCACGTCGAGCAAAAGCAGAAACAGCATACCCCCGACAAATCCTACTATCGCCGGGAAAATACTCATGAATCCCTCCTTGCCGGTCATTTCTACCGAGGGGATCAGAAGCGACCACACCGAGGCCGCCACCATCACTCCGGCAGCAAATCCGGTGAGCCCTTTCTGCACAAGGTCGGGTATGCGGTTCTTCATCAAAAAAACCGTTGCGGCACCTAATGCAGTGCCTAAAAACGGAAGAGTCAGTCCTATNGCGAGTCCGTTCATCTTAGAAATTGTTTCTTATAAACTATCTNAATATTAACAGTTTCTTAAAACCAATCGTTTAAATAATCTGTCAAAAGTTGGGTCAAATTCTGANGCGTCGTCAAGCAGNCCGGGATGGGGGCGCGAGGTCTGCAACATTGCGCTTTTCACGGCTGTGAACCATCGGAACCGTTCTTCGGGNGGACAGTCGGAAAGAGCGGATGAACCNGGCATGAACATCTGAANCTGACTGCGGAGCAGGTCAATGTCAACCGCAGGGTCNAGGGCACGCAGACGGTCGGCATCCAGATGCACTTCACATCTGTAGCACCGGCGACGCTTACACATCATCAACAGACCGATGTTGATGAACTCCTCACGCTCTATGTCAGGGACATAGCGGAGCGTGGCATACTCATAAACCAAGGTTTCTTCGTTCATTTACANCCTGNTTAACNAANATNGATGAATTTTTCAGTCGCTCGNTGAGGAAGCGTCGGTAAATATCGCGCTTCTCNGCAGGTGTTTCGGTGTCACCCTCGGCAATGAGCCATTCATCGGGAATAAGATCGACAATCTTNCCCAGTGTTCGGGGCGTTATGGCCTGACGCATCAGTTTATCAGCCTCCTCCAGTCGTGTGGCACGNGCCAACAGGGCNTGGTTGCGGATATAGGGGAANGGATCGAGNGCTGCCTGCTCCGGATTACGCCAGGAGTGATGGAAATANAGCGACGCACCGTGGTCAATGAGCCANAGTTCACCATTCCAGATNAGCATATTGGTGTTCAGACGGGTACGGTCCACATTAGTCAGAAAAGCATCNAGCCACACAATCTTTGAGGCCGTGAGTTCATCCACATGGTTCACCGACGGATCCATGGCAAGGGAACGGTCAAGAAAATGCAGCCCCAGATTCAGCCCCTCGCTGGCACGCAGCAGATCCTGCACCTCCTCGTCAGGCTCGGTGATACCGAACCNACTGTCNACATTCAGAAACACCAGTTCCGGAACCTTGAATCCCAATGACTTCGCCACCATTCCCCCCACCAGTTCGGCTATCAGGGCTTTGCTTCCATGACCCGCTCCACGAAATTTCACGACATAGCGGAATCCGTCGTCAGCCTCGGCGAGACCNGGCAACGAACCNCCCTCGCGCATCGGCAGAATATATCTTGTCAGTTCCTGTTTCCTTAATTCCATCATTTTGCAAATATATAAAAAGTTTCGGACATATCCCGATATNAGATTTATTATAAAACACTCATATATTATATTCTGTTTAGAGTATTATATTCTGGTTAGAGCAATCCCTCTCCAATTACACATGCCNGTATAGTCTTGAGCNTCNCGAAGGACGCTGACAATGCGTAGCCGGNGCACGNCTCGCCGTATGCAGGATNATGCGGNTGNTCCANGGAGCANCCCTACANGNNTAATGCNTTGATTATCAAGAGTGTAGGGATGCTCCCTGGAGCATCCGCCGAATATACATGAAGCAAACCTTACCGGGCTTGGNGGCGTGCCCGGATATGACAAGCAGGTCAAGGGCGTGCCGACAGGTACGCCGAGTGAAGTGACCCAGGATTCAGTGAATCACCCCGGGATAAAATATATAATTTGATTTTGAAGGAAATTAAACACACGGATTTTTAGCGTCGCTTCGCTTACTGTCACGAATTGGGACGGATTTTCACAG
>JAAVGE010000015.1 GCA_014800385.1 Bacteroidales bacterium
TCCGTGCATACGAGCGCAGCAAGTTACCCGTGTGTATGATTACGAAAAAGATCCGTGAAAATCCGTAAAAATTCGTGGAAACAAAGCGAAGCGAGTTAAAAAATCCGTGTGTTTAGGAATCTCAATCAAATCCACGAACCACCACCCTGATAATCAACCTATTTCAAACCATCAACCTGTCTCACCAACCCCGTAGGGCTGCTCCACGGAGCAGCCGCCCACCATCAACCACAACGCCCCTCACCAACCCCTGGGCGTCCGGCGGACGTCGATTTTGAGTCCCGGGTACGCCGGAGCGTAGTCGAGGCGTGCCCAGATAGAAAGTGCCGGCAAGGGCGTGCCGAACAGGTACGCCGAGTGAAGAAACCCCTGCCATTACAGATGATGCATCATATTTCTTTTTTAGACAGGAGTCCCCAAGACGCTTTTGTACTCACCCTCATTCAACCTTTATTTCAAAAATAATTTGTCTGAATAAATTTTGTTGGGTAACTTTGCACCGTTTTTCAGGGCTGTGATTGCCCCTAACTTATTTATCAGATTATGTCAACAAACACAGTAGACAATAAAAAGAAAGTGACTACGGCACGCTGTGCCGAAATGAAACAACGCGGCGAAAAATTATCCATGCTCACCGCTTACGACTTCACAATTGCCTCTCTGATGGATCAGGCCGGCATTGACCTTATCCTGGTCGGAGACTCGGCCTCAAACGTGATGCTCGGCAATGAAACCACCATTCCTATCACTCTTGATGAGATGATCACCTTCGCCAAAGGTGTGGCTAAAGGAGCAAAACGTGCATTGGTGGTGTGTGACCTCCCGTTCGGTACATATCAGGGCGACCCAATGATGGCTCTGCGTTCAGCAGTGCGCGTACTGAAGGAATCCGGTGCCGAAGCCGTCAAGATTGAAGGTGGCGAAGAAATCGCTGACTCTGTCAGCACTCTGGTTAAAGCAGGCATCCCCGTGATGGGTCACCTCGGGCTGACCCCTCAGTCAATCAACGTTTTCGGAACTTACGGCGTACGCGCAAAGGAGGAAGCCGAAGCACAGAAACTGATCGATGACGCTTTGATGCTTCAGAAACTCGGATGTTTCGCCGTCGTACTGGAGAAGATTCCCGCCGACCTCGCCCGCCGCGTTTCCGAAAAACTCACCATACCCACCATCGGCATCGGTGCAGGCAACGGATGTGACGGTCAGGTACTCGTTTGGCAGGATATGCTCGGATTAAACCAGGGTTTCTCACCCAAATTCCTCCGCCGTTATGCCGACCTCGCTTCGGTTATCAACAACGCCGTTGAAGCGTATGTAAACGATGTTAAATCGGGCGATTTCCCCAACCAGAACGAACAGTATTAAAAATGAAGAAATTTATTGTAATTGCGTCCTTACTCCTCTCTCTGTCATTCACTTCATGCAAACAGCAGACAGTTGAGTCGGTTCTCGACAGAGTTCAATCATGCGAAACAATCGAAGAACTGACCGAACTGAGCATGGATGAAGATCTCAACACCTTCGTTGAATCCCTTCCTCAGGAGGAGCAGGAGAAAATCTACAACGCAGTGTCCGAAAAAGCATTCAGCATTGTCGTTAATCAGGGCTTGGACGAGGAATAAATCCACCATGCCGTACATAAATAGAAATAGGTGCCCCGCGTTGGGCACCTTTTCTGTTTATGAGGGTGTGTCAAAATAGTCGCATCCTCGCCGTATACAGGATTATGCGGCTGCTCCATGGAGCAGCCCTACAGGGCTAATACGCTGATTGTCAAGAGTGTAGGGATGCTCCATGGAGCATCCGCCGAATATACATCACTGTCCATGATCGTACCACACATAAAAAAATACAGGCTGCATCAATTTCTGTTTATAGCCACTATCACCCCACGGTGAGAGTAGTATAGTAACGCAGACTGCCGTCGACAGCGTAGTACGGACGGAAATCCAGCGTGAGATAACGGTTATCGTAGCCCCACCATGTCGCACTCCATCCGTTGTTCTGACGCGAGGTGCTGACAGGTGCCCCGTAGGTGTTGCTCAACACCCCGAACACACGGTTGTAGCAGGTGCTGTCATAATAAGGGGTGGAATAACTGAAGTTACTCGTCACTAACACCCCGTTGGCATAGTTCAGAACCACATCGGGCCACACAGTGTTGTAGGCATTGACATTGCGCAGAAACAGTTGATTGTTGTCGTAGCCATCCACATTGTAGTTGTTGGCATAGAGATAGTTCAGCGATGCATTGAAGGCAGTTCCTACGGCAAATCCCAAAATTGCCTGCAAGGGGGTCAGGCGATAGTGAGGACGGAAACTTGGGGGAGGAGCAGGACGATGGCTCCAGAACATGTTCGGGCGATGGGGGCGATGCGGCGGACGTGGAGGAGCAGGACGCACGCCATGATGCCCCGGATTGGGACTATGGTGGTTATTGCCCACCACAGGACGTCCCGGTGCAGGATGAGGTTTGGGATTAGTCACAGGTTTCCCGAAGTTGGGACGTTGGGGGTTATTGTTTCCCTGGTTGGGGCGTTGATGATTATTACCTCCTTGATTGGGACGCTGGTGGTTATTGTTTCCCTGGTTGGGGCGCTGATGGTTGTTGTTCCCTCCTTGGTTAGGACGCTGGTGGTTATTGTTTCCCTGGTTGGGGCGCTGATGATTATTATTACCATTATTAGGGCGCGAACCACCGTTATTATGGTTATTACCTCCATGCTTATTGCCATTCTCAGTGCGCTGATTAGCACCGGGACGACGACCCTGTGCCGACATTTCAAACTGAGGAACCACCATAGTTCCACACACCAGGCAAACAGCCAGAATTCTGAATAATCTTTTCATTTTCATACTCTTAACCAATTTATCGGACTTCTGACAAGAAGCAATCCGCCGTTTGTACTATAAATACGTTTGTATTATACAATATATGACAACCGAAACTCCCCGTAGTTTAATACAAATCAAAAATTCCGAACATTTTACCAATTTCACGGTAATTTTTCACCAATATTACAATCAGGCAACACACCCGTTTTGATTATGTTAATTTAGTAATACTTATTTACAACAGATGAAAAGGCAATAACAATGCTGTTACCGACTTCTTTTTCCCGGATATTTGTTGCATATTTGCATTACAAAATTTCTAATCTCTTCAACAACAACCGCAATGAGCAATCTATTCACATACGATGAAGACCCGAACTTCAATGGTGAGAAAATCCTCATCATTGACGAGGATTTCTTGCTTGCGGATCTCATCCATTTCCATTTCTCCAAAAAAGGCTTCGGCATTGACGTGTGCAAGTCACTGGATATCACCCATGACCTTGACATGACCGAATACTCAATGATTATCATTGACCTGAACTATGACTTTGAAAAGAGTCTGGTGCTTATTTCCGATGTCAGGAACGATTCCCTGACCGAAGAAACCCCCATTGTTATCTGTTCAAAAATGAATAACAACAAGGCTATCGTCGCAGCCCTCAATGCCGGAGCAGATGACTACATCACCCGACCCTTCGCGATAAATGAACTCTTGATCCGTCTGCACAAACTCCTAGGCATTAAACTTATGCCTGACACATCAGCCTCGCAGGCTTCATGACAAAGCAATTAATTTGATTAAAACATTTGACCCCGAGGATGCTTTCCCCGGGGTCAAATGTTTTCATAAGTATATGTTGAAAATTTATTGATTTTAGCACAATCACAATAAACTGTGATTTTATGTTGATATGAAAAAAGTTGTAGTTAGTATAAACTTTCATTTAAGTTACACTAACTACAACATTACTAATGCGTAGAAAATTTTGAGATATTCTTTCTGAAAGAATTATGTTATATAATGACTTTAGTCACTTTGTTACCGTTCTTTATGATGTACATTCCTGAAGGCAGATTATTCAAATCCTTAGAAGAGCAATTCTGTAGTAATAAAATGCCATGAATACTGTATACAGAAATTGAACCTTCGTCTTCGGCAGTGATTTGCTCAATTCCTGAATTCTCTTCTCCATCAATATCGAATTCTGTACCGGATACATTTTCGGCAGTCACTCCACGCAGACTGATTCCATCATATTTGTAAGTAAAATAAATAAATGGATTGGGGGCACCAGTATGGTGTAATGCATCGGCACAATTTGAACTAAACTGTTCTGCACTCCAAATGAATGCTGCCGAGCCTCTCTGTTCTATATTCGGATAGTGCATTATTCCGGCAGCAGGAATAAAGATAGACTTTCCATTGGGTCCTGTAACCTTATAACCATTCACATCATGTATAGTAGTAAATGACCAAGTACATTTTTCTTTGAGTTCTCTGAGTTCCTCAGTTGACGGCATTCTGTAACCGTGACCCCAGTCGCGTGTAATTATGTCATATTCAGTTCCCGCAATATTCGCCTGAGTTGGATAATTTTCGTCGCGTATTGATGCTGAGGAAGGAGCGCCCCATCCATATAATTTACCATAGTCCCAAGGGGTAGTTGCACCCCAGTTAAAGGAACTCCAGTTTATACTCAAGCCAAGGTCAACAGAACCGGGTATCGAAACTTCCTCGGTTACAATAGGTTTAATATCGAAGAATCCTTTCCAAACGTCAGAATTTTTATAGTCATCTACGCTTTCTGCCGGAACGTGAAGAGTTGCCTTATAGTTTTCATTGGTAAATACTCCGTATTGCCCGGTTTGAATAGGTGGAACAGGATTTAAGGAATATATTTCTGTAAAATTACAGTAACTAAAAGGAGTATCTCCTAAACTTTGTAATGAACTGGGAAGAGTAAGTGTTCCAGAAAGTCCTGAACAACCATAAAACATACCATTTTCGATGCTCGTTACATTATTCGAGAATGTAACGTTTTTTAGTGTTTTGATGTAACTAAAAGTGTTTCCAATTTGATGGTCTCCACTTGTAAAAGTTTGTCTTCCGATATAAAGAGATTCTAACGGACATTGGAAGAATGCAGAACTACCAACTTCGAACGGCTCTGTGCAATCCTCAATGTAAACTTCCTTTAAATTGGTACAATTTCTAAAAACTTGATTTTCCATCAGGATGACATTCGTAGTAATGTTGATTTTTTGTAGACCAGTACATTCTCCGAATGCAGCAATTCTAACAGTAAGAGGTGAAGTTCCAAAATCAATGTCTGTAATATTATTACAGTTACAAAAAGCAGAGCCACCAATTTCTGTGACCGAGTCTCCAATTTTCAGTGTTCCCGATAACCCAAGACAATTATAAAAAGCCATTTGTTTAATCTCAGTGAGAGAATTTGGAAACTCAACAGATGTTAAGCCGGAGCACCTCGAAAAGCCTGATCCTGCAATTGCTGTCACAGTAAACTCTTCTTCGTTATCGAAAACTTTAGATGGTATAATTAGTTCGCCACTTATTTCAGAACCATAGTAACGACCAATTTCACAGGTTTTTGCCTCTTCGTCAAGGGTGGTACAACTAAAAGTATTCCCCTCGTAGGTGTAAGTGAAATCGCGGGCTGAAAGTTGCAAGACTGAAAGCGTCGTTGCAACAAATAACATAAAAGATGATGTTTTTTTCATATATTGTTCAATCTAAAAAAGTTGGACAAAGGTAGATAAAAAATCACAAATTACCCCCCCCATCGTTAAATGTTGTTAATTTATTTTTAAATATGAAAATTCACGTTAAGTAGATAAAGTGGAGGTTGTTGGAATAGTATTAGAATGAATGGGACAATTTCGCAAACCTCTACTAACGAGGTAAGCCGAAGACAGGCCTGCCGTTACCATTACTTGTTTCTTAATCTGTTAGAACTCTTGGGAATTTTGGGTTTACGGACTCGTCGAGGATTCTCACTTACGACATCTTTTGTTGACTTCAATCATTTGGTTAGATGTGTCTGATAGAAGTCTTATTTTATGTATGAACACTTTTTCCTACCAACATTCAGATTATGGTTTTTCATGTCATGAATTTTAAATGGCTTAAATCCAAACATACTCTAAGCCTATAATTTTCAACATCAACGCATGAAAAAAGTGACCCCGAGGATGCTTTCCCCGGGGTCAAATATTTTCTATTATTCAGAGAGTGTTCAGAGTCCGAATTCGGCACGGACGGTATCGACATAGTCAAGTTTCTCCCATGTGAACAGTTCCACTTCTATCTCTTTCTCCCCTTCGTAGGGTGAACTGAACCGTTTTACCACCTTACGGGGAGTGCGACCGAGATGACCGTAGGTGGCTGTCTCGCGATAGATGGGGTTACGCAGTTTCAGACGGCGTTCTATGGCCGCAGGACGCATATCGAAGATATGTGACACGGCTTCGGAAATCTCTGCATCAGTCATATTCACTTTGGCGGTGCCCAGAGTGTTCACATACAGGCTCACAGGCTGTGCCACACCGATGGCGTAGGCCACCTGGACAAGCGCACGGCTTGCCACGCCCGCTGCAACGAGATTCTTGGCTATGTGACGGGCCGCGTAGGCTGCAGAGCGGTCAACCTTACTGGGGTCTTTACCTGAGAATGCACCACCACCGTGTGCCCCGTGTCCGCCGTAGGTGTCAACGATAATCTTTCGTCCGGTCAGACCGGTGTCGCCATGAGGTCCACCGATAACGAATTTGCCGGTGGGGTTTACGTGGAGCACGAACTCATCATCCCACACTTTGCGCAGGTTTTCAGGAAGGGCTGCCTTCACGCGGGGTATCAGGATTTCTTTCACATCCTTGCGGATCTGTGAGAGCATACGTTCGTCTGCCTCCAACTGGCTTTCACCCTCCGCAGGCTTGATAAATTCGTCGTGCTGGGTTGAGATAACGACGGTATGCACACGGACAGGGTTGTTATTGCCGTCATATTCCACGGTCACCTGACTCTTGGAGTCGGGGCGCAGATAAGTCATCTCCTTACCCTCGCGGCGTATGGCCGAGAGTTCCTTCAGCAAAGCATGGCTCAGGGCCACTGATAAAGGCATGTAGACGGGTGTTTCATCTGTGGCATAGCCGAACATCATACCCTGGTCTCCGGCACCCTGCAGGTCGGCCTCCTCACGTTCAACACCACGGTTGATGTCGGCACTCTGCTCATGCAATGCCGACAGAATACCGCAGGAATTGCCGTCGAACATAAGTTCGCTGCGGTTATAACCGATCTCGGTGATAACCTTGCGCGTAACATCAGTCAGATCAACGTAGGTGTTTGACTTCACCTCGCCTGCAACCACAACCTGACCTGTTGTAACCAGTGTTTCACAGGCCACCTTTGACTGAGGGTCATAAGCGAGAAACTCATCCAGGATAGCATCGGATATCTGGTCGGCCACCTTGTCGGGATGACCTTCGGAAACCGATTCCGAAGTAAATAAATAATTCATATACGTTAGTTTTTTTGTTATCAAAAAAAAGCACAGACATCAATGACTGCGCAATAACACAAAAACTAACTATAAACCATTGCCCTGAAGGCTACGGAACAACCCAATAGGTTGCCCGGCGTTTTAGCATTTTTTTTGCGGGGTGGTTGCAAGCAGTCAAATCTGTCCACCAAATTTCACTGCAAAGTTACGGATATTTTTTTAATGCAACAACTTTCACCCGTAAAAATATCTTAACAGGGGCTGCCGGACATGAAAAGAGGTATGAAAAAAGGTATGAAAAAAGGTCGCCATCCGGCGACCCTTTTTATTTCAATGGTATGTGTGTGTAACCGTTGATTATTTACGTTTGGTTTTTTTGCCATAACCGTAAACGGCTGCTGAACCAAGTTCTTCTTCGATGCGGAGGAGTTGGTTGTATTTAGCCATACGGTCAGAACGGCTTGCAGAACCGGTTTTGATCTGTCCGGCGTTGGTAGCAACTGCGATGTCAGCGATGGTAGCATCTTCAGTTTCACCTGAACGGTGAGAGATAACTGCAGTGTAGCCGTTACGCTGTGCGAGTTCTACTGCACGGAGAGTTTCGGTCAGTGAACCGATCTGGTTAACCTTAACGAGGATTGAGTTACCGCAACCTTCGTCGATACCGCGCTGCAGATATTTAACGTTGGTTACGAACAGGTCATCACCTACCAACTGGCAACGGTCGCCGATAAGTTTGGTAAGTTCAGCCCAACCTTCCCAGTCGTTTTCTGCCATACCGTCTTCGATTGAATCGATGGGGTATTTGGTGATGAGTTCTTCGAGATATTTAGCCTGCTCAGCGCTGGTACGTTTAACACCGTTGGGTTCTTTAACTGTACCGTCTTTGAGTTCATGGTAGTCATAAACACCGTTCTGATAGAATTCAGAAGATGCGCAGTCCAGACCGATAGTAACATCTTTGCCGGGAACATAACCTGCTTTTTCGATAGCCTGCATGATAACGTTAAGAGCATCTTCAGTACCATCGAGAGCGGGAGCGAAACCACCTTCGTCACCTACTGCGGTAGAAAGGCCACGAGCGTGGAGAACTTTCTTGAGGTTGTGGAATACTTCTGTGCCCATGCGGATACCTTCGCGGAATGAAGTAGCACCGATAGGACGGATCATGAATTCCTGGAAGCAGATGGGAGCGTCAGAGTGTGCACCACCGTTGATGATGTTCATCATGGGAACGGGAAGAACGTAACTGTTGCATCCGCCGATGTATTTGTAGAGGGGAAGGTCAAGATAGTTTGCTGCTGCTTTTGCAACTGCGAGTGATACGCCGAGGATTGCGTTAGCACCGAGGTTTGATTTGGTTTCAGTACCGTCCAGAGCGAGCATTTTCTCGTCGATGGCAATCTGATCCAGTGCGCTCATTCCCTTGAGGGCTTCTGCAATAGGACCGTTAACGTTAGCCACTGCTTTGAGAACACCTTTACCCATGTAGCGTGATTTGTCGCCGTCACGGAGTTCGAGAGCCTCGTTTTCGCCGGTTGAAGCACCAGAAGGAACTGATGCGCGACCGAATGCGCCTGATTCGAGAATTACGTCTACTTCTACTGTGGGGTTACCGCGAGAGTCAAGAACTTCGCGACCGATGATTTTTTCAATTTTCATCTTTGCTATGTTTTAAGTTGAGTTGAATTTTATTTTCTGTTTTATGTCGCAAAGTTAATAAATTTTGTTGAATTTGTTGTTATTTTCTTGCAGGTTTAAGTATCAAATATTTATTAATTTTGTTAAGTGATAAAAAAACACCCCGGAGCCGGATGGCATCGGGGTGTTTTTCTCTATGCAGTTCTAAATTATTCTGCTGCTGTTGCTTCTGCTGCGGGAGCCTCTGCTGCGGCTTCTGCCTTGGGAGCAGATTTGCGTGAGCGACGGGTGCGGCGGGTTTTCTTTTCACCTTTTGCAGCCAGAAGTGCTTCGTTGTAGTCTACGAGTTCAATGAAGCAAGTCTTGGCGTTGTCACCCAGGCGGTTGCCGGTTTTCAGGATACGGGTGTAACCTCCGTTACGTTCAGCAATTTTCTGAGCGATTTCGCGGAACAGTTCAGTGACTGCTTCCTTGTTCTGGAGGTAACTGAACACGAGGCGACGGTTTTCGCTTGTGTCGTTTTTAGCGCGGTTGATCAGAGGTTCAGCGTATACGCGGAGTGCTTTTGCTTTGGCCAGAGTGGTGAAAATACGTTTGTATTTGATCAGACTGATGGTCATGTTGGCAAGAAGGGCGTCGCGATGAGCCTTTTTGCGGCTAAGGTGGTTGAATTTTTTATTATGTCTCATCGTTGTTTACTCTTTGTCAAGTTTGTACTTTGAAATATCCATTCCGAACGAGAGGTTCAGGTGCGCCAACAGTTCATCAAGTTCTGTGAGCGATTTCTTACCGAAGTTACGGAATTTAAGAAGGTCGGTTTTGTTGAATACCACGAGTTCCCCGAGGGTTTCCACTTCTGCACTCTTCAAGCAGTTGAGAGCACGGACTGAGAGGTCCATGTCAGCAAGTTTGGTTTTGAGGAGTTGGCGCATGTGGAGGATTTCCTCATCGAATTCTTCGTTCTGCTCATCTTCGGTTGTTTCCAGAGTGATTTTCTCATCGGAGAACAACATCAGGTGATAAATCAGAATTTTTGCAGCCTCTTTGAGGGCTTCCTTGGGGTGTATTGACCCGTTAGTGGTGATTTCGAGAATCAGTTTCTCGTAGTCAGTTTTTTGGTCAACACGGAAGTTTTCTATAGTGTATTTGACGTTCTTGATAGGGGTGTAGATTGAGTCGATGGCCAGAACGTTGACATCGTCCGAGGGGACGGGGTTTTCGTCGGCGGGTACCCAACCGCGACCTTTGTTGATTGTCAGTTCAATAGAAAAGTTCGCTGTAGGATCCAGGTGGCAGATTTCGAGTTCGGGATTGAGAACTTCGAAACCAGTGAGGACTTTGTTCAAGTCACCGGCCTTAAAGACTTCCTGGCCTGACGGTATCTCAATGGTGGCTTTCTCGAAGTCTGTGTCCTCTACGGTCTGTTTGAGATCGACCTTCTTGAGGTTAAGGATGATGTTGGTCACATCTTCCTTAACGCCGGGGACGGTATCAAATTCGTGTTTTACGCCATTGATCTTGATTGATGAGATGGCGTAGCCCTCGAGTGAAGAGAGCAGTACACGACGCAGCGCGTTGCCGACAGTGATACCATAGCCGGGTTCCAACGGTTTGAACTCGAACTTTCCGAAGAAGTCATTCGATTCCAACATGAGCACCTTGTCGGGTTTCTGGAATGCTAATATAGCCATGGATCTGGGTTTTATTGTGGTTTATTACTTAGAATACAACTCGACGATGAGTTGTTCTTTGATGTTTTCGGGGATATCTTCGCGGGCAGGAACGTGGAGGAACTTGCCGAGTTTGGTTGCTTCGTCCCATTCAATCCAGGGATATTTTGAGTGGTTGAAGCCGCTGAGTGCATCTGCGATTACCTCCAGTGATTTTGATTTTTCACGAACGCCGATAACATCGCCGGGTTTAACTGCGTATGAGGGGATGTTAACTACATGACCGTTAACGGTGATGTGTTTGTGAAGCACGATCTGACGGGCTGCAGGACGGGTGGGTGCGATACCCAGACGATATACTACGTTGTCCAGACGTGATTCGAGGAGTTGGAGGAGGATTTCACCGGTGATACCTTTGAGGCTTGATGCCTTCTTGAACAGGTTGCGGAACTGTTTTTCCAGAACACCGTAGGTGTATTTGGCTTTCTGTTTTTCGCGCAACTGAACGCCGTACTCAGAGGTTTTGCGACGTTTGTTTGCACCGTGCTGACCGGGAGGGAAATTTCTGCGGGCCAGTACTTTGTCTTCGCCAAAGATGGGTTCGCCGAATTTACGGGCGATTTTTGATTTTGGGCCTGTATATCTTGCCATGTCTTTTTCTTTTATAATTTTTCCGGGAATCGGGTGGACCTTGTCATGCAGCCGCGACCATTGAGAGGTGATTCATTGAATGGTCTATTCATGTGTGGGATCCGTTGGCAGTGGGTGCCGGATTTCCCGGTTGGATTTTAGAGAATTGAGTTGTTGGTAATGAAGTTATGAGCGTTATTGTTCCTTGCTGGATTATACTCTTCTTCTCTTGGGAGGACGGCAGCCGTTGTGGGGCAGCGGAGTAACGTCGATGATTTCGGTTACTTCGATTCCTGCACCGTGGATTGTACGGATGGCTGATTCACGTCCGTTACCGGGACCTTTAACGTAGGCTTTCACTTTGCGCAGACCGAGGTCGTATGCAACCTTTGCGCAATCCTGTGCTGCCATCTGGGCTGCGTAGGGAGTGTTCTTTTTTGAACCGCGGAAGCCCATTTTACCTGCTGATGACCAGGAGATAACCTGACCTTCGCTGTTTGCTAAGCAGACAATGATGTTGTTGAACGATGAGTGTACGTGAAGTTGTCCGGCAGCGTCAACTTTAACATTTCTTTTCTTTGCTGCGACTGTTTTCTTTGCCATATCTTAATGTTATTTAGTTGCTTTCTTTTTGTTAGCGACTGTTTTCTTACGTCCCTTGCGGGTGCGGGCGTTGTTTTTGGTTGACTGACCGCGAACGGGCAGACCGATACGGTGACGGATGCCACGGTAGCAGCCGATATCCATCAGGCGTTTGATGTTCAACTGGATTTCGCTACGCAGGTCACCTTCTACTTTGTAGTCGGCTCCGATCACTTCGCGGACTTTTGCTGCCTGGTCGTCGGTCCAGTCTTTTACTTTGATATCTTTATCAACTCCGGCTTTTTCCAGGATGCTTTTGGCTGCGCTGCGTCCGATACCGAAGATGTAAGTCAAGGCGATTTCACCTCTTTTGTTTTGGGGGAGGTCAACTCCCACGATTCTTACTGCCATATTTTATTGTTCTTTTTTTTGCAAAGTTAATAAAATGTTATCCTTGACGTTGTTTGTATTTGGGATTTTTTTTGTTGATAACGTACAGACGTCCTTTGCGACGTACGATTTTGCTGTCGGGGGTGCGTTTTTTGATTGACGCTCTAACTTTCATATTGTTGTTGGTTTTTGTTGTTATTTGTAACGGAATGCAATTCGGCCTTTTGACAGGTCGTAGGGTGACATTTCGACTCTCACCTTGTCTCCGGGCAGGATTTTGATGTAGTGCATGCGCATCTTGCCTGAGATGTGGGCGGTGATTTCATGTCCGTTCTCGAGTTCTACTCGGAACATTGCGTTTGACAGTGCCTCTACGATTGTGCCGTCTTGTTCTATTGCTGCTTGTTTTGCCATGTAGTGCTTTTTAAATAAATCTATCTCCAAGTGCTTCGCGGATGTAGTCGAAGGTTGTAAGAACTTCCGTGCGGTCGTCCACTATGGCAACGGTGTGCTCGTAGTGAGCCGAGGGTTTGCGGTCCTTTGTGCGGCAGGTCCATCCGTCATCCTCGATAACTATGTTTTTGCTGCCGAGGTTGATCATCGGTTCAATGCACAGACACATTCCGTTTTTGATCACGGGGCCGATTCCGCGGCGTCCGTAGTTGGGAATGTTGGGGTCTTCGTGCATCTTGCGTCCTATGCCGTGGCCACACATTTCGCGGACTACGGAGTAGCCGTGACGTTCGCAATAGGTCTGGACTGCATTGGAGATGTCACCGATGCGGTTACCGGGTTTGCATGCTTCGATTCCTTTGTACAGGCTTTCTTTGGTTACCTCGAGCAGACGCATGGTCTGGGGGTCAACCTCGCCTATGGGGAATGTGTAGCACATGTCACCGTGATAGCCGTTGAGTTCTACAACTGTGTCTACGCCGAGAATATCGCCTTCGCGCAGGGTGTAGTTGGAGGGGAATCCGTGGACTACTGTTTCGTTCACCTCTATGCAGAGGGTGGCGGGGAAACCGCCGTAGCCCAGACAGGCGGGTTTGCCGCCGTTGTCGAGCATGAACTCGCGTGCGATGTTGTCAAGATGTCGGGTAGTGACACCGGGTGCCACGCACTTGGCGATTTCGCCAAGTGTGCGGCTGACCAGTGTGCAGGCTGCTCTCATCTGATCGATTTCCTGTGGAGTTTTTAGATAGATCATTCAGAGGTCAGCGTTAATTAATACATGCTTCCGGTTGTACGTCCTTTGATGCGTCCGTCTTTCATCAGTCCGTCGTAGTGGTGCATCATCAGGTGAGTCTCAATCTGCTGGAGGGTGTCAAGGACAACACCAACGAGGATGAGCAGTGATGTGCCGCCGAAGAACTGCGCGAAGTTCTGGCTGATGCCGAGCATGCGTGCGAAGGCGGGAAGGATGGCGACGATGCCGAGGAAGATTGAACCGGGCAGAGTGATACGTGACATGATGGTGTCGATGTATTCTGCGGTTTTCTTGCCGGGTTTAACGCCGGGGATGAAGCCGTTGTTACGCTTCATTTCGTCGGCCATCTGGGTGGGACGTACGGTAATTGCTGTGTAGAAGTAGGTGAAGGCTACGATCATCAGGAAGTAAACCAGATTGTACCAGAAGCCGTTCACGTCGGAGAATGCTGCGAAAAATCCGCTGGTGTTCTCGTTCGCTCCGAAGCCCGCGAGGGTGATGGGGATGAACATGATTGCCTGAGCGAAGATGATGGGCATTACGCCGGCAGCATTAACTTTCAAGGGGATGTACTGACGTGCACCGCCGTACTGCTTGTTACCGACAATACGTTTTGCATACTGTACGGGAATTTTGCGTACGCCCTGCACCAGCAGCACTGCTCCTACTGTCACAGCGAAGAGGAGGACGATTTCAACAATGAACATTATCAGACCACCTTCTGAGCCGGTTGATCCGGGAAGGCGGCTGACAAATTCGAATTTGAGTGCATTCGGGAGACGGGCGATGATACCTACAAGGATGATGAAGGAGATACCGTTACCGATGCCTCGGTCAGTGATACGCTCACCGAGCCACATGATGAACATGGAGCCGGCTGCCAGGATAATGGTCAGATAAAGCACTGTCCAGAATCCCATGGCTGCGTGACCGCCTGCCGCACTTACCTGAACCTGAAGGTTGACCAGATAAGCGGGGCCCTGAAGCAGAAGAATCAGCACGGTCAGATAGCGGGTGTACTGGTTGATTTTCTGACGTCCGCTTTCTCCGTCGCGCTGCAACTTCTGGAAGTAGGGCCATACCATGCCGAGCAACTGAATCACGATCGACGCAGTGATGTAAGGCATGATACCTAAGGCGAAGACAGAGGCCTGTGAGAATGCACCACCTGAGAACATATCGAGCAACTGCATCAATCCGCTTTTGTTTGTAAAGTTTGACAGCGCATCGAGGTCGGCCGGTGAAATGCCGGGGAGGACGATGTAACAGCCAAGACGATACACAAGAACCAGCAACAGGGTTATTGCGATTCGTTCACGGAGTTCTTTAATTGTCCAGATGTTCTTAATGGTTTCGAAAAATCTCATTGGTCTTATACTTTGGTTGTTTTACCGCCGGCGGCTTCGATTGCCTGCTGTGCGGCTGCTGAAAATGCGTTGGCTTCAACTTCGAGGGCGCGGTTGATTTCACCTACACCGAGGATTTTCACCAGTTGTTTTTTACCGGCGAAACCTGCTGCACGAAGTTCTTCAATACCAACTTTAGCGAGGTTTTTGGCTTCAGCCAGAGCGACGATGTCGCGGAGGTTGACAGCCTTGTATTCAACGCGGTTGATATTTTTGAAACCGAATTTGGGAAGACGGCGCTGAAGGGGCATCTGACCACCTTCGAAACCGATCTTGCGGCTGTAACCGGAGCGAGATTTCGCACCTTTGTGACCGCGAGTTGATGTTCCGCCTTTACCTGAACCGGCGCCACGGCCTACACGTTTAGAGTTGGAGGTTGCGCCTACGGCGGGTTTGATATTGCTTAAATCCATAGTTGTTCTTTGTTTTAGGCTTTGGTCACTTCAACGAGGTGACGAACTTTGTTAACCATACCCATCACGTCGGGAGTATCTTCCTTAACAACGACGTGGTTCATTTTTCTGAGTCCCAGAGCATCAAGAGTGCGCTTTTGAACAGCGGGGCAGTTGATGCGGCTTTTTGTTTGTTTGATTTTAATCTGTGCCATGATGTGAAAATGATTAACCTTTGAATACTTTTTCCACTGAGATACCGCGGTTCTGAGCAACAGTAGCGGGGCTTCTCATTTCATCAAGTGCAGCGATTGTTGCTTTGACGAGGTTGTGGGGGTTAGAAGAGCCTTTTGATTTAGCGAGGACGTCAGTGATGCCGACGCTTTCAAGAACGGCACGCATTGCACCACCTGCTTTTACTCCGGTACCGTGAGAAGCGGGACGGAGCAGTACGCGAGAACCGCCGAATTTGGCGATCTGTTCGTGGGGGATAGTGCCTTTGTGAACGGGAACCTGGATGAGGTTCTTTTTAGCGGCTTCTATACCTTTCTGGATAGCGGCTGTTACTTCGTTTGCTTTACCAAGACCCCAGCCTACGATTCCGTTTTCATTACCAACGACAACGATAGCGGCGAAGGTGAAAGTGCGTCCACCTTTAGTCACTTTGGTTACGCGGTTGATGGCAACGAGGCGGTCCTTGAGTTCAATATCGTTTGTTGATTTTACTCTGTTATTTCTTTTTGCCATTGCTTTTAGAATTTAAGTCCGCCTTCGCGTGCTGCGTCAGCCAGTGATTTTACACGACCGTGGAAGAGATATCCGTTACGGTCAAAAACAACTTCAGTGATGCCTGCTGCGAGGGCTGCTGCAGCGATTGCTTTGCCCACCTGTGCGGCGATTTCGGTTTTAGTGCCCTGTTCGATTCCTTTTGAAGAGGCGCTGACCAGAGTCTTGCCTGCGAGGTCATCGATTACCTGGACATAAATCTGTTTGTTGCTGCGGAACACGGTCATGCGGGGACGCTGGGCAGTACCAGAGACTTTGCCGCGGATGCGTGTCTTGATTTTATTTCTTCTTTGTATCTTTGAGATCATGATGATGTCAGTTTAATTATTTAGCGCCAGCCGATTTGCCTGATTTGCGACGAATGATTTCGCCAACGAATTTGATACCTTTTCCTTTGTAAGGTTCGGGTTTGCGGAGTGAGCGGATTTTTGCACAAACCTGACCGAGGAGTTGTTTGTTGTCTGATTCGAGGATGATAAGGGGGTTTTTGTTACGCTCTGTTTTTGCTTCCACCTTAACTTCGGGGGGCAACTTAATAAAGATTGCGTGAGAGAATCCGAGGGCGAGTTCGAGAACCTGACCCTGAGATGTTGCACGGTAACCGACACCGACAAGTTCCATTTCTTTACGGTAACCTGTGCTTACGCCAACAACCATGTTGTGGATCAGCGCGCGGTACAGACCGTGCTGTGCGCGGTGTTCGCGGTCGTCGGTGGGACGGGTTACGATGATGTGGTTGTCCTCTACTTTGACATTGATGTCAGAGTGGATTTCCTGAGTGAGTTCTCCTTTGGGGCCCTTAACGGTCACTTTGTTACCGTCGATTTTAACGGTTACGCCGGCGGGTATTTCAATGGGTGCTTTACCTATTCTTGACATAGTTGGTTTCTCCTTTCATTAGTAAATGTAGCAAAGAACTTCACCACCGATTTTCAGGTCTGCAGCCTGTTTGTTGGTCATGACGCCTTTTGAGGTTGAGAGAATTGCAATACCGAGACCGTTGAGCACGCGGGGCATATCTTTGTAGCCTGTGTACTGGCGGAGACCGGGACGTGAAACACGTTTGAGGTCCTTGATTGCGTTAACTTTGTCAATGGGATCGTACTTGAGTGCGATCTTGATTGTTCCGGCGGGGTTTTCTGATTCCATGAATTTGTAATTCAGGATGTAGCCCTGTTCGAAGAGAATCTTAGTGATTTCTTTTTTCAAGTTTGAGGCGGGAACTTCCACTACACGGTGGTTAGCCTTGATGGCGTTCCTCAATCTTGTCAGATAGTCTGCTATTGGATCTGTCATTTTGTTGTTTGTTTAAATTGATTGGGTTATCCCAACAATATTTAATAAACTCTGTAGTCTGTGTTGTGTTGGTTGCTGCAGCAAGGTGAATTGACCGGGGGCTTGAAAAAGCCCCACGGTAATTTACCAACTGGCTTTTTTCACACCGGGGATGAGACCGGCAGAAGCCATTTCACGGAACTGAATACGTGAGATGCCGAACTGACGGATGTAGCCTTTGGGGCGACCGGTGATGCTGCAACGGTTGTGAAGGCGAACGGCAGATGCGTTTTTGGGGAGCAACTGGAGCGCTTCGTAATCGCCGGCTGCTTTGAGGGCAGCCTTTTTAGCAGCGTATTTGGCAACGAGTTTTGCGCGTTTTACTTCGCGCGCTTTCATTGATTCTTTTGCCATAGGGGATTATTTGTTTTTAAAGGGTAATCCAAATTGTTTCAACAGGGCGTATCCTTCTTCGTCGGTGTTTGCGGTGGTCACGAAGGTGATGTTCATACCGAGGAGTTTCTGGATGTTGTCGATGTTGATTTCAGGGAAGATGATCTGTTCGGTGATACCGAGGGTGTAGTTACCGCGACCGTCGAGTTTGCCTTCGATACCTTTGAAGTCACGGATACGGGGAAGGGCAACGCGGATGAGACGTTCGAGGAATTCGTACATGCGGTCGCGACGGAGTGTCACGCGTGCACCGATGGGGTTCTTTTTACGAACTTTGAAACCTGCGATGTCTTTGCGGGAAAGAGTAGCAACGGCTTTCTGACCGGTGATGGCAGTGAGTTCGTTGATAGCGGTTTCAATGATCTTCTTGTCCTGAGTAGCCTGACCGAGACCCTGGTTGATAACGATCTTCTCAAGGCGGGGAACCTGCATGGGAGTTGTGTAGTTGAACTCCTTTGTCAGAGCGGGGATAATCTGCTCTTCGTATTGTTTTTTGATGTTAGATGCTGCCATTATTTTATTTCCTCTCCTGATTTTTTAGCAACTCTGACTTTTTTACCATCTACGGTGTTGTAACCAACACGGGTGGGTTTACCTGATTTGGGGTCGAGAAGGCTGAGGTTAGAAATATGGATGGGTGCTTCCATCTGGATGCGTCCGCCCTGGGGATGTTTAGCGCTGGGTTTGGCGTGTTTGGTCACCATGTTGACACCTTCTACGATAGCACGCTGTTTTTCAGCGTCAACCTTGACAACGCGACCCTGTTTGCCGCGGTCGTCACCAGCCAGAACCTGAACGGTGTCCCCTTTTTTTATGTTTGTCTTGCTCATTATGATTTTAATGTTGAAGGTTTTTAAAGCACTTCGGGTGCAAGTGAAACGATTTTCATGTTGGTTGCACGAAGTTCACGGGCAACGGGGCCGAAGATACGTGTTCCGCGGAGTTCACCGGCGTTGTTGAGAAGTACGCAAGCGTTATCGTCGAAGCGGATGTAGGAACCGTCGGGACGGCGGATTTCCTTCTTTGTGCGAACGACTACTGCCTTGCTGACAGTACCTTTTTTTACGTCAGATGAAGGGATTACGCTTTTTACTGATACGACGATGATGTCGCCTACAGAAGCGTAGCGGCGTCCGGTACCGCCGAGAACGTGGATGCAGAGTGCTTCTTTAGCACCGCTGTTGTCGGCTACGGTTAAACGGGATTCAGTCTGTATCATATTATTTTACTTTTTCAATTATTTCGATTAATCTCCAGCGTTTGGTTTTGCTGAGAGGACGGGTTTCCATAAGACGTACGGTGTCACCTACTGAACATTCGTTGTTCTCGTCGTGGGCATGATATTTTTTTGATTTATTGACGAATTTGCCATAAATCGGATGTTTTTCTTTCCACTTAACGGTAACGGTGATTGTTTTGTCACCTTTGTTGCTGGAAACAACCCCAATACGTTCTTTTCTAAGATTTCTTTTTTCCATGTCTGATGGTTTTCGGGGGTTTATTTATTGTTAATCTCGCGTTGACGTAACTCTGTTTTCACGCGTGCAATCATTTTGCGGTCAGCAGTGATTTTCGCGGGGTTGTCAATGGGTGAAACAGAGTGGTTGATTGTCAGTTGACGATACTCTTTTTCCATTTCAACGAGGCGTTCTTTGAGGTCTGCTGTGCTGAGTTCTTTGATTTCTTCTTTTTTCATAGCCTAATTACACGTTTTGAGTGGGGTCGTAGTCGCGACGAACAATGAATTTGGTAACTACGGGAAGTTTCTGGGCAGCCAGGCGGAGTGCTTCTTTAGCAACGTCGTAACTTACACCTTCAACTTCCAGGATGATACGTCCGGGGGTGACGGGCGCAACGAATCCTTCGGGAGAACCTTTACCTTTACCCATACGTACTTCGGCGGGTTTCTTGGTGATGGGTTTATCCGGGAAGATTCGGATCCAGATCTGACCCTGACGCTGCATGTAGCGTGTTACAGCGATACGGGCTGCTTCAATCTGGCGACCGGTGATCCATTTTGATTCGAGAGTTTTGATGCCGAAAGAACCGAACGCCAATTGGTTACCGCGCTGGGCATTGCCTTTCATGCGGCCTTTTTGCTGGCGACGGAATTTTGTTTTCTTAGGTTGTAACATTGTTGTTTACTTCAATTGGGGGTTTAACGGTTGTTTTTGGGTTTGCGGAAACCGCCGCGACGCTGTCCTGCGGGCTGGTTCTGACGGTTTTCTTTCTGAGATGCTGTGAACTGGGGAGCGAGGTCACGTTTGCCGTAAACTTCGCCGCGGCAGATCCACACTTTTACGCCGATAACACCAACTTTGGTGTGTGCTTCAACCAGTGCATAGTCGATGTCGGCACGGAGTGTGTGAAGGGGAGTACGACCTTCTTTGAACATTTCAGAGCGAGCCATTTCGGCGCCGTTCAAACGACCTGAAATCTGGATTTTGATACCTTCCGCACCAGAGCGCATTGTTGATGCGATAGCCATTTTAACGGCGCGGCGGTATGCGATTTTGCCTTCGATCTGGCGAGCGATGGTGCTTGCAACGATCTGGGCGTCGAGTTCGGGGCGTTTTACTTCAAAGATGTTGATCTGAACATCTTTGTCAGTGATTTTCTTCAACTCTTCCTTGAGTTTGTCAACTTCAGCGCCACCTTTACCGATGATCAGACCGGGGCGAGAGGTGCAAACTGTGATGGTGATGAGTTTGAGAGTGCGTTCGATGACAATACGAGAGACGCTTGATTTAGCGAGGCGGACGTTGAGGTAGTTACGGAGTTTTGAGTCTTCGAGAAGAGCAGCGCTTGCTTTCTTCTTGTCAGCCTCAAACCAGTTTGAGTCCCATCCACGGATCACGCCAAGTCGGTTACTGATCGGATTTACTTTCTGTCCCATTTTTTAAGCGTCTTTAGTGTTATCGATTGTGTCAACGAAAAGGGTAACGTGGTTAGCGCGTTTGCGGATGCGGTAACCGCGGCCCTGGGGGGCAGTGCGGAGGCGTTTGAGCATGGGGGCGCAGTCAACGAAGATAGTGCTAACGTATAACTGGCCTGCCTCTGCTTTCTGCTGGTTTTTCTCTTCCCAGTTAGCGATTGCAGAACGGAGAAGTTTTTCTACTCTCGCAGCGGCTTCCTTGTTGGAGAATTTCAGTATACCGAGGGCACGGAATACTTCTTTGCCGCGCACCAGGTCAGCGACCAGGCGCATTTTGCGGGGGGAGGTAGGTATGTTGAGTAATTTGGCGAAGGCTTGTGATTTGAGTTCACTTTTGCGCGCTTCGGCTGAAAGTCTTTTTCTTACACCCATTTTATTTAATTTCTTTTTTTTGTCAAAATTATTTTACTTTGGGGCTCGTTTATTTTTTCTTATTGCCGGCGTGACCGCGGAAGTTACGAGTAGGAGCGAACTCGCCGAGTTTGTGTCCTACCATGTTCTCGGTAACGTAAACGGGAATAAATTTGTTTCCGTTGTGAACTGCGAATGTGTGGCCAACGAATTCGGGGGCAATCATTGAGGCGCGGCTCCAGGTCTTGATAACTGCTTTTTTGCCGCTTGCTTCCATTGCGTTGACTTTCTTTTCGAGTTTCACGCTAATAAACGGGCCTTTTTTTAATGAACGACTCATAGTTGTTTTTTTTTAGGTCAGGTTACTTCTTTCTTCTTTCGATTATATACTTAGAAGAGGTCTTTTTGGGAGCACGTGTCTTGAGACCCTTAGCGTAGAGGCCTTTGCGTGAACGGGGATGACCACCTGATGCACGGCCTTCACCACCACCCATGGGGTGATCAACGGGGTTCATAACGACGCCACGGTTGCGGGGACGACGGCCTAACCAGCGAGAGCGTCCTGCTTTACCTGAGCGTTCGAGAGAGTGCTCTGAGTTACCAACAACGCCTACAGTTGCTTTACAAGCAGAGAGGACTTTGCGGGTTTCTCCTGAGGGAAGTTTGATGATCGCATAACTGCCTTCTCGCGAAACGAGTTGTGCGAAAGTACCGGCTGAGCGTGCCATGAAGGCTCCCTGACCGGGGCGCAGTTCAATGTTGTGGATGAGTGTACCGACGGGGATCTGGCTCAGGGGGAGAGCGTTACCAACTTCGGGTGCTACATCGTTGCCACTGACTACAGTCTGACCAACTTCGAGTCCGTTGGGTGCGATAATGTATGCTTTTGCTCCGTCAACGTAGTAAAGGAGTGCGATACGGGCCGAACGGTTGGGATCGTACTCGATTGATTTTACTACTGCGGGTACTCCGTCTTTGTTTCTCTTAAAGTCTATGAAGCGGTATTTGCGTTTGTGTCCGCCACCAAGGTAACGAGTGGTCAGATGACCTTCGGCATTACGGCCGCCGGTGCTTTTTTTACCGACTGTAAGAGATTTTTCTGGCGTGGTAGCAGTGATAGTACCTTTGAAAACGCCAATAACTTTGTGTCTCTGCCCGGGAGTAGTGGGCTTGAATTTTCTTACTGCCATTTTTTATCAGATATTGCTATAGAAGTCGATTGTTTCACCATCTGCTACGCTGATAACGGCTTTCTTGTAGGCAGAAGTTTTGCCGCGGAGAAGGCCTGATTTAGTGTAGCGTGATTTGTTTTTTGCTCTGACGATCATTGTGTTCACGTCGACAACTTTAACTCCATAGAGTTTCTCGACCAGGTCTTTTATCTGGTATTTGTTGGCATCCAATGACACGCGGAACGTATAGCGATTAAGTTTTTCAGTTAACTTAGTCGCCTGTTCGGTCACGATTGGTTGAATTTTAATTTCCATTGTTCAGTTTCTCTTCGAGATTAAAGTTTGTTAATAACGTCAAGGCTACTCTCGGTGAGGAGAATAGCGTTATTGTTGAGCAGTTTGTACGCGTTGATGTCCTGCGCATTCATTACTGATGCGTTGGGCACATTACGGACTGACAAATATACGTTTTTTTCCTGAGATGCTAAAACGAGGAGGGTCTTTTTGCCTTCCACTTTGAGATTTTTAGCAATTTTTAAGAATTCCTTAGTTTTGGGTGCTTCGAAAGAGAAGTCCTCTACTACGATGATCTGTCCGTCGAGCGCTTTGAGCGAAAGTGCAGACTTGCGTGCCAGTTGCTTAACTTTTTTGTTGAGTTTGAAGCGGTAGTCACGGGGACGGGGACCGAAAACGCGTCCACCACCTACGAGAAGGGGTGAGTTGATGTCACCGATACGGCTGCCGCCGCCACCTTTCTGTTTGTGGAGTTTGCGGGTTGATCCGGACACTTCGCTGCGTTCTTTAGATTTGTGTGTACCCTGACGCTGGTTGGCGAGATACTGCTTTACGTCGAGATACAATGCGTGCTCGTTTGCTTCAATTGCGAACACTGCGTCGTTAAGTTCTGCCTTACGACCGGTGTCTTCTCCTTTGATGTTGTAAATTGCGAGTTCCATTATTTCTCAATTAATACGATTGAACCTTTAGATCCGGGAATTGAACCTTTGATCATGAGCAGGTTGTGTTCGGGGATTACTTTAACTACTTGAAGGTTTTGCACGGTTACGCGTTTGTTACCGGTCTGACCAGCCATGCGCATTCCTTTGAATACTTTAGCGGGATAAGAGCAGGCACCAACTGAACCGGGCGCGCGGAGGCGGTTGTGCTGACCGTGGGTTGCCTGGCCTACACCACCGAAGCCGTGACGTTTAACAACGCCCTGGAAACCTTTACCTTTTGAGGTTCCGACGATGTCAACGAAATCGCTTTCTGAGAAGAAGTCAACGCTAATGGAGTCACCCAATTTGTAATCTGAAGTGAAACCTTTGAACTCGGCCAAGTGACGCTTGGGAGCCACGCCGGCTTTTTCGAAGTGTCCGAGTTCGGGTTTAGTCAGATGTTTTTCTTTCTGTTCTTCGAAACCTAACTGGAGTGCTTCGTAACCGTCTGTTTCAACGGTTTTAACCTGGGTGACAACACAAGGACCTACTTCGATAACAGTGCACGGTACGTTTTTACCGTCGGCACTGAAAACGGATGTCATTCCGATTTTTTTTCCTATTAATCCTGGCATTTCTGTGGTTGTTTATAAATAAATGTCTGTTAGTTGTTTTGTTTTAAGGAGGGGAGAGGAGTGTGGGAGCAGTTTTATTGTTGATTATGTGGATCAGACTTTGATTTCCACGTCAACACCGCTGGGGAGTTCGAGTTTCATCAGGGCGTCAACAGTTTTTGCTGTTGAGTTGTAGATGTCGATCAGACGTTTGTAAGATGATAACTGGAACTGCTCGCGTGATTTTTTGTTCACGAAGGTTGAGCGGTTAACGGTGAAGATGCGTTTGTGAGTGGGCAGGGGGATGGGACCGCTGATTACGGCGCCTGTTGCCTTCACAGTCTTAACGATTTTCTCAGCAGATTTGTCTACGAGGTTGTGATCGTAAGATTTCAGTTTGATTCTTATTTTTTGGCTCATAATTGAATTTGTTTTTTATTTGAGAAGGTCAACACGTCCGTTACATTCTGTAAGAACGTTTTTAGCGATTGAACTGCTTACTTCAGCGTAGTGGCTGAATGACATGGTTGATGTTGCACGACCTGAGGTGATTGTACGCAGAGCGGTCACGTAACCGAACATTTCGGCCAGAGGTGCTTTGGCTTTAACGACGCGTGCACCTGAGCGGCTTGTTTCCATGCCTTCTACCTGGCCACGGCGTTTGTTAAGGTCACCGATTACGTCACCCATTGATTCTTCGGGGGTAACAACTTCAATTTTCATGATAGGTTCGAGCAGTACGGGACCTGCTTTCTCAGAGGCTTTCTTGAAGGCCTGGATTGCGCAGAGTTCGAATGACAACTGATCAGAGTCAACGGGGTGGAATGAACCGTCGAGAACTGTTACCTTGAGTTGTTCTACGGGGTAGCCTGCGAGGACACCGTTCTTCATTGCAGTTACGAAGCCTTTCTGGATTGAGGGGATGAATTCCTTGGGAATGTTACCACCTTTGACTTCGTCGATGAACTGGAGGTTGCCCTGGAAGCCTTCGTCAACGGGTTCAACGCGAACGATGATGTCGGCGAATTTACCACGACCACCGGTCTGTTTCTTGAACACTTCGCGGAGTTCAACGGGACGGGTGATTGTTTCCTTGTAGGTTACCTGAGGACGACCCTGGTTACATTCAACCTTGAATTCGCGGCGGAGACGGTCGATGATGATGTCGAGGTGAAGTTCACCCATACCGGAGATAACGGTCTGACCGGTTTCTTCGTTGGTCTGTACGCGGAATGTGGGGTCTTCTTCAGCGAGTTTCTGGAGGCCGACGCCAAGTTTATCGAGGTCTTTCTGAGTTTTGGGTTCAACAGCGATACCGATAACGGGATCGGGGAAGTCCATTGCTTCGAGAACGATGGGGTGGTTTTCGTCGCAGAGGGTATCACCTGTGCGGATATCTTTGAAACCTACACCTGCACCGATATCACCGCAACCGATAAGTTCTTTAGCGTTCTGTTTGTTAGAGTGCATCTGGAACAGACGGCTTACGCGTTCTTTTTTGCCTGAACGGCTATTGAGAACGTAACTTCCGGCAACTACGTCGCCTGAGTAAACGCGGAAGAATGTGAGACGGCCAACATAGGGGTCAGTAGCGATCTTGAATGCGAGGGCACACATGGGTGCGTCAGCAGAGGGTTCGCGAACTTCCACTTTGTCGGGGTCAGAGGGGTCAGTACCTTCGATAGCACCTGCATCGAGGGGGCTGGGGAGGTAAGCACACACGTTGTCGAGCAGACACTGAACACCTTTGTTTTTGAAAGATGAACCGCACATCATGGGCACGAGGTCCATTTTGAGGGTTGCTGCACGGAGTGCGCGTTTGATTTCTTCTTCAGTGATTGTAGAGGGGTCGTCGAAGTATTTTTCCATGAGAGCCTCGTCGTATTCGGCGATTTTTTCGAGCATCTTGTCGCGATAGTCGTTTGCTTCGTCAACGAGGTTAGCGGGGATTTCTTCAACAGAGTAGTCTGCGCCCATTGTTTCATCATGCCAGAAGATAGCCTTCATGCGGATGAGGTCAACGACACCTTTGAATGTTTCTTCAGCGCCGATGGGGATCTGAATGGGACAGGGGTTAGCGCCGAGGACTTCGCGGAGTTGGCGAACTACTTCGAAGAAGTTTGCGCCTGAGCGGTCCATTTTGTTAACGTAACCGATACGGGGAACGTTATATTTGTCAGCCTGGCGCCAAACGGTTTCTGACTGAGGTTCAACACCACCAACGGCACAGAAAGTAGCGACGGCGCCGTCGAGTACGCGGAGTGAACGTTCAACTTCAACGGTGAAGTCAACGTGTCCCGGGGTGTCAATAAGGTTGATTTTGTATTTTTCGTCGTTATACTTCCAGAAGGTAGTAGTAGCGGCTGAAGTGATAGTGATACCACGTTCCTGCTCCTGTTCCATCCAGTCCATAGTAGCGGCACCGTCGTGAACCTCACCGATTTTGTGGGTCAGACCAGTGTAAAAGAGGATGCGTTCAGAGGTAGTAGTTTTACCGGCATCGATGTGAGCCATGATACCGATGTTACGGGTATACTTAAGAAGTTCGTCTGATTTTGCCATATTAAAGAATAAAAATCAATTGAGAGAGAATTAGAAACGGAAGTGAGCGAATGCGCGGTTTGCTTCCGCCATTTTGTGCATATCCTCTTTGCGTTTGAAAGCACCGCCCTGGTCGTTGAAAGCGTCAACAATTTCGGCAGCGAGTTTGTCGGCCATAGTTTTGCCGCCACGTTTGCGAGCGTAGAGGATGAGGTTTTTCATTGAGATTGATTCTTTGCGATCAGCGCGGATTTCGGTAGGAACCTGGAAGGTAGCGCCACCGACGCGGCGTGATTTCACTTCGACCTGGGGAGTTACGTTTTCGAGTGCTTTTTTCCAGATGTCGAGTGCTCCCATTTCTTCGTTGGGGAGTTTAGATTTCACAATTTCCAGTGCGCTGTAGAAAATTGTGTAAGAGGTGTTCTTTTTTCCGTCATACATCAGGTGGTTGACGAATTTAGAAACACGAACGTCACCGAACACGGGATCGGGCAGGATTTGACGTTTCTTAGGTTTGGCTTTTCTCATTGTGAGTGAAAGTTGTTTTTTGTTTTTGTAGGCTTGGCTGGTGTCTTCTTCAGCGTCATTCTCTAATGCACGCTTACTCAACCGTTTGCAGCGTAGTGCTTATCAAAAACGAGATTAAAAAATTAATTTCTCGTGGTGCGTTCAGTTACTTCACCGATGACCCTATGTATTGGTCAGCGATTACTTCTTAGCAGCACCTGCTTTAGGACGTTTTGCTCCGTATTTAGAGCGACGCTGAGTACGGTCCTTAACGCCGCTGGTATCGAGAGTACCGCGAACGATGTGGTAACGTACACCGGGAAGGTCTTTTACACGACCACCGCGAACGAGCACGATTGAGTGCTCCTGAAGGTTGTGACCTTCACCGGGGATGTAAGAGTTCACTTCTTTGCCGTTAGTCAAACGTACACGGGCTACTTTTCGCATTGCGGAGTTAGGCTTTTTGGGGGTAGTAGTGTACACACGCACGCAAACCCCACGACGCTGGGGGCATGAGTCAAGTGCGGGTGACTTGCTCTTATCCTCAAGTGCTACACGTCCTTTTCTTACTAATTGCTGAATGGTAGGCATCTTAGTTCTTTTCTGTTTTACTTTTTGTTATTTAAATTCTCTGTTACGTATTCACGTTAATTTCCTGTTGCCGCCCGGACATAGATATGACACAACCAAAACCCTGACTCACAAATAGTTAGCAGGGTGATTGCGACACAATCCTCCGAAAGGCACTGCAAAATTACGCTTTTTTTTGCAAACTACCAAATATTTTTATGACTTTTTTCGCGGTGGTTCAAGCAGTTACGTTAGGCTTCCCCGCTTCTTGAAAATCTAACGGAAAAATATCATCTACTTCACCGAATCATTAGGTCGGGAGATGTTGCCGTGGTCGGTTCAATTCTCTTGTAGAGGTGGAGGAGCCGTTATGATTGCTTTTTCGTGGATGGAAATCGCACCTCCGGCATAAACTCCTTCCGGCACCATGCAAAATAGAGGC
The DNA here is from genome assembly GCA_014800385.1 of Bacteroidales bacterium. Taxonomy (GTDB): domain Bacteria; phylum Bacteroidota; class Bacteroidia; order Bacteroidales; family Muribaculaceae; genus CAJUPY01. The sequence goes on from JAAVGE010000015.1 coordinate 27,864, forward strand.
AGGATGCATAAGGCGCTTTTCACGCCCTGCATCCTGCCCATGTTTATGTTACAATATCAGTTATTCCTACTTCCTGGTATGGATCATGATAAGTCCGTCGGGATAATCAGGATTATTTTTGATCACCTCCATGCTTTCGATACTTTCTACGGGAATTGAGTTAAGGTCTCCTTCAAAGAGTTCACCGTCAACGAAGTATGTGCGGGTTTTATCGCTTTTCACAGCGGCTTTTTTGCCGGTGTTGCGAAAACCGGTAACAGTTACTTTTGCATTTTCTTCCGATGGTTTATCCTTGTCAAGTCGGAAATTAACGGGAAGGGTGTACTGGCATGCTACCGCCTCACCGTTTTCGTTGCGTCCGGGTTCAAAGTTGGGGATAAGGCTGACTACACGCAGAGCCTCGGCGTTAAGACTCTCGGTCTGACCTCTGACAATCTCGGGGTCATTTATTGAGCCGTCTTTACCGATTATGAAACGTACTACAACAAGCCCCTGCGCACCTGCATCCATTGCATCCTTGGGATAACGAATGTTTTTCATCAGAAACTCCATCAGGGCTCTGTCGCCATCGGGGTAATGGGGCATTTTGGCTACGGCTTTCAGCGCTTCGCCCTCTTTCGGTTCGGGTTGAGCAGTCTGCACAGGAGCCTCTGCAACAGTTTCAGTGACTGTTTCAGTGACTGTTTCAGTGACAGCCTCAGCGACCTCCTCGGACTGCACGTCGGCATCACGGAATTGGTCAAATGACAAATTTTCACTAACTTTGCTGTCAGCAACGGTTTCTGCTACCACCGGGGCGGGTGTAAGCGATGCTGCACCGGCCTGCTGAATGGTGGTTGCTACTGCCGGTTGTTCTACTGCAAGTGCCGCCAGCACGATGGCGGGCAGAAGGGCAAGCGCACGCATGGAGCGCAGTGCCCGGTTCTCGGTTTTGTACATCATAGTGATACGTTTTGATAAATTACTGTGATTCAGGCTGTTGGCAAGTGACTGCAATCTTCTGCCGGCAGCCTTTTTTATTAATAACATTTGATAGACGTAGGGGTCGAAGCCTTTTGACAATACGGCGGCATCGGCTTGATATTCATGCACTTGGCGAAGTTCTTCGCGCATGAGCCATGCCACGGGGTTATACCACAGGAGCACGCACACTCCCTGCGCCAGGATAAGATCGAGCCAGTGGCGACATTGCAAATGGGCCTGTTCGTGGGCTTCTATCAGGGGCTGAACTTCCGATGATTCACCTTCACCCACAACTATATAGCGTCCGAAACTGAACGGTACATCACATTTCGGGAGAATAATCAGCGTATAGTCGGCTTTTTCCACTCGTGTTCCCCGACGCAGGAGGAGCGCAAGACGGAGTATTGCAACCAAAGTGACCAAAGAGGTGATTATCAATCCGATAATGTAAGCATAGAGCAGAATCCGGGGAATGATCATGGAGTTTTCGGATGGATCCGACGGGATGACGCTTACCGCTATTGCTCCCAGTTCGATAGTGCCGGATGTTGCAGGTTCGGTTCTCCCCCACTCCATGGCAAGGAGCGGTATGGCAACAAGACTGATGATATAAATTGCAATCAACAGAAATCTATTGAGCAAGGGTTGCTTCTCACCGGCCAGAAAAAGTTTATATGCAAGATAGCCGCAAAGAAGGAAAACAGATACCCCGAGGCTATAACTGAATAACGCGCCCATCACTGTTGTTTTTTCTTTGATTCAACCATTTCAATGAGTTCGCGGAGTTCCTCAACGGTGATTTTTTCCTCCTCGACGAGTGCGGAAACAGCCATCTTGTAACTGTTGTTGAAGTAACTTTTCACAACGTCGGCCAGCGAACGCTCGCGGAAATCGTCGGGCGTTGCTATCGCCTTATATCGATGGGATGAACCCACAGCCTCATGCTCTACGTAGCCCTTCTCCTCCATGATTCGCACCGTAGTCGACACAGTGTTGAAGTGAGGACGGGGGTCGTCGTAATGCTCGAGCATCTGACGCACGAACAGGGGTCCGTGCTTCCAGAGCAGGTTCATTATAAATGCTTCTTTTTCAGTTAACTTGTTGGTCTTTTTCTTTGCCATAACTAAACTTTTAGTTGATGTGGCAAAGGTATAACTAATTTTTTAGTTATGCAAATAAAAATAAATTTTTTTTGAGGGGGGGGGGATTATAAATCTTATAAATCTTATAAATCTTATAAATCTTATAAGTCTTATAAATCTTATAAAAATTATCTGCTATAACACGAAAAAGGCTGTCTCCCGACAGCCTAAATTCGTTATAAACCAATCATTATCACATTTCTTGCTTTGTTTCTTGCTTTCGATAATAAAACGCCGGTGGGGTTGAAAAAGTTCACGGGTGGTGAAAAATTTTTTTGAGTCGCTAAACAGAGACGAAAAAAAACGGGGGCATAACCCCCGCTTTCCGGAATATGAATCAGATTTGCTTATTTCCTGATGTGCTTATTTCTTGTTTTTCTTTTTTTCGAGTTGATGTTCCACTGCTTCGATAGCCATGTCGACGGCTTCTTCAAAGGAGTCGGCGGTTTTGTCAGCCACCACTTCCGATTCCTGAGGCTGGAAAAGGCGAACGATAGCCTGTTTGTTCATTGCCGTTTCAGGCTTAACGACTTTAAGAGTAACGTCAAAGACAGTTACGTTGGGGTAGTGGCGTTCCAGACGCTGCGCCTTTTTGTTGATGTGATCCACTAATCGCTGAGCGATGTCGAAATGGATGGGCTGGATTCTTACTTCCATGGTATCCTCCTTTTACTTTTTTGCCCTTGGGTGGGCGAGTTGATAATTTTGTTGTAGTTCTCTGTAGGTTATGTGGGTATAAACCTGAGTTGTAGCCAATGATTCGTGTCCGAGCAGATGTTGCACGGCGTTGAGCGAGGCACCGTTGTTGAGCATGTCGGTAGCGAAGGAGTGCCGCATCACGTGGGGACTGAGCCTTGTGGCGTGTACACCCTGAGAGAGCATCGCGTTGTGGACAACGTTGTAGATGAGTTTGTCGTAGAGGGGCTCACCGTTCTGACGTACGAAGAAATGCTCTGCCGAGGCGTGGCCGGCCTTGCGTCGTTCCTCGCGATATTCGGTTATCGCATCCGCCAACTCTTTGCCGAAAGGAATCATTCTTTCTTTATTACGCTTTCCGAGTACTTTTAGTTCGCCACGCAGCATGTTAATATCGTCGTCGCGGAGGTCACGCAACTCGGCACGGCGCATTCCGGTGGAGTATAACATCAGGAGTATCAGTCGGTTGCGCACATCTTCAAATGAATTTTCCGCTGCAGAATTTTTTTTCAGCAACAGATCCATTTCTTCTTCAGGGACAAAGGCCGGGAGGGGTTTGGGCGACTTGGCCAGAGTTACCTCCTGTGCGGGATTAGAGGTTAGTCCGTGGCGGTTTATCAGATATTTGAAGAAGGCTCGGAGCGACTGAGTTTTCCGACGCAGCGAGCGTGCCCCTACTCCACGGCGCGATTCATCGGCCAACCACACGCGCAGGTCGGCGGTGGTCACTGATGAAGGGTCAAGTTTCGACAGGTCGCCTCCGGTGAGCCACTCTGCCCACTCCGTCACGTCGAAGTTGTAGGCGGTCACGGTGTGTTCCGACAGGTTCAACTCGTTGCGCAGGTATGATGTGAACTGATCTATCATTCCCCAAATTTATATATTTTATTCAAATCATGCAACTGTGGGGTGCTTTTTTCTTATAATTTAATATTGTTAAATCATATCGTAATCCGGTGAGTCATAGCGAAGAGGAATTGTTAATTATCGCATTTCACTCACTCCGAGGGGTGATAATTCAATGTCGGCAACGGTGCGGGCGGGATGTAACTTTGCAGAAAAAAACACATTATGCTTACACCCAATCTTAATTTACGACCTGACCCGGACACCGGTCTGTTTATCCCTGCCAAATCAGTGAAACGATTCTCGGAGAGTTCAATCACACCTCTGATTGCTTTGCCCGAGGGGGATATGTTGCTATGTTACAGCGGCAGCACGCTCTACATTCTTGACCCCAGTAATGACACCATCGTGATGAGCCACGACACCGGGTCGAGGATACAGACGGCTGAAATATGCGGCACACGCTGTGTGGTGTATCTCTCCACGGGGCAACTTATTCTCAATCACACCAACGATGATGAATGGGTGGCCGAACCTGTAACACCCTTTCCTGAAGTCAGAATCAAACGTAGTGGCGGACGCTATGCCGAGGTATCGGTAGGTGAGCGCAAACTGAGCGGGTCGTATGGCCTGACGGATCATATCCTGAATGCCGCAGACAACTCCGCACTGACCGCGGACCTGTTGGAGGGATACCGTGAACTGCGTCTTTCGACCGATGCGGCTCGGATGTTCGTGCAACCGGTGGTTGTGCGGTGCCGCTATCTTGACAATAACGGTCGCACCATCTTTGTCACACCTGCGGTTATGCTTACCCCCGACGGTGGATTTCAATGCACCTCGACCATCACTACCGCCATTGATTCCTCAACGGGAACACGCGGAGGTGTTACGCTGACTGCCGAGAGTTACCGCATGGAGGTGGAGTTTCCCGCCGCAGTGCGCCATGATGTGGCAAAGGTGCTTATCGAGGCAACCCCGCAGTTGGAGATTGTAAATTTCAACGGCATGGCTCCCACGGCGGTGATGCGAGGAACCGACGGACGACTGGTGATACGCACCTCTCTCCCGATTTCCCCCTCCACGTCCGAAGGGATTCAGATGATGGCGCAATCGGTTATTGAACACGCTGACTCACTTTTCCGGACTGTCGCCCATGTAAATGCGCCGTTCGACGGAAAAGGACACACGCTGACGTTCGGTGCGGAGGAGAGCGGGTCGGATGATTTGAAAAGTGCAATTACCGAGATGCGCAAGACTCTGGCCACACCTTTCAGGGAGAAATCGACCAACGGAATCACCGGTGGTGGCAATGTACCTCACACTGTTACCTGCTCGGCGGTAGCCAAAAATGGCGACACCCTGCTGATGGGCGACCTTACTCTGCTACCCTTCAGGGGTTATTGCCTCGATACCTTCGGCAACAGTTTCAGCGATGAGAAATGGAAAGGAGCCATAGCGGTGGAATTTGCGGGAGAGGAAGGTGAGACAGTGGTACGCTATTGCGACGGCAACACAGGCTCCCCCACCCTTCTTTCACCCGTCCTGAGTTATCCCCGTGCGGATGCCACATCCATGAGGATATTCTTCCAGAGCGGAGGTAAATGTTATGAACGTCGGTTCACCCTTACCCCGTCGCGCTCCGGCGACTGTGCCTTTTACGTCAATCCCGGTCTGGAGCCGATCGACATGACGGAAAATGAGTCGGAGTTTTTCATTGTTCCGGCAGAAAAACCTGTCGGACACCGCTATCCCGGGACTGTCGCTACGGCCTGCACCTCAACACCATCAGCACCATATTGTTTCCGTACGCTGTCCAACTCACGGATTTCTGCTGTAAGCCATGCCTTAGGGTCAGCATCGGGCTGGGATTACGTACGCTCCCGTTTCTACATTTTCTCACCCGACGGCACCTTCACTGTCATCACCGACGATGACACGATTCGCGGCATAAATAAAGTTGATTCACGCGGGGTGTCGAATGGTGAGAATGTGGTTGGTGTAACGCGCCGCGGTGCGGCGGTACTGACCGATTCGGGCGATCTGCTGCTGTGGCGTGGCATCGCTCCCGTGAGTGCCGGCAGAAGTCTGGATGGCCGGTTGGGGTTTGATGCGGTGCATGACGAGTTCTGGCTTTTCGGCGATGACCGGAATCTGGTCGGACCGGCAGAGAAATCAGCCCCGTTTGACTCCGCTGTAGTTATGGAACGAACGTTCACCGACAGCGTCATCTCGCTTCATCATCTCCCTGAAGGTACAATTGTCAGAGGTCGACGCGGACTATACATGCTTGGTGAGGAGTATTCCTCAGAGGAGTTGGTCAATGTCAGATTCATCCGCTCCCTATCGGTTGCGGCACCTGTCAGAGGAGCCACCGTCAAGCAGCGCAGGCGAGGTCGCAGGCTGCGCGGAGTGAAACTTGTCATGCAGTCGCCCGGTCCTGCCGATATTACAGTCAGCGTGAGGGGTGACAACGGTGCGGGATTGCCTTATTCACCATCATTCTGTCGCTTCAGGGTGCGTGGCGTAATCAATTCATCGCTTCTGTTCCACACCCCGTCGCCTCATCTTCACACCGTGCATCTCACCGCCGAGGGTGACCTCCCCTCGGACAGTTCAATAACCGATTTTGAAACCTTGACTGAAAGTTATGAAATATAATATCTCTGAAATATTAGCCGAAAACAGGCTGCGCAACAACCAACTGGCACAGCCTTACGATCCCGAAACCGGTGAGGGGGCCTGCGGCCGGCGCGTGAGTGACCAACGTTATTCATCCACAATTATTCCCGGCGGCACCCTTCTTCCCGTGGAGATGCTCGCCGATACGGATTACAAACATATAAAGACCGTTACCGACTACAAGTTGCTGCGTTTTCGTCATGACTTTGAATTCTGGGCACTGACCTGCGTCAAAATCAAGGATAAAAACAGCGGTGCACTGATTCCGTTCCGGCTCAACGCTCCTCAACGCAAACTGTTAGGGGTGATGGAGGGTCAGCGTCGCCGCGGAGTGCCTGTCAGGGTTATACTGCTCAAGGCACGTCAGTGGGGAGGTTCGACACTGGTACAAATTTATATGGCTTGGATTCAGATGGTACTGACGCGCAACTGTCACTCGCTGATATGTGCCCATGTCAAGGATACGGCTGCCACCATACGCGGCATATATACACGCCTCCTTGACAACTATCCTGAAACATTGTGGGAGGGTGACAAAGCACCTGCGTTCCGTCCGTTCGAGAGGTCGCAGAACACACGTCTGATTGAGGGGCGCGGATGTTGCGTGACGCTGGGAACGAGCGAACGACCCGAGTCAGTGCGCGGTAACGACTTCGCCCTGGCACATCTTTCAGAGGTGGCATTCTGGAGCAATACGCCCACAGCCACACCGGAGCAGTTCATCCGCGCCGTCTGCGGTTCGATAAACGCAGTGTCGGGCACCCTCATCGTTCTGGAAAGTACGGCCAACGGCATGGGTAACTACTTTCATCGTGAATGGCTCAGGGCTGCTGACGGCAAAAGCGACAAACAGCCGGTGTTCGTGGCATGGCATGAGATAGAGATTTACCGCAAGCCTGTTGATAACCCTCAGGAACTGCTCAGTGAGATGGACGGTTATGAGTGGCGGTTGTGGCAGTCGGGACTGACGCTTGAGATGATAAACTGGTATCATCACAAAAGTCGCGAATATTCATCCGACGCACAGATGCACGCCGAGTATCCCAGCAATCCAACCGAGGCATTCGCGTCGACCGGACGCGCCATCTTTGCACTGGAGAAACTGGAGAAGATGCGCAAGTATGTGATGTCNCCTGCNTTCCGNGGTGAGGTTGTNGGGAATGCCACCGTAGGNCCCCGCTCACTGACCGGACTGCACTTCGTGGAGGATTCGTTAGGNAAACTCGANGTGTGGGAGAAGCCGTCGCCGTCGGCNAGGATGAGCGACCGCTATGTGGTTGCGGTGGATATCGGGGGAAGNTCACACAGTGCCGACTATTCGGTCATCGCGGTTTTTGACCGGGCNGGNTTGCTTGAGGGTGACAAGATAAAGGTNGTGGCACAATGGCGCGGTCATGCCGACCATGACATTATAGCATGGCGAAGCGCCGCCATAGCCCGATGGTATGGCAACGCACTGCTNGTTATCGAGAGTAACACACTGGAGTGTGACAACATCGGTGGTGATCCATCATTGTGTGTGCTGAATGAGATTCAACAGTCCTACACCAATCTGTATTACAGATGCGATCCCGAATCGGGAAACGCGCGAGTCGGATTCCACACCAACCGNGCCACAAAAACCATGATTGTCAATAAACTGCTGACCTATGTCCGCGATGCGCTTTACACCGAACGTTCCGCCGAAGCCATAGAGGAGATGGCGGTGTTCGAGGATCGNGGNACATCGTTCGGCGCGGCCGAGGGGAATCATGACGATATTGTCATGACNCGNGCCNTGGGACTCTTCGTGGCNGATTCGCTTNGCGTGGTTGCGGCGACCGAGTTTGACGGCTTACGCCTCCGATGAATCGTTGTGTTCCGTAACCTCCTTTGACTCGGTGGAGGCGATTTTGGGTCGGCGTGTGGCAGCGATGATAAGTTGCAGCAGATAATTGACGCCGAACAGAATCAGTCCCACCCCTGCAATAAGCAACATTCTGGANGTGTCATAGCGGAGTGAGTCAGAAAANAGCATTGTGACACCTCCCACAAGGAGAATAACNGGGATAATGTACATCCATCCCGGAAAACGGACACCGCGGTAACCCCATGTCAGCGCTATCACCTGTATGAGACCGCATAGAATCAGAATGGCGGAGAACATGTAGACCAGTACCCCCATGAACCATTCCGGCGAAACAAGCATGGCCACGGCCAGTCCGATTCCGCCGATCGATGTTATCCAGGCTACGGTNCGCATTACTATACCCTGCTGCTGNCGACGCGATCCCTGCGATACGCTGAAAATCGTTATTACACCACACAGAATGAACAGCGCTCCGAGTATCATAATTATGGTGTCGGCGACCTGAACACGTGAATTCATCATGCACAGCAGAACGCCGGCACCNCCTATTATCAAGGCTGTAAGATAGTTTCCTAAGGTTCTCATAATCGTTGATTTTGTGATTTATTATATATAACATCAACTAATAAACGATTGTTTATAGTCANAGCACACGCATTTTCTTCACCCCTATCCTGCACCGCAGACATTTGCGGGTTTCGCAATATTCGCGNCTGAGTTGCAGACAGGCCTGCGACTCAAAAGCGTTGGTGCAGGGGAAGCCTGCTTTGCGCAACAGGTCGACCGGCGAATTATGTTCCGGAGGAAGTTTNTCAAGCAGTTCAATGGCCCGTTCACGCAGAGCGGGCTTATTATATAATGTGCCGTAACTGTGAAGCAGCGGGGCAACCGCATTAATGATGATTGTGTTCAGCGACTGACGCGAGAGTCCCGATGGCTTGCCGGAATCGGGATCATACCATGTCGAGAAATTATAGTTTGTGGTCCAGAAGGGTGAGAGTGGAAGATTAAGCAGATCATGATATTCNTCGACAGAGGCAGCACTGATGATGTCGCTGAAAAGATTNGGGCGGTGATGGATAAGAGATGCCANCAGTGCAATACGCCGGTGTGGCAGATTCTGCGGACGCATCCTTCCGGTCTGCCATTTTATTTCGGGTCGGTTAAGCGAGAACTTCCGTGCGTANAAAAGATATTCGCGCTGAAGCATCGCGGCATAATCATTGTCGGCAGGGACATCGTCGAGCAANGCAGCCTGTCCGAACAACATCGCTTCGAGGGCAGTCAGCGAATCGCGGTGTTTACGCAGATAAGCCAGCGGAAGTGACCTCGCGAGGCGTTCAAACGGTTCGGAGTTNTTGCCGAAACCGAGCGTACGGGCAAGGATAATGCAGAAGGTCTGCTCCCAGTCGTTGCCGGTGGCGGAGAGTATGGATTCCAGACGGTCGGTTTTGGCGTAGAGTCTTTCATAACCTAACGAGGTGAGCCAGTCGGTGAGATAAATGGGCTGCGTTTCCGCCACAATCGCGGCACAGGGAAGTTCGGCACTGCCGTCCTGCATCAACGACTGGCGGAACCTTTCCATCTTTTCGGTTATGGGAATCTCAATCTGCGGNATGGGAGAGCCGTCAGGTCGGGTTACGACAGTGTCAGCATGCTCCACCACATGGAGAATGACGGAATCGTAGGCTGGATTGTGGTGATGGTCGTGGCGATACCAGTCCGAGGCTTTCAAGTGAACCTCGACGTTACCTATCCACTCCTGCTGACCAATGATGATCTTGGCATTGAAGAAGTCCGGTCCGGCATCATGATTAATCCATCCGGGCGAAAGCACACGGACCGGATTACCTGCGGTGTCATGCAGACCTGCGGCAGGGTANAGTTTATGTTGCCAGGCATACTGGAGATCCTCCTCCATCACTCGCTCATGTCAAAGATGGAGAAATTCACTGATCCGTAGGCGCGGTGTTCGCTGAAATGGGGGAGGTGCGAGAAATCGTAGTTCTTGGAGTGCTCGATAATGACCAGCGAGGTNGGTTTGAGCATCTCGGANTTCAGTATCAGTTCGGGAATCTTGCCGAAGTCGGGGAGATTGTAGGGGGGATCGGCGAAGATGATGTCGAACTTCTGCTTGCACGCTGAGGCGAAACGCAGGGCATCACCCTTTATGACGGTCAGGTTGTNGTCGCCTAATTCGCGTGCCACCTTTTTAATAAAGGAGTANTGGGTTGCCGCTTTTTCCACGGCAGTGACAGCCGAGCATCCGCGTGACAGGAACTCGAACGATACGGCACCTGTGCCGGCAAACAGGTCGAGCGCTACGGGACCCTCCTCGAAGTCCACACGATTCTCAAGTACATTAAATATGTTCTCGCGCGCGAAGTCGGTGGTTGGTCGCGCGGTAATGTTTGTCGGGACGTCAAAGCGGCGACGTCCGTATTTTCCTCGTATTATTCGCATAATGGCATGAGTATCAGGTCAAACGGCATATCCATCACNTTGCGTGACTTNCGGAACAGTGATGGAGGGAAAATCACCGGAAGTATATTTTTGACAAACCGTTCAAGGCGGCCACCGAGTTCCAGACGCATTTCACGNTCGCCGCAGATGTAAATTTCATCGTTGTCGGGGTCNAGGTCACCTACACTCTGACGTGAGGCAAGGATGAAATAGGCTGCATCGTTTATGTTACTGAACGTGAAGGTGTTGCACAGTGCTACGGATGACTCGCGGAAAATGATTATGTCGAGCGANGTGTCGCGAATCTGCACAAAGGTGCGTGCATGATTCCCTTCTTTACGNCGNGAGGCGAAATAATCCACCGTAGGNGTCAGATGGTGGTGTATGCGTGGNTTATGGAAGGTGCGNCGCAGGAAGGTCAGGGTTTTCCCGTCGGGCAGATAGGTGATGGTCAGAGGTGTCTGTGACAGGGNNTCGGTCAGGATATTATCCTCCTCATCGCTGCTGATTCCGTCCATAATGGAATGAGCCAGAATNTCGCGCCGCATCTGATCCGTCTCCACTGAACGTGGTATAAGGGCGAAGCGCGGAGTTTCAAGGAGTATGGTNACCTGCCNGANATCGCTCAGCAACAATGGATTGTCATAGACAAACGTTTCGAGTGCGGGAAGGAGGTCGGTTTGCTGCGGTAAGGAGTGACGTATGCCACGCATGGGAATTTCCGGTGCGGGGTTATAGAGGAGCGCATCAAAGCCCGAGGGTGCCACGCGGAGAAACAGGCTCCACTGACCGGGATTATCAATTGGTGTATTCTGTGATGAGTTCTGGGTCATGAGTGAGTATCAATGATAGTGGTTCCCGTGACGNTCGTTNTACTGTGAGCCGGGAGTGAAGTTAGTGCCCCACTCGTCCTCTTCTTCCTCCTCATCGTTGGTTGACTGCTGGGAGGTGTCCTTTTTCTTGGGTTTGTTTTTCTTTATCTCGTAGGGTTTCTGCATGTCCACCGGCATTTCAGCGGGGTTCCATGACTGTTCGATATCCCAGTTCTTTTTCAGTTCAATCTTNTTGGGATAGTAGAAAATNTCCTCCGGCTGTCGTTTCANGGCAATGTTGCCGGTNTCCCACTCGCCGTTATGGTTCACGTCGTAAAAGGCGCGNGCATAGTAAGTACCGGGGTCAAGATAGTCAAAGGTNACGCTTCCGTTCTCCATCGGGAGGATACGGACAGGGTTGTCCTGAGCGTTCAGCAGTTCGACCACGATCATTCCGGTGGTGTCGGGGATATTGAATGTCAGTGTGGAGTAATCCTCAAAGTTCTTTACAGAAAACTCATGTGTTACAGGNCGGTTGTAGTAGTCATAGACNCCCTTCACNGCGAGCGAGTCGATTGTCAGACGGTATTTTCCACCCGGTTCCCANAGATAGTCGGCCTTATATAACAGAGGAGTGTTTACGGTGTCCTGTCGNAGTACGGGTGCCTCAACGGGAATCCACAGGGTGTCCTGCTTTACTTCGAGATGAACACCTTCGGGGTCAATTNCGAGCAGNGGCTGCGACACGGAGAAGGTCAACCCTTTGTATATATCCTGAGTGGTGCCTGAGGTTACTTTGAAGTCGAGCAGATTTACTTTGGGCACGCTGTCTTCCTCCTCTTTTTTCTTTTTCTCCTTTACCTTNCGGCGTATGTAGTTGAAACGCAGCGTATCGGTGGTCCATGTCAGATTGTCGAGGGTGTCGGTTCGTTTGTAACGGGTCTCGATCAGCATGGAGTCCTGGGTGTAGATTTCAGGGTCGGTGATCCAGAAGTCCAGGGAGTCCAGGCGGAGTGTGGTGTTAAGAATGGAGTTGGTCGAGTCAATGCGGCGTCCGGCGTTTTTCCCGTTTATTATCGTCAGGATGGGTAGAGTGTCGGCGGGAGCGGCGAAGTTGAGGGCTATGCGTGTGGAGTCCGTACGCTTATAGTCACCCAAGTACTGCGGTGTATAGTTTTCATTGAACCATGTCAGGAGGATGTCGTTGGGGAGATACTGCACTCCCGGACGATGTGCAATTGAATCGGAGCCGTCGGAGGCAAGCAGGGTNTCGGTAACCTCAAAGTTAACCGCCGANGGNTCGATGATGAAATCATAGAAGGCCACATCTTCGCTNCGGTCCCACTTGTAGTCGCGGTTTACGTCGTTGATGGCGTANATTCGNTATTGTCCGGGCTTCATNCCTCGGATGGTGAACTGACCATACTGGTTTGTGCGGGCGATACGTTCGAGTTTNAGTGTGCTTATCGCGGAGTCNGCGATATTGGAGTATACCCCNACGAGCATCTGCTGGGCNGGTTCAAGGTTGCGTGCCTCGAAAAGCATACCGGACACGCGCAGCGAGTCGATGCTGTCGCCGGTAGCGAAATCAAGCGCGAAACCGTCAAGCACATTTTTCTCNTTGAGGTCGGCGATTGCATCGGCGAAGTCAATGGTGTAGGTGGTGTTGGGGAGCATTGTATCACGCAGTTCCACCGTGATGCGCTTACCTCCGGCTATCACCTGAGGGGTCAGACGCTGAGCCGGTGACACCACCACTTTTGACTGTGGATTGTCAAGTTGCACATTCTCATCGAAGAAAATCTCCACACGATTNTTNTCAAACCTGACNTGACCGGGCATGGGGTTGGAGCGTACATACACCGGGGGATCCTCGTCGCGCGGTCCCCCTTCAGGGCGNCCCATGCTGGCACACGCCGCCATGAGCAGCGATAAAACAACCGCCACAAGCCATGTCATATTTGAGAACTTGCGATTCATTACCTTTCTATGGGTCAGGGGGGAGGAGAGCGACAGTACCCCGGAGCAGAATCGAACTGCTATCAAAGGTTTAGGAAACCTCTATTCTATCCGTTGAACTACCGGGGCAGAAGAGTAGCGCAAAGATAGTTCATTTTTTTGTAACCCACAAACGATTTCACCAGATTTTGCATCGCCCTGCNTCTATGCACCTGCTTGAGCAACAACCTTACTCCATACNATGGTCTATACAAATAAAACTTCTAAATTTTAAGATAGTNTTTTGTTGCACAGTTATAACTAATTAGTTATTTTTGCACCATGTATTCCGATGAGATTGCCCAAAGAATATTAAAGGAAATGGAATTATGAGAAAGATTAACCCCGAGAAATTAGCAAATTTATCAACTGCAAATGCAGCGCTTGATGAGAAATATGGTGCCAANGGGACNAGTTCGCGTGAGAAATTCAATGAGGAGTCTATCGCATGGTTCTATGGAAATATGCTACGCGAACGTCGTAAAGAANTGAACCTGACGCAGAAGGAACTTGCTGAAAAAATAGGACGGGAACAAAGTTACATTGCCCGGGTGGAAAATGGTAAGACAGACATTCAACTATCCAGTTTTTTCCGTATTGCAGCAGTCCTCGGCATACAGTTCATACCAACTTTTATTAACTGATTCTACACCGCGTACTCTCCACGCATTTTGACCGAGTAGCATGTGGTTAAGTTAAAAATGTTTTGTATCTTTGCAGATATATGACTGATTCGGAAATATTCTCAGATAAAAAAGCATTGTTCCATACCTTCGGATGTAAACTGAACTTCTCGGAAACCTCNTCGGTTGCCCGNCAGTTTGCTGAAAAGGGTATCCGACGTGTGTCNCCGGGCGAAACGCCTGATATAATCGTTGTCAATTCATGTTCGGTTACCGAAGTGGCCGACAAGAAGTGTCGCCAGTACATCCGCAGCATGGTCAGGAAATATCCCGGGGCCACGGTGCTTGTGACGGGATGCTACGCCCAACTCAAACCTCAGGAGGTGGCGCAGATCAAGGGTGTGGATATTGTGGCCGGCAATGACCGCAAACTCCTCTTGGGAGAGTATCTGGACCGATGGATTGCTAACAGAAATGCCGTCAATGAGGTTACTCCGTGGCGCGAGATGAACCGCTTTGTGCCGTCATGCTCCCGCGGTGACCGCACCCGCTATTTCCTTAAGGTGCAGGATGGGTGTGACTACTGGTGTACCTACTGCACTATTCCGCAGGCTCGCGGACGTTCGCGCAGCGCTTCCGTAGCCGAACTGGTCGAACAGGCCCGCAAGGTTGCTGAGGAAGGGGGTAAGGAGATTGTCCTGACGGGTGTGAATATAGGTGACTTCGGTAAAGGCACGGATGAAACTTTCTTTGACCTGGTGCGCGCCCTTGACGAAGTTGAAGGGATTGAACGTTACCGCATATCATCGATCGAGCCTAACCTTCTGACGGATGAAATTATTGAGTTCGTGGCACAGTCACGCCGTTTCATGCCTTCGTTTCATGTTCCGCTGCAGAGCGGCAGCGATGCGGTGCTGAAACTGATGCACCGCCATTACGACACGGCTCTGTTCCGCCGGAAGATGGAGAAGATACGCAGTACCATACCGCATGCGTTTATCGGAGTGGACCTTATGGTTGGCGTACGTGGCGAAACGCCGGAAGAGTTTGAGAACTCACGCAGGTTTGTGGAGTCTCTTCCCATATCGCGCCTTCATGTGTTCACCTACTCGGAACGTCCCGGAACGAAGGCACTGGAGATTCCTTACGTGGTTGATCAGGCTGAGAAACACCGTCGCACGGGGGTTATGCTTCGTGTGTCGGAACAGAAACTGCTGGAGTTCACCCGTGGCTTTGAGGGGCAGACGCGCCCTGTGTTGATGGAACATCCCCGCCGTAACCGCCCCATGACCGGTTTTACGGATAATTATATTAAGGTAGAGGTGGCAGGTGCGGTGCCTGAGATGGACAACCGTGTTGTCAACGTACGCCTGACCGAAACCGTCAATGAGGGTGAGGAGATGAGAGGGGAGGTGTGTCAGTGAGCCGACTGATCGACCGCGTTCTCTATGGCGGGGTGAGGATGGTGGCTCACCTCCCGTTAAAGGTATTGTATCTGTTCAGCGACATGCTGCACATACTTCTTTATGACCTGCTGCGCTACCGACGCAAGGTGGTGATGAAGAATCTTGCCGAGGCTTTCCCGGATAAGAGCGCTCGGGAGCATAAGAAGATATGCCGCGAGTTCTACCGCAATTTCTCGGACTACATTTTCGAGACTTTGAAACTGGCCCACATCTCCGACAGCGAGATGATGGAGCGGATGGAGTTCGAAAACATGGATCTGCTGATGAACTACATGGATTCGGGACGGAGCGTGGTGGCATATTTTTCCCATTGTTTCAACTGGGAGTGGGCACCCTCTGTGACCCTGCACTATGACCACGCCACTGACCGACGTATGGAATTCTGTCAGGTGTACCGTCCCCTGCGAAATGAGGCTTTTGACACACTCATGCTGCGATTGCGCAGCCGCTTCGGTTCGCTCTCATTGAAAAAACGTTCAGTGTTGCGCGACCTTCTGCGGTTTCGTCGCGATGGTGTGGTGACCGTAACCGGTTTCATGAGCGACCAGAAGCCGAGCCATGGCGATCCGATTCATGTGGTGGAGTTTCTCAATCACCCCACGGCTGTAATCACAGGCACCGAAACTCTTGCTTCACGCCTGGGAATGGCTGCCATCTACTGGGATATTGCCAAAATCAGCCGTGGTCACTACCGTATAACCATGCGCAACCTCAGCGAGGATGTGGGGATGGAAGAACCGATGGCGGTCACTCACCGCTATTTCGACATGCTTGAGCAGACCATACGCCGCAATCCCTCCAACTGGCTGTGGACACACAAGCGATGGAAACACAAGGTGACCCTTGAAATGAATGATATGAATCTGCGCATTGAATGAAAAAGACCGCTATAATCATACTTAACTGGAACGGCGCTACCCTCCTGCCGGAGTTCCTGCCTCAGGTGATTGAGAACACCGACACCTCCGCGGCCGACATCATTGTGGCCGACAACGGTTCTACGGATGACTCCCTAACCCTGTTGCGAAACCGTTTCCCTGAGGTGAAGTTGATGGAGTTTGACCGGAACTACGGGTTTGCCGAAGGTTACAACCGTGCTATCGCCATTGCTGAAGGCTATGAATATGTGGTGCTACTGAATTCGGATGTTGCACCTCGCGCCGGATGGAACCCGGTGCTTCAACAGTTCATGGATTCACACCCCGATGTGGCAGCCGTCCAGCCCAAGATACTTGCATATAACGACCGTGACAAGTTTGAATATGCCGGTGCATCCGGTGGATTCATTGACCGTCACGGCTACCCTTATTGCCGCGGACGTATCTTTGACGTTGTGGAAACCGACCGCGGGCAGTATGACACCCCGATGGAGATTTTCTGGGCAAGTGGCGCGGCACTGATGGTGCGACGCGACCTATATCTGAAAGCCGGGGGGCTGGATAGTGAATTTTTCGCCCACATGGAGGAGATTGACCTTTGCTGGCGTCTGCAACTGATGGGCTACAAAATCATGGTCATCCCGGCTGCGGCAGTTTACCATCTGGGGGGAGGGAGTCTGGATTACGGTAATCCACGCAAAACCTACCTCAATTTCCGCAACAATCTGCTGATGATGCACAAGAATCTACCTGCCGGAGTGCGTCGCCGCAAACTTTTCGTAAGACGACTGATGGACACTCTGGCCTGGGTGAAGTTTATGGTGTCGCTGAACTTCAAGAGTGCGAATGCCATTCTGCGCGCCCATCGTGACTATGCCCGCATGAGCCGTAACTACACCTCCGACCCTTCAATCGACCTGCTGGAACAGCAGCAAACCGATATTGTCCGCAAGCGTTATCTCCATGGTAAGAAACATTTTTCCGATCTTTAATCTTTACATACCGCAATGAAAAAATTCCTGTTTATCCTCTGCGCCCTGCTGGCTCTGACTCCCGCATGGGGCGCCCCCAAGAAACAAATCGTTGATAAGGTCGAACCCCCTTTCTGGTGGACCGGCATGGCCAATGACACCCTCCAGTTGATGGTGTATGGTCAGGGTGTACGTGATGCTGAAGTTCAGTTGGACTACCCCGGGGTGAGTATCGCCTCGGTTGAGCGTCCCGATGGCATTAACTACCTGTTCCTCTATCTGGTCATAGACAAACAGGCCAAACCCGGTGACCTGAAACTGCGTTTCGCCTTGGGTAAGAAAAAACAGATCGTTACATATCATTTGCTGTCACGCGACAAAAGCGGTGACCAATATGCCGGATTCGATGCATCGGACGTGCTCTATCTGATCATGCCTGACCGATTCGCCGACGGTGACACCACCAACAACAACCTCCCCGGAAAACTCAATCACCCGGTACAGGCTGACCGCTCTAACCCCAACGCGCGCCACGGCGGCGATATCCGCGGAATGATGGAGCATCTGGACTACCTCGACTCTTTAGGGGTTACCGCCGTGTGGGTCAACCCCGTGTTCACCAACGATATGCCCGGGGGATCATATCACGGCTATGCCACAACCGACTATTACTCCATCGATCCCCGCTTCGGCTCAAACAAGGAGTGGAACGACTTCGTGAAGGCTTGTCAGCAGCGTGGAATAAAGGTGGTTATGGACATGATTTTCAATCACGTTGGTAGCGCTCACCCCTGGTTTACCGACCGCCCCTCGGCCGACTGGTTCAATTTCCCCGAAGCATACGAACAGACCAACTACCGCCTCTCTACTCTTTATGACCCCTACGTTTCAGACTATGACCTGAAGCACACCGTTGACGGATGGTTCGTAAAAGGTATGCCCGACCTGAACCAGCGCAATCCTCACCTGATGAAATATCTCATACAGAACTCCATCTGGTGGATTGAAAGTTCTAAAATCAACGGCATCAGAATGGACACTTACCCCTACGCCGACATGATTGGGATGGCCCGCTGGATCGATGATGTTGAAAAGGAATATCCCGACTTC
The DNA here is from genome assembly GCA_014800385.1 of Bacteroidales bacterium. Lineage (GTDB taxonomy): Bacteria > Bacteroidota > Bacteroidia > Bacteroidales > Muribaculaceae > CAJUPY01. Next base: position 46,363 of record JAAVGE010000015.1, read on the forward strand.
AATATTGTTGGCGAATGTTGGTACAACAATGAAGGCGCCGAGGCGTTCTGGCAGCGTGGTTCAAAGGTTAACCCCGTTGACCCCCGTCTGGAAACTGTCATGGACTTCAAACTTGCCATTGACGGTCGCAAATATTTCATGGAACAGACCGATCCCTGGAATGGTCTGAACCATCTCTATGACCATCTGTCGCTGGATTACCTGTTCCCCGACCCCCAGAAAATTCTCACGTTCCTTGATAATCATGACACTGACCGCTTCCTCCCTGCCCTACCCGACTCGCTCGACCAATGGAAGCAGGCGCAGACTTTCCTGTTGACCTCACGCGGTATACCTCAGATATATTACGGAACAGAGTTGCTTATGAACGGTGCCCGCGAGGGTAGCGACGGCTATGTGCGCCGTGATGTTCCCGGCGGTTTCCCCGGCGATGCAGTCGACCAGTTCAGCCGCGGAGGACGTACCCCCATGCAGAACGAAGCGTTCGACTTCCTCTCCATGCTGCTCCACTGGCGCAAAGGTGAGGCAAACGAGGTCATTGCGCGTGGCTCTCTGAAACATTTCATGCCTCAGAACGGAGTGTATGTCTACCGTCGCAAGTTGGGCGACAAGGAGGTACACGTGTTGATGAACGGCAACGATGCCCCGATTGACATCACCATGGAGCGCACGCTCGAAACCCTCCCCTACGGCTCAGAGTGGACCGACATTATCTCCGGCCGGAAGGTGACTATCGAACCGCAGATGAAGTTTGCCCCGCGACAGATAATGATTCTTCAAAACTTTTAGAGAGTGGCTGATTTTAAATGCAAAGAATAGGGATAATTTCCGATACTCACAGTTGCTGGGATCCTCGCTTTGAGCAGTATCTCGGCAACTGTGACCAGATATGGCATGCTGGTGACGTAGGCGACATTGATGTTATCAACCGCCTGCGCCGTCTTGCACCGGTGGTGCGTGCCGTGCGTGGCAATATTGACCATGGCGAAGTGGCCCGGCAGTTTCCTGCGGTGGACTGTTTCGAGGTGGAAGGAGTGAAGGTGTGGATGACCCACATCGGGGGCTATCCCGGACGATACCAGCCGGGAGTGGCAACAGCGCTGCGTCGCCACGGTGTGAATCTGATGGTGACAGGTCACAGCCACATCCTTAAAGTAATGTATGACCACTCCCTGAACGTTCTCCACATCAACCCCGGTGCAGCCGGAACTCATGGATGGCAGAAAGAACGCACGTTCATCCTCCTGACCATAGATGCCGGAGATATGCGTGACCTTGAAGTGGTACAGTTAGGTAAATTGAAGGTTTGATTCTATAGTGTGTTTACTCAAATGTCTTGCGGATAAACTTCGCCGGATTACCACCGATAATCGAACCCTCCGGAAAATCTTTTGTCACTACTGATCCGGCGGCAATAACCGTGTTGTCCGCTATGTGTCGTCCCGCTGTCAGTATGGCACGTTCGCCGATCCACACATTGTCACCGATGACCACCTGACGTGTCTCGGTCATACCCTGCTCACAGAACGGTCGGGAGGGATCATCCGTGCGGTGGTTACGATTGAATATAAGCACCTCAGGAGCCATCATTACATATTTCCCTATACGGATGTCATTAGGAACCTTACACCGGGCTCCCAGGCCGCTATAATCCCCAATCTCCACATCACGCCCCACCCCGAATTGATGCAACCTGTATTTTTTATGTGTTGTACGTTCATGGACAGTAATGTATATTCGGCTGATGTTCCAGGAAGCATCCCTACTCTCTTGAGGATCAATATATTACCCCTGTAGGGCTGCTCCATGGAGCAGCCGCATAATCCTGTATACGGCGACGCTTCGCCTATTTTGACACACCCTCATTGTTTATCTACATAACGCTCTGTGCGGTGGTCGGATATTTTACCTCTGAAATTCAGGCCGTAGCCAAAGGAGTAAATGTTGCCGTCGCGGTCGCGATACGGCTCGATGTCATGAGGTTTATCTTCACAGTGCATCTCTACCGCTTCCATAGAAATCGGGAGTTCAAAGGGGAGGAGGGCTGAGGGTTCGGCATGGCCTGAAATCAGGTCGAGAAAAGCCTGGTTCTGCACGCTGAACCCGATGAGGATAGCATCCGCAAGAGGTTCGACTTCTGTCATAACTGTAGGATTGTTCATTGCCATAATGAGTACCACCGGTTTATTTCCCATCTGTGAACGCACACTTTCCAGCAGGTCAAGTTCACATTCATTCATGGCTTTTACGGTCTTACCGCGGTAAGAGCGGTCGATATTACCATCAAATGGGTCCGTGGCTATGCTATGTTCGCGGGCTGCAGTGGCTGTATATGGTCGGTATTGCAGTGTGATAGGGATGTAACCGTTTCCACCGGCTTCCTTGTCGGCCGGGTCGTAACCGGCGCGGAAACTTTTGGGTGATTCCATGAATACTATTGCAAAATCAGCCTCCTCGGGCGTGGATACGGGCTGGAAGTAGCGGCTGAGAACGTTGCTGTCAAGAGGTGCATAGTTCTGTGCGGCGTCAGTGCCACCCCAAAAATTTCGCATTGCCGGAACACTGCGGTTTGGCACATATACTTTGGCTTTTTCAGCCATCGGAAGTACATTACCATGATTCTTCAGCATGATAATGGATCGAAGTTGCTGCGCGTAGCCTTCATCCATCCACGCGGGTTGCCCGACAGTGGCAACAGTTTTGTCAACATCTACATACGGATTTTCGAACAGCCCGAGTCTGAAAGAATTAAGCAGCAATCGAATTGCAGATTCTTCCATCCATTGCCGCATCCACTCTTCGCCATGCTCACGACATCCTATTTCGTATGCTTGAACCACAGGCGCTTTAGCATTATTTCCACCAAATTGGTCTACTCCCGCCATCAAAGCCTTGTAATGACGCTCGGCAACTGAGAGATTCTCCACACCCCATGGTTTTGACCAATGTCGCCCGGGGTCCACCGGGTCGTCGGTAATAACCCAGTCGGTACATACCACACCATCGTAACCACACCCGTTTCGGAGGCTGTCGGTGATTAGTGCGCGACTGAATGAATTTCCGACATTTTCATCGGTCTGCCCGAAGGACACAGTATAGTAAGGCATCACGGCAGAGGCCTGCGCTGTCGCTCCGTTGAGTTTGAAGGCTCCTTCGCGAAATGGCAGCATGTGGTCTGCTATGCATCCGCCCGGATATACGGCAAATTTACCGTTACCGTAATGAGCATCCCTGCCACCTTCGCCCGAACCACCTCCGGGCCAGTGCTTAACCATAGCGTTTACACTGCCTGTGCCCCAGTCGCTGTCAGTGGGAGAGTTGGATTGAAACGCATCGCAGTATTCGCGGATAAGGTCACGCACCAGTTCCGGGTCGTTGCCGAAAGTAGAATTGAAGCGATACCAGCGAGGTTCTGTTCCTAAGTCAGCCTGTGGGGAGAGTGCTGTAGCAAGACCGAGGGCTCGGTACTCCTGCGAGGCAATCTCGCCGAAGCGTCGCATGAGTGAGGGGTCGAATGCAGCCGCGATACCCATAAGATTGCTCCACATAGATAATTTTCCTCCGGCACCCGGTGCGAACTCAGCATCCTGAAATGCTGAGTGACGCGGATCAGACGAGTTGTTGGCCGGAATACCATGATTGGTGCCCTCAGCCAAAGCCTGAACATTATTGTTCCATCGTGCCGCAGCCTCCGGGCTTTCCACTGTCGACACGAGCACATGTCGGACATTGTCATTGAGTAGGAAGGAGCGTTGGCTATCACTTATATCCCAGGCGTTACAACCACTTTCTTCGAACGATACTCCTCCGTAGGTGTCATTGAGCATCGGCAGCCGGTTCTGCTGCGAATACAGCATGAGGCCTGCTATTTCATCGATTGACATGCGTGAGGCAAGATCGGCAGCCCGGACACGGGCCGGCAACCGCCAGTCCTCGTAGGGGAGCAGCAAATCGGAACCGTTAAAACTCTTGAAAGCGAAACCGTCGTGTTCAATTATTTTTACACCGGAATCCGGGTTATATCCCAGAGTGGGACCATTTGTCTGTTCGACTACACAGAAGCCGTCTTTCTCGGCTCTTGTTATCTCATTATTTACTGCGTCAGAATTCATGACAAGTAATGATAATGCTAATGATACAATCATAATGAATCTCAGAGAGTGTTTGGATTTCCCACAAAGTTAGGAATATTTTCATAATAACAAGTGTTAAAATCATATTACACGTAAACCAAATTTGTAACACTGTTGTTATACTATCAAACTACTCAAACAATGAGAGTCACGCAGAGAGATTGAAATCTCAGCCAACTTCCGGGTAGTGGGCGTTGAACCGCAGAAGGAACCCCAACCTAAGGTTACGTAAATCGTTCGCACGGAAATTCAGGAGATGCGTTGGAAGCGACGCAAACTGTAGAGACCAAGGAAAGAAATGAGGGGAGTGGTAAGAAATCACGATGACGACACCGAAATGGGTTTCGTCATCTTTTTTTTGCAATATGTTTTTGAAGTGTATAAAAAAAGTGTGAGAAACAATAAAGAAAATTCTTTAACTGCTTCTCACACTCCTCTCTCCTTGCGGTGCGGACGGGACTCGAACCCGCGACCCCCTGCGTGACAGGCAGGTATTCTAACCGGCTGAACTACCGCACCAAGGTTTTATGTTTTGCGCCTGACTTGTTTGTCGTTTGCGAGTGCAAAGTTAGCACACATTTTTGGTTTGTGCAAATTTTTAAGCAACTTTTTTCAATATTTTTTTCAATGTTTTTNATTNANCTCTGATAGTCAGCGTATTACAGATTTNCNNNGAAAGCATATTTTTTTGNGATGTCNANGCNCTTCATCAACGGAGGCNACACAAANGTTGTCAAAGNTCNTTGTACGGAACGCTGAAAGTGTCGCCCTGCTTGACATCGCCTGTAGTGATTCCCTTCTTGAGCCATTTGACACGCTGCGATGAACGTCCGTGGTTGAACGCATCAGGCACTTCACGNCCGTAGGCTTTTTTCTGAAGGTAGTCATCACCGATTTTTGAGGCTGCATCTATGGCTCGTTCAACATCGCCCGGCTCGAGNGAGTTGAACATGGCGTTATCTTTGTTTGCCCATACTCCGGCAAGGAAATCAGCCTGCAACTCCAGGCGCACCGATATTTTGTTAGANTCAACCTCGGANAGNCGGCTCATNTGNTGATGTGCATCCTGAAGTATCCCTAACTGCTGCTGCACNTGATGCCCCACCTCNTGTGCGATGACGTAGGCGTAGGCAAATTCACCATCGGCACCTATGGTCTGTTTCATTTCCTTNAAGAAGTCAAGGTCGATGTAGACGGTTTCNTCAGCCGAACAATAGAANGGTCCGGTCTGCGACGTAGCCTGACCGCACCCCGATGATACNGCGCCATGAAACAACACCAGTTTGGGGNATTCATACTCNCCCCACCCGTTTTTACGGAATTCCTGCGTCCACACATCCTCTGTNCCGGCAAGAATCTTTGAGGTGAAATCGGCAAGATAGGCATCCTGNTCGGTCTCGACATACTCCGANCCCTGCTCCATGCCGCCGTTGAGTGCTCCGCTACCCATNACGTTGGTNAGGATGTCACCGACACCGCCCCCCGACAAGAGCGTTACAACCGCAACGATNATTACTCCTACTATTCCGCCACCGATTCCGGCNCGTTTCCCTACTGACATGCGTCTGCGGTCATCTATATTATTACTGCTGCGGCGTCCGTCAAGTCTCATATTATTACTNATTTAAGGTGTTANATTTTTTTGATAACGCAAATATAAAAATAAATGTTTGAATAAGAAACTGTTTAAATATNTAGNAGACCCTCGCGTAAACGGNCTATTCCGGATTATTTCATCNNAANAATGNATATTTATAAATCATCAAATATATTTATTGTCAATATATGTTAATATTGCTGCATATTTTCATAAATATTTGCACACAATTATTAATAATCATACATTTGCATCAGTAAAAACAACTAACATTGCAAATCATGCTTGAATCAAAGAAATTTATCTTACAGGAGCGCGACATTCCCACACGCTGGTACAACGTGTTGCCGGACATGCCGGAAAAACCGGATCCCATGCTTCACCCGGGCACGTTGAAACCGCTCACCCCGGAGGATCTCTATCCCATTTTTGCCGAAGAATTGGCTAACCAGGAACTGAATGTCACCGACCGATGGATCGAAATTCCGGAGGAGGTCAGAGATATGTATAAAATCTGGCGTCCTACTCCGCTGGTACGTGCCCGCGGTCTGGAAAAGGCGCTTGANACTCCTGCAAAGATTTATTTCAAGAATGAGAGCGTCAGTCCCGTTGGTTCACACAAACTCAANTCCGCCATCCCTCAGGCTTATTTCTGCAAGAAGCAGGGTATNACAAACATCACTACCGAGACAGGCGCNGGTCAATGGGGGGCTGCGATGTCATTGGCGGCAAAACATTTCGGACTTGATCTGGCTGTATACATGGTGAAGGTTAGTTACAACCAGAAGCCCTATCGCCGCTCCATCATGCAGACCTATGGTGCCGAGGTTGTGGCATCACCCAGNATGTCGACCAAAGCGGGACGCAAAATCATTACCGAACANCCCAACTANCAGGGNTCGTTNGGTACTGCCATCTCCGAGGCCGTAGAACTGGCTACAACAACCCCTAACTGCCGCTATGTGCTCGGCTCGGTGCTGAACCATGTTGCTCTNCATCAGACCGTGATTGGTCTGGAGGCTGAGAAACAGATGGAGATGGCCGGTGACTANCCCGACATCGTTATCGGATGTTTCGGCGGNGGAAGTAACTTCTCAGGCATATCACTTCCGTTNATGCGTCATAACTTCAGCGGCGAACGCAACACNCGCTTCATCGCTGCCGAACCTGAATCATGTCCGAAACTGACCCGNGGCAAGTTCCACTATGATTTCGGTGATGAGGCCGGTTACACTCCCCTTATACCNATGCTGACNCTGGGACACAACTTCGCCCCCGCCAATATCCANGCCGGCGGTCTGCGCTANCACGGTGCCGGAGCGGTGGTCAGCAAACTCAAGCAGAACGGACTGATCGATGCGGTTGANATTCCCCAACTNGAAACATTCGAAGCCGCAACTCTCTTTGCCCGCTCCGAGGGTATCATCCCCGCACCCGAGAGTTCTCACGCCATCGCCGCAGCCATCCGCGAGGCTCTGAAGGCTAAGGAAGAAGGTAAGGAGAAGGTTATCCTGTTCAACCTGTCGGGTCACGGTCTGATTGACATGACAGCCTACGACAGTTATTTCGCCGGCGACCTTGCAAACTTCTCTATCTCACAGGAGGAGATTGACCGCAACACGGCCGAACTGCCGGGAAAATAACCNGNNNTTTAAACTTATATGCTNGGTCCTGCGTTTTACAATAAAAAACGAACTACTATGAATAAGGATTGTAAACACACAGAAGAAAAAGCACGNCAGGATTACGTAGGCGCACAGCAGGATGCTGCTGACAGCAACCGTACCAACTCCAANGAAGTTGAAGAGGATGTAAAAGAACTTAACAATAATCCTCGCAACAACGACCTGGATATGTAAGACATTCGGACAGTTTCCGAAAGGTAAAAAAGATGAAAAGGAGATGCACCTCACTCAGAGGGTGTGTCTCCTTTTTCAGTTTAATCTATCGGTATGATTTAGTCNTCCCTCCTATCGCGCTGTACTGAGCACCCAGGGGAAGTTTTCCTTCATNGGCAGCCTNTGCTCCATACGGACTGAATCGAGAGCCTCACGGGCTTCTGAGGGGGTTTTAACGCTGCGTGCCACCACATAGTAGAGGGGCTCGCGCGTNTGTACCANNAAAGCATCGGCATANCCGGCATCGATGGCTCGCTGAAGCATTGCCTTGGCATTGAAAAGTTGCTTGAACTGTGCNACGACAATATTATAGCGGTGGAAGTTCNNGACNNTTCCTCCGGCCTGNGTNGTGAATGTGACATACTGCGTGGTNAGCGGAAGGGTGTCGGAGCCTACNACGATGTTGCGGTGTCGCGCCTCCTTGCGTATGTTGGCGTAGATGGTCTCCTCCAAGGGTGTGGCCGATTCCTTCGCTTTAGCNGCCTCGTAGGCGGCTTTATAGTTCTTTTCGCTCGGCTTGCATGCGGTGAGCATGGCAGCGGNTATAATCATGATGTANAGTAATCGTTTCATAGTTTCCGAATTAACGCNGGCAAATTTACATAAAAATAACAAAGGGCGCACCATGGTTGATGCNCCCTTTTAGTTAAAGTTTATAAACTCTATGCGGGATTAGAAGAGTTTNGTCTTGTTGGGGTTGATGCAGACACCGTAGATAGCGTCGCTGGTTTCACCGTAGCGTGCGCATTTCTTGGTGTTGGGATCGTAGTAAACAATACCCTGACCCAGTTTAGAGTCATCTGATGCCAGAGGACGGAAACCGAAGTATACACGNCCGGTTTCTTCATCCAGAGCCATCTGAGNGGTGTAGACACCTTCGTTGGCGGTAGTGTTGACGGGGTCNGCGCTCATTGAAATCTTNACGGTGGGAGCGGTCATTGACAGACCTTCGCCGTAAGCGGGAAGATTGAACACCTGCAGACCTTCTTCNGAAACCAGACGCCANANATAGAGTTGNNNACGTTTTTCGTCNATNCAGAATGANCGGAGGNTGATACCGGGAAGNAGGNNNGCGTAGGGNGANGNNGTNGCAGTNGCTTCNGCAGCAGTTGCCTTGATATCTTCCTGTTTGAAGCGATAGATACCGTTACCTGAGTAGTTCTTAGCCCAGTACCACATACCTTTTGAGTCNCGCCAGTGACCGGCGTGGATAGCACCGTAGGCGATACCGCGGTTGTAGTAGGGGATAAGGTCGTTTTTGTANACGTAAGAGTCACGGTTACCGTCAGAGTTGGCACCCTGTTTCTGACCACGTTCAGTCAGNGCGATTTCNCTCACACCTGTGTTACGGTCAGAGTAGTAGAGTTTNCCGTCAGCGATGAAGCCCTGGAAGGGGTCGTTGAAGGCGTAGCCGCCAACGTTGGTGATAACGGTGTTAACACCTGTACCGTCAACTCGCATGGCAGTTACNGCACCGTCACCGAGAGTACCGTTTTCATCGTTTACGTAGTAGTACTGTTTACCGGCGTCGAGGATGTAAACCCAACCTTCCTTAACAGTTTCACCTTCGTCGTTGAGNGCATCAACTTCGCCGTAGCAGATGTTGAAGGGGTTGTTACCTGATTTCACACCCATATCGAAGGGGAGAATCTTGGTACCTTTGGGAAGGAGTGATGCGTCNAGAAGTTTCAGAGCCTTGATGTTACCATCTTTTTCAGCGTAGTAGAGAGTNGCACCTTCAATGGGTGAACCAACCTGAACGTTGAGGTAGGCATCTTCCAGACGACGGTTTTCACCATCGATGTCAAAGTAGGTTTTGATNTCGATCTTCTGTGAACCGATGTGGCTGAAAGTAACGTTGCCGGGATACTGGATTGTACCGTCTGACTCGGCATAGCCNGTGAAAGAAGTCAGGGGTGCACCGTTAGCATCCTTGGTACCTTCGGGGAAGGTCCATTCGTAGCGGCAGCGGAGGTTTTCAGGGTTGGGGAGAGCGAGTTTGAAAGAAACTTCGGTATCATTGATAGTGATGACATCGGTGCTCTGTTCGTCAACGCTCAGNGTAGGAGTGATGTCGATGATAAGGATTTTCTGTTCCTTGTATCCTGCACCGTCAACAGTCAGTTTAACAGTNTAGAGACCTGCCTTGGTGTATTTGTGGAGAGGNCTAACCTCGTTTGAGGTAGTACCGTCACCGAAATCCCAGGTGTAGGTACCTGTTTTGGCTGACTTGTTGTTGAACTGGATGTGAGAAACAACATAGTAGTCCAGAGTGTACTCGTCACCATCCACAGCGAATGAGAAGTCAACATCAGGATCGGGGAACACCTGATAATCCGCTTCCTTATCCACACATGAGGTAAGGGCAGCGATGCCGAGACCGAATATTGCTAATTTATTTATAAATTTCATAGTGATAATCAGTTAATTGAGATGGTACGAATATCGGCAGCCTTACCGCGGTTACCTTCAGTGTCAACTACGTGGAATGAAGATTCCAGAGAGTAAGTACGGCCGAAAGTAACACTGTAGCACTNGTTGGCAGAATCGTAGATCCANTCCTGGAAAGANATCTGCTGAACGAGNTCCTTGAANGCGGGCATGTATTCTGCACGAACNGAGTTGATGATNGCACCNACCTCGTCATCNTANCGGCAGAAGAGCCAGGGTGATGATTCGTAGANGGGGTAGAGGTTNACATCGGGGTTGACGTAATCCTTTGCAACTTCGTGAACGATAGTAGCGCCGTTCTGGTCGATGGTGTTGTAGTAGTAACCTACGATTTTGTTTTCGTTGGCNACACGNGTAGNGAACCAGCGGTCGCTCTTNTCAGCCTCAGGTTTTGTTTCATCAATGTCGGTGGGGAGGCTTACTCCGTATTTGGCATTGACTGCTGCNAACTGATCGTTGGTGAAGGGGTAGTTGATATAGGTGTTCTGNAGAGCAGACAGATATGTGCTGTCCTTGGTCAGATATTCAACCACCTTGTCGCAGAATTCCTGAGCGAAGTCAGCGGGATAGTAAGTGTCATACTTAGCCTGGTCCCATTCAGCGGGGCTCTTCCAGTCAACGGGAGAAAGAGTGGCTGAGGTGGGAACGAAAGCATTCAGTACATATTCATGACCATCCCATTCAGACATGCTGTGGGGGAAGGATACGATCAACTGGTCGGCACGTACGATTTCTGTGTTGTTCACAGTCTGAGTGTAACTCAAGGTGTTGCCGGGGAGTTTTACGGTAGCGGCAGCGGTTTCGTCACGCTGCACGGAATACCATACTTCAGCGTGGTCGGGAGTGTGACCATCTTCGGTGTAGTATTTACCTTTGAATGAGAACTCTTCGCCTGCCTTGCAGGTGGTTGAACCAACCTCCCAGTAAGTNGTGGGAACGCGTTCGCCCAGTGCTGCATTGTCACCGATAATGTCATGTTTNGCACATGAACCGAGGGTGAGTGCTGCGAGAGCCAATGTTAATGAACTATATTTTATATTCATGATTTGATTCATTTGACTGGTTAAACATTACTGAGCGCGTTCCTCAGTGAGTGAAGTTCTTGAACCATATTCCTCAGCCCAGATCATGGGTTTGCGGAGCCATTCGAAGTTACGGAATGCACCGAGACGGATAAGTTCAGGACGGTTGTATTTTTCCTCTGTTTCAGGGTCGTAGTTGATACGCTGAATCCAGCAGTTCTCTTTCTGAGCGTCAGTCATACCGTCAACCCAATATGCTGCATAGAGGTTGTAGGGACGACGGAGAGTGGGATAAACGATTTCGCCTGCATCACCGATACCGTAGTTGTTACGTTTGTTNGANTAGTGATAGCGACGCATATCGGTCCACTGTTCGGGCTGCATGTACATTGCAACATATTTCTGCTCCATCAGGTCAGAGAGTGAGAAGTTCTGAGGATCGAAGAACCAGCGGCCGTTACCGATTTCAGTACAAGCCTTGGCGGTACCTGCTGCCTTAACATCGGGGTTGTANCCGGGCTGGTTGTTAAGGAATGCGAATACCATGTTTTCGAAACGAGCCTGGTCATTTTTCTGAGCAGCGGCTGCAGTTGAAGGAGCGCAGTTNGTTCCGGGATAGAGACCNCCGTTGTCAGCAAGGAAACGGTCAAGGTGACGCTGGATGTTTGCTTCAGCAGCCTCGCGGGTCAGTTCGCATGCTTTCTGCTTGTTACCCATCCAGTAGTANGCCTCAGCCTGGATGAAGTAGAGTTCTTCCATTGTGAACAGAGGGTTGTAGGCATCAACACCACCGGCNTAAGCACCTGCGTAGAGGTCGGGATAGTGAGCCTGTTTGTAGGTTGAACCTGCACCGATGTTGTTCTCGAGGAAACGGATCATCACACGTTTAGATTCGTTAGATGCAGAAGTAGGACCTTCCTGAGGTTTGAGGATGAGCATCAGACGGGGGTCTGAACCATAACCGTTGTTACGGTCCCAGTAGCCCTGGTTGGTTTCGTCGCCGGGTTTGATTACACCCAACAGATCCTGAACGAAGTATTTAGAAGGAACTGCAGTGGTCAGAAGGTTATCGCGAGATTCCCAAGAGTTGATTTTGGGCTGNGCGATAGACCAGGGAGCATTCTGTTCGCCTGTACCGCCATCGTAGTTGTAGCGGGGTTCAGAACCGAACCATGCGCCATACAGGTTGTCACCTGAACGCCAGATGTCGATTGCTTTCTGAGCATTGTCGATAATCTGCTGACACATGCTGCTGCTGCGGTCAATGTTAGGGATGTTACGGAGCAACAGACGTGCTTTGATAGCGTAAACNAGACCTTTCCACATTTTCAGGTCACCTGCATAGATACGATCCATACGTTTGGTGATCTGGTGAGCCTGGGGATTATCTGTCCAAGTGGGGTCATCGTAGAGTTTGATCAGTTCATCAGCCTCATCGAACATCCATTTGTAGATTGACTCCTGGGTGTCATATTTGGGGGCGTTTGACAGATAAGCCTCACTGCGGGGCATATCGCCGAAAACGTCGGTGGTCAACTGCATTGACATNAGCACGATGGTNCGGGCAATCAGTTTGCAGTTGGGAGAGTTTGCATCGTCGGCATTTTCCATAAGGATGTTTGCGTTACGACCGATGTCATAGAAGTGACGGCGCCACTGGGGGTGACGGTTCATTGTCAGGAATTCCCAACCGCTCTTGTAGCCGTAGGTACCTGTCTGGCTCTTACCCATGGTGGTAAGGCACTGAGAAAGATATATGTTGTATTCGGCGTGGTCATACACTGTCTGGCTTGCATAGAATACCAGAACGGGCATACCCTGCTCAATCTCGTTGGTGTGGGCCTTGTCGGGGTTCACGTTGTCCTTCAGGACATCCTCACACCCGGTCAGCGTTGCACCAGCCAGAAGAGTCAAAGCCAAAGTCTTTAAAAATTTCATATTGTTAGTCCTGTTAAAGATTAGAATTGAACGTTAACATTGAAGTTGAAACTACGGAGTGAGGGAACGCTGTAGTTATCGATACCCATTGAACCCATACCGTNNGATGCNCNGGGCATTACCTGGGGGTCTGAACCGGTGTATTTGGTCAGAAGGAAGAGGTTACGTCCGGTGAGTGAGCATTTCAGACCTTTCACGGGGTTGTGGCTTCCGAGTTTCTTCATCAGACGACCGAAGTCGTAGGCTACGGTGAGGTGGCTCAGACGGATGTAAGAACCATCTTCGATGAAGTTTGAAGAAACGTTGTAGATGTAGTTGTTGATGGTCTGCTGGTCAAGGATGATGGGAGTGGTGTTGGGAACATAAGTTCCGTCAGCCTGCTGAACAACGCCGTTGAAGATTGCTTCGCGGTTACGGTAGTTTTCCAGGATGTAGGCCTGACCGTTAGAGAGAAGACCGCGACCGGTGATGTTTGCAACGTCACCACCCTTACGTCCGTCGAAGAGGAATGACACTGAAAGGTCTTTCCAGGTGAAGGTTGAACCGATACCGAGGAGGAAGTCGGGTTCGCGGTTACCGATGAGGTTACCTTTTGCAGGGTTGATCATGGGATAACCGTTTTCATCGCAGATAATCTGACCGTCGTCGGTNCGGAGNTAATCTTTACCNGAGAGTGCGGTGGTTGAAGCNCCGAGGTAAGCAGAGGGGAAGATGTCACCATACTGTGTACCCTGGATTTCAGTCATATCTTCGGGNAGNGAACGGAGACGACCACGGTTGAGTGAGAAGTTCACGTTAGCAGTCCACTGGATATCCTTGGTTGTGATAATGTCCTGAGCNAGGGTTGCTTCAACACCGTAGTTTTCTACAGTACCNTCGTTACGGGTCTGGAGAATGGTACCTGATGCAGGTGACACACGAACGGTCACGATCTGGTTGTCTGCAGTGGTTGAATAGTAAGCCACGTCNAGACGGGTGCGTGAGTTGAAGAAACGGAGGTCAGCACCGATTTCCCATGTTTTGATGAACTCGGGTTCAAGCAAGGGNTCANCNACTGAAGTGGTGGGGTCGATAGAGAAACCGCCGTCGGGGAAAGTAGACCATTCTTTATAAGAAGGAGTAAAGAGGTTTGCANCACAGTCTTTACCTACTTTTGCCCAGTTACCNCGGATTTTACCNTANGAGAACCATTCGTTCTGGAGTTTGAATACTTCAGAGAAGATTACACCGGCGGTGATTGAGGGGTAGAAGTAACTGTTTTTGGGAGCCTGACGCAGACGTGAGGTTGTGTCGATACGACCGGTTACNGACAACTGAGCCATACCTTTATAGTCNGCACGGATTTCACCNAAGTAACCATATTTNTTCCATGNAGAGTGGCTGAGAGTTACGTTCTTTTTGGANAGCCAANTGTCANTAACATTTGTGAATGAGAAGAAGTCTCCACCGAGAACGAATTCCTGACCGTCCATTGAAACTGANTAACCGTTTGATTCCTGGTATTCACCACCGAAGAATGCAGAGAGGTTCAGATCCTGGTTGATGTCGATGTTGTAGTTGAGAAGACCTTGCACCACGATGCGGTCAGCCTGTGAGGGCTGGAAAGTGTAGGTACCCATGCGAGAAGCGTATGCTTCATAGAGACCTGACTGTTTGATTTCTTCAACAGGAACTGTGAACTCATCGCCTTTGAAACGGGGACGGGTGTAAGAATCATAGTATGAGTCACCTTTATCGTAAGAGATCTTACCGGTGAAAATAAGGTTCTTGATAGGTTCCCATGAGAGTGAACCGTTGACGATCACACGACCGCTTTTGGTTTTAGAGTTATCCATGTAACGACCATACCAGGGAGAAACGGTAGCGTTGATACGCTGAGAGTCGGTAAGTTCATCCCATGCGTCATAGCGGTTAGCATAGTTGGGGTAGCCGTCAACGGTGCGGTAATCAGACATGTTGCTGTTGATAGCCCATCCGTAGATTGTGCTCATTGAGTTACCGAAACCGCGTGATTTGGTGTCGATGTAGTTCATTGAGAGCATAGCCTTAACGGTGTTAGAGGGCTTGAACTCACCTTTGATGAACACACCGATTTTTTTACGGTAGTCGTTCTTCACGATACCTTCAGCATCCTGATAGTTTACAGAAGCGTATGCGCTGAATTTTTCAGAACCGCCGGAGATAGCGAAGTCATATTTCTGCATGAAACCTGTTCCGAGGAAGTCACCTACGTTGTCGTAGATGGTTTCATCAGAGCCTACGCGGGGACCCCAGCCGCCGGTTGCGTTAGTGGTGTAGAAGCCGTTTGAACCGGGACCGTAAACGCCCTGAAGGTGAGGAGTGTTGAGTGCATTTGAAATTTCCCAGCCACCTGAAGCGGTAACTTTAACTTCACCTGCTTTACCACTCTTGGTGGTGATAAGGATTACACCGTTGGCACCTTCAGTACCGTAAAGGGCAGATGCGGCAGCACCTTTCAGCACGCTCATGCTTTCAATATCGTTCGGGTTGATGTCAGCCATTGAAGATGCTGCACCGCGAACAGCCATACCGTCGATAACGAACAAAGGTTCGTTGTTCTGAGAGGTATTAACTGAAGAAATTGAACGAACGATAATCTGAGAAGCGGAGTTGGGCGAACCACCCGCCATAGATACCTGTACACCGGCAACCTTACCCTGAAGAGAGTTCACGAAGTTGCTGCTCTGTCCGGCAGTGATTTCGTCACTGTTAAGAGCCTGCACGGCGTAGTTAAGTTTTTTCTTTTCCTGAACCTGTCCCATAGCGGTAACGACAACTTCGTCGAGGACTGTTGCGTTTTCCTGGAGGACAACATCAATGACAGAGCGGTTACCCACTTTCACGGTCTGGGTGTCCATACCGATGTACTGGAAGATGAGTTCGGCGTTGTCATTGTTGACTTCAATTGAATATTTTCCATCAATGTCAGTCTGTACACCTTGTGTTGTACCTTTGACCAATACGGAGGCACCGATGACTACATCACCGTCACTGGCCTGAGTTACAGTACCCGTGACAGTACGTCCCATCATGAGACCTACCGAAACGATAGAAAATAACAGAAACAATAACTGTTTTTTCATAATTAATTTTTCATTTAGTTTTATAGGGTTGGTTTATAATAGTCTGTTTGAGACCTGGTTTAGTTTTTCTGCAAGAAAATGGTTTTTTGATTCGTTTTTTTAGGGTTTGTTTCTCTTTTTTTAAGTTAATGACTGGATTATTGTTGTTTTTAATATTGTTTATTCTTTCATTTTGCTTTTTTCTTGTGAATTATGAGCAGAGCGCAATTAACACTCCACACCTATTCTTTACAAAACTAATATTTTTTTTTGGTTCCGTGTGCGTCCTCCAAGTAAAATTAATTCTTTTTAAGATTCTTAAACTGATATTCACATAAATTTCTGAAATTAAGAAATCATGTTAACCAATATATCTTTAGTGGGTGTGTCCACATGTTTCAATGTGTGTGGTTGGTTATAGTTTTTCCGGACAGGTATTGATTCGTCCCGTATTGATTAATTAGGTGTTGATTTGATCGGTGTTAAATGATAGTGTTTGTTCTGAAGAGGATTTTCATACTCCGTAGGGAGTTTTGGCGTGTGTTTCGTATTTTGAGGAGAAACAAGCCGGAGCACGCATAATGATAGAGCGTCACCGGCTTGTTTTATGATTTGTTATTGTGCCCTTCATTCTCCACACGGGAGAACCACACGCGCGCATGCGTATTATATATAATAATGTGTATGAGGCGCAGGGGGCGTAAAAGTGTTTTCTGAGTTTATCCTGTAAGTTAAAACAACTCCTTTCTATATTGCCTATTTCAGATAGACTTTAAACGGTTTGACTTACTTTTGAGGATTACTCTTCAACAGAGCGAAGTTTCTGCACGTAAACGGCTTTCATCATTTTTTTGCGGTTAGCCACAGAGGGTTTTTCAAAAGCCTGGCGGCTGCGCAGTTCCTTAACGATACCGGTTTTTTCAAATTTACGTTTGAATTTTTTGAGTGCTTTTTCGATGTTTTCGCCTTCTTTTACTTGTACAATAATCATTTTTCTTTGTTTGGTTTTGTTTGTTTATATGTTTCTTTTTTAGCGCGGCAAAGATAGTAAATCTTTTTGACACTGCAAAATAAATTCCCTTGATTCGTTTATTTTTCAGTTTGTCCTTCGGGATTTTCGTACCATTTGGAGTACATCAGATAGTTTTTGGCTATTTTGATGTTCATCTCCTTGGCCTTTTCGGGTTCGACCATCTTGATGAATTTGGCGGGTGCCCCACCCCACAATTCGTGGGGTCCGATTTTGGTACGGCTGAGAACCACTGAACCGGCAGCGACCAATGCACCTTCGCCCACTTCGGCATCATCCATCACTATGGCTCCCATGCCGATGAGGGCATAGTCATGAATTTTGGCGCCATGGACAGTGACGTTGTGCCCTATCGACACATCGTTGCCTATCTCGATAGTTGATTTCTGATAGAGAGTGTGAAGCACCGATCCATCCTGGATGTTGACACGGTCGCCGATGCGGATTGAGTTTACGTCGCCTCGCAGCACGGTGTTGAACCAGATGGAACAGTCTTTGCCGATGACGGTGTCACCGATGATTGTGGCGTTCTGAGCCAGGAAGCAGCCTTCACCGATTTCGGGGGTGAAGCCGCGTACGGGTATGATAAGTGCCATTTTCTTATAGTGCTTTTGTTTTTTCAGTTAGCCATGCGCGGTCGGCCTCGTCGGTCAGTGCCGGCATGAGTGTTTCGCGTACGCGCTGATGATAGTTATTGAGCCATTTGATTTCTCCCTCGGTCATGATGGTGGTATCGAAAAGACGGAGGTCAAACGGGAAAAGTGTCAGGGTTTCGAACTTGTAGAAGTTGCCGAAATCGTTGGTCAGGGCGGGAACGGTCAGCACAAGGTTCTCGCAGCGTATGCCATGCTTCCCTTCAATGTAGAGACCGGGCTCGTTGGAGGTGATCATGCCGGGGAGCAGGGGTACGTTTACGTGGTTCAGGCGGATGCTCTGAGGTCCTTCATGCACATTGAGGAAGAATCCTACGCCGTGACCTGTTCCGTGGAGATAACTCATACCTTCGTTCCAGAGGAACTGGCGTGCAAGGGCATCGAGTTGGTCGCCGCGTGTACCTTCGGGGAACATCTGTGAGCCGAGGGCTATGTGTCCTTTCATCACAAGGGTGAAGTGGCGTTTTTGCTCGGCGGTGGGTTCGCCTATGGCAATGGTGCGGGTGATGTCGGTTGTGCCGTCAAGGTACTGTGCGCCGGAGTCAATGAGAAGCAGGGTGTCGGTGCCTATCTCCACGCTTGATTCCTCGGTTGCGGAATAATGGACTATCGCGCCGTGAGGACCGTAGCCGGCTATGGTTTCAAATGATTCGTCGAAATAGAGGGGCTGGCGTGAGCGGTATTTGGTCAGAATATCCGACACATCAAGTTCGGTTGTTTTCACTCCGGCAGCAACACGTTCTTCAATCTCGCGGAACGCACCCACAAGAGCGGCGCCATCCTTGATCATCGCTGAATGTACGCCCTGAATCTGAACATCGTTCTTGATGGTCTTCATCATTGCCACGGGAGATGCGGCAAGTATACATTTTGAAAGCAGGTTTTTCACGATTACTGCTGTCTTGACCGGGTCAATCAGTACGGTGTAGCCATTGGCGGAAGTCAGGAAGGAGTCGACAGAGTCGTAAGGTTGCACCTCAACACCACGTTCGGCCAGATAATTCTTCACATCTTCATCAACCTTGACGGGATTGGTGAACAGGATTTTCTTGTCATCGGCAAGGAACAGGAATGCGGTTGCCACAGGGTTGCAGTTGACGTCGCGTGAGCGGATGTTGAGCGTCCATGCTATATCATCCAGTGCGGAGATAAAGATTGAATCGGCACCGGCGNTCTTCACCTTTGCCATGATACGTTCCATTTTCTGAGCCGCATCCTCACCTGCATACTTGTTTTCATGAATAAAGATTTTGTCAGCGGGGAGTTCGGGACGGTCAGTCCAGATGCTGTCAATGACATTGAAATCGGTGACAACTTCGATGTCGGTGCCAAGTTCTGCAGATAGATTCCGCCATTCTGCGATAGAGAAAATCCATCCGTCAACGCCTACTTTATCACCTTTCACCAGTTTTTCACGAAGGAAAGCGGGTATAGAGGGTGTGTCGGGCAGCCCGTCTTTCATCAGCACCACGGGAGTGCCGTCAAGTTGCTGTGCAGCCTGAAGGAAATAACGGGAGTCGGTCCACAGATATGCCGCATCCTGAAGCACTACAAGTGAACCGGCAGAACCGGTGAAGCCGCTCAGATAGCGGCGTACCTGCCAGTGTGAGGCTATATATTCGCTCTGATGAGGGTCGGTCTGAGGAATGATGACAGCGGCCACTCCCTTTTCACGGAGCAGGGTCTGCACCATTTTGATACGTTCTGAAATCATGGTTTTCATATTATATATGGTATTAAGTATTTAGCGTTCGCCAGCGTTCAATCATGTTGGTCATGTCGGCGGGGACTTCCGATTCAAAAAACATCTCCTTGCCGGTCACGGGATGGACAAAGCCGAGCGTACGGGCATGCAGAGCCTGGCGGGGACATATCTCGAAACAGTTTGTCACGAACTGACGGTATTTGGCCGACGTGGTTCCACGCAGTATTTTATCCCCTCCGTAGCGTGCATCGTTCAGCAGCGGATGACCTATATGTTTCATGTGGACACGAATCTGGTGGGTGCGACCGGTTTCAAGCACACACTTCACCACGCTGACATAACTCAACTTTTCGAGCACGGTGTAGTGAGTCACGGCAGGTTTACCATAGTCGCCACCCACGGGAAAAACATCCATCTGCAGGCGGTCGCGCAGAGAACGTCCGATATTTCCCTCAATCCTTCCATTGTCAGGAGAGGGTATACCCCACACCACCGCCACATATTCGCGCTTGGTGGTTTTGTTGAAGAATTGCTTTCCGAGATGGGTCTTTGCGTCAGGGGTCTTTGCCACCACAAGCAGTCCGGAGGTATCCTTATCAATACGGTGAACCAGCCCCATTCGGGGGTCGTTCACGTCATAGTCGGGGTTATTGCGGAAATGATAAGCCAGCGCATTGACCAGCGTACCGGAATAGTTTCCGTGACCCGGATGCACCACCAGGCCCGGCGGTTTATTCACCACCAGCAGTGCATCATCTTCATAGACTATATCCAGGGGTATATTTTCCGGAATGATCTCCAGTTCATATTTCGGACGGTCCATGACTATTGAAACCACGTCGTCGGGTTTCACGCGGTAATTACTTTTTACGGCACGTCCGTTGACAAGAATACACCCCGCTTCAGCAGCCTGCTGAATGCGGTTGCGCGAGGATTTCTGCATCTTCGCCACAAGGAATTTGTCGACACGCAACAGTGCCTGCCCCTTGTCAGCAACGAAGCGAAAATGTTCATACATTCCCGTGCCGTCAAGTTCACCGTCGAGTTCGGCGGCATCGTCGGCTTCGGGAGTGTCTATATCTATATCTTCAATGTAGTCGTCAATCGGCATCGGAATAATCATTTACGTAATCTGCGATTATAGCCTCCGTGGAATCCGGATCTTCAATAGCGGCATATCCGCGTCCAACCTCAAGTGTGATCACCGAGGACTGCGGCACACGCTGACCGGCTCTGACGGGCACCCCGCTTATCTTTGCACCAAGCACGAGGTCCTTGTATTCCGACTCCACCTCAACAATCTTCACCTGCTTGAATCCGAGTCCTTCAAACATAGCCCGTCCTTCGCGCATGGAAACATTCACGAACGGAGGTATTGTGATCAGGCGGGGTGAGAAAGCCACTATGGTCAGATAGACCGTGCGGCCCGGCTTGACTTTGGAATTGGCTCGGGGAGCCTGCTCAACAACCGTGCCGGGGGGATAACTGCGGTCATAGATAGAGTCGGACAATTCATATTCCATACCCTTCTCTTTCAGAATCCGCTCTGCCTCGGATAAGTTAAGCCCTTTTACCATGGGTACCACATCCACCTGGCCGTGGTGAGTCCAACTGTCAAGGAAAAACATTGCAGCCACCAAAATAAGCCATCCGGTGATGCAGATCAGCACCAGTGTACGGATGATGGGGTGGTTTTTAAAAAATGCGATTATCTTCTTCAGGTATTCCACGTTCTTTAAATTAATATGAAACACAAAGATAGTAATTTATTCTGAGAGTATGATTGCCCTAACGGCAGATTTTGAGTCGGGTGAAGGAATATCTTTAAAAACTTATATGTTTTGTGAGTTTCGTAAGTTATGTAAATTATTTTCTGCCGCAAACAGAAAGCACACCCTGAAGAATATCAATTTCAAGAGCCTTTTCTATCTTTGAGATTGTTTCAATTGAAAGATTCTCTTTTCCCTTCAAAACCCGTGACACATACTGCTGTGAGCATCCCATTCGCTCCGCCACAGATTTTTGAGTCAATCCAATTTCCTCCATCTTATCAAGCATCATCATTGCTATACGCTGGGAATACCGCAGCCATTCTCTATTAGCCTGGCGCCATTCAGCGTTCTCCCGCCATTTTGATGGTGTAGAAGCCGAATGAGTATTCAAACTTGATAAAATCTCTTCTCTCGTTCTCATGTTATACTCCTTCCTAACTAATTTCGGCAAGATAGTCCTTAAATGAATCCATATCGGCAATATCATTGTCAAGTAAGAATCTTCTCACTTTCTCCATTCGTGCCAATTCCACCAATGTGTGTTCACGCTCCTGCATGGTACGCGTCAACTTGATTGCACCTCCGGTTATAACATAAATACCCGGCTCCAATTTGATTGCGTATATGCGAAGCCATGACGCATGACGTGGAGTTTCTCGTAGACGTGCTTTCTCTTTTCCGAGTAACATCTCTGATGCACGGTTATTTTCCAATGGCCTGAATATCTCGTCCAAATTAGCATCCGGTGATATATCCAGAATCAGACACTGGAGTTTTTCACTATCCTCTATAGTATCATATATGGCCTGATTCACATCTGTTATCTTGAAGTATGAAGTTAAGTCACCTATATTTTGTTTAAAAAACGAGCGCAACCATAGAACGTCATTCCACTGGTCAAGGATAGTGTCAAGGACATTATCCAGGCAATTATCATATCGCACTGCCCACAAGTTGCCATTTTCAGTAATTAGATCAAATTTCATATTCAAGACTGTCTTTAATTTTTAATAAGTGGTTGTTTGACAAGTAAATCCGTCACACTGCAAAGATAACAATTATTTTCAATATATACAACTTAAAGGTTGTATTTGTTTTTGAGCGTGATTTTTTAGTAATTATAAAAGTTCAGGTCTTATAAGTCTCATAAGATTTATAAGATTTATAAGATTTATAANTNAAACTTATAAGATTTATATTGCTGAGCAAAGAGACAGGCCCACCCGATTGATGCGGGCAGGCCTGTCAAAGTGTGTGTGTATCTTAGGGTGGGATTATTTTGCCACGGGGCAACCGGCACACTGCTGTGCTATCTGGGTGAAGAAGTCGTTTCCTTTGTCATCAACGAGGATGAATGCGGGGAAATCCTCAACTTCAATTTTCCAGATTGCTTCCATGCCGAGTTCGGGATATTCAAGCAGTTCCACTTTCTTGATGGAGTTGCTTGCAAGGACTGCTGCNGGACCACCGATTGAGCCCAGATAGAAGCCGCCATGTTTCTGACAT
Organism: Bacteroidales bacterium; assembly: GCA_014800385.1. Lineage (GTDB taxonomy): Bacteria > Bacteroidota > Bacteroidia > Bacteroidales > Muribaculaceae > CAJUPY01. The sequence goes on from JAAVGE010000015.1 coordinate 69,151, forward strand.
GCGTCGGTTACCTGCTTGCTGCGGTTACCCTTTGCAATCATTATCATTGAGCCTCCGGCAGCCTGGAACTGGTCTACGTAGGGGTCCATACGTCCGGCTGTTGTAGGACCGAATGAACCTGATGCCATACCCTTAGGTGTTTTTGCAGGACCGGCATAGTAGATGGGGTGGTTCTTGAGATATTCGGGCATGGGTTCACCTTTGTCAAGACGTTCCTTGATTTTTGCGTGTGCAATGTCGCGACCCACGATGATGGTACCGTTCAGTGACAGACGGGTTGAAACGGGATATTTGGTCAGTTCGGCAAGAACTTCTTCCATGGGGCGGTTAAGGTCAATCTTAACTACTTCACCCTCACCTGCGTTACGCATTTCTTCGGGGATGAGTTCACCGGGGTTGGCATCGAGTTTCTCAATCCAGAGACCCTGACGGTTGATTTTTGCCTTAACGTTACGGTCGGCAGAGCAACTTACACCCATACCGATGGGGCATGAAGCACCGTGGCGGGGGAGACGGATAACACGGATGTCATGTGCGAAATATTTACCGCCGAACTGTGCGCCCAAGCCAATCTTGCGTGATGCTTCGAGGAGTTCTTTTTCCAGTTCTACATCGCGGAAGGCGTGACCGAGTTCGTTGCCTTCGGTGGGAAGGGAGTCGTAGTATTTAACTGACGCTTTCTTCACTGTTGCGAGGTTCATTTCGGCTGAAGTACCGCCGATAACGAATGCGATGTGATAGGGAGGACAAGCGGCAGTACCGAGAGTTTTCATTTTTTCAACCAGGAAAGGCACGAGCGTTTTGGGGTTGATGATAGCCTTTGTTTCCTGATAGAGATAAGTTTTGTTGGCCGAGCCACCACCTTTGGCAACAAAAACGAATTTGTATTCGTCGCCGTCCACGGCATAGAGGTCGATCTGGGCGGGGAGGTTGCAGCCTGTGTTCACCTCATCGTACATGTTGAGGGGAGCGTTCTGTGAGTAGCGGAGGTTACATTCGGTGTAGGTGTTGTAAACGCCGTGAGAGAGATATTCCTCATCTTTACCTCCGGTCATAACATACTGACCTTTCTTACCCATGATGATCGCAGTGCCTGTATCCTGGCAGAAGGGTAACTGACCTTTGGCTGCAATTTCAGCATTGCGGAGCATGGTCAGCGCCACGAACTTGTCGTTCTGGCTTGCTTCGGGGTCATGCAGGATTTTGGCAACCATTTCATTGTGCTCGCGACGGAGCATGAATGCGTTGTCATGAGTAGCCTGCTGTGCCAGTACGGTCAGTGCCTGAGGGTCTACGACGAGCATCTCCTTGTCGCCGAATTTTTCAACCTTCACATAGTCAGAAGTGAGAAGATAATACTCAGTGGTGTCCTTTCCGAGGGGGAACATTTCCTGGTATTTGAACGGTTTTGTTGCCATATATTGTATTAATTATAGTGTTTATGTTGCAAATTTACTAAATAGTGAGTAAACACTCCCAACTTTTTTCAGAAAAATTCTTGCCTTACGGGATCGAACTTTATTTCACGGTTGCTGAAAAGGGAGTCCATCACGCTGCTGTCTGCCGTCAGGGCAGCGGTTTCTCCGGTTATGAAACGGCGGTCGTGGGTCAGCAGCCACAGGTGTGAGGCCAGGGGGAGCACCTGCCCTATGTCGTGGGTGGATATGAGCACGGCCTTATTCTGCTGCTCGGCCAGATTGCGGAGCAGACGGAGGGTTTCGATACGGCTGGCGGCATCCAGAAAGGCTGTCGGTTCGTCAAGGACAATCACGGGGGTTGTCTGTGCCAACGCCCGCGCTATCATCACTTTCTGGCGCATCCCGTCGCTCAGTGTGGCTACAAACGCGGTGCTACGGTCAGCCATACCGACTGCTTCCAATGCCTCTCTAACTATATCTCTGTCAGTGCGTGAGAGTCGTCCGAAGAATCCGGTGAACGGGTGACGTCCAAGAGCCACAAGTTCCTCTACCGTCAACCCTCCTGCACCTGTGTGGTCAGTGTTGACAATACTGACGGTACGGGCCAGTTCGCGGGGTGTCATGCTCCTCAACGGTTTACCCTCGACGATTATTTCACCGCCGAGTGAGGGTTGTACTCCGCAGATGGTGCGCAGCAGGGTGGATTTGCCTATGCCGTTCGCTCCTAAAAGAGCCGTCATCACTCCGCGGTGAAGCGTGCCGGAGATGTTGTTCAGGATTGGTGCGCTCCCCGGATAGCCGCATTGCAGATTATATAGTGTCAGCGGTTCCATCAGTTGAAATAATGTAGTTTTTTGCGTGCCACAATAATATATATTATCACCGGGATACCGACAATCGGAGTTATGGCATTGAGGGGTATGACCTCGGTGCGCGACGGAAGCACACTAAGCAAGGTGCACAACAATCCGACGGCACTTCCGGTAAGGGCCGTGGTGGGGAGAAGCACGGCATGATTGGAGGTGCGCATGAACATACGGGCTATATGAGGCACAACAAGTCCGAGGAATCCTATCGGACCACAGAAAGCGGTGGTGACGGCGGTGAGCAGTCCGGAGAGTATCATCAATGCGTTGCGTGTGCGGCGTATGTTAACACCCATGCTCTCCGCATAGCGTGTGCCTAAAAGCAGGGCGTTAAGCGGTTTTATCAGCAGAAGCGACAATATGAGCGCACTGACCCCTATCAGGGCGAACACTCCCAGACGGCTCCATGTGATGCCCGAAAAACTCCCCATCCCCCAGATTACGAAGGAGTGAACCCCTTCCTGCGTAGCGAAGAAATTGAGCAGTGATATTGCCGATGAGGTTAGATAGCCAACGAGTATTCCCACAATCAGAAGCATGGCCGTTGACCGTACAATTCCTGAAAACAGAAGCAGGATAAGCAAAATAATCATCGCTCCAGCCATGGCACCACCTACTACCGATGCGTAATATCCGAAACCGTATGCTCCCACACTTCCGCCCAACATCAGCATCACCACTGCCACTCCGAGCGAGGCTCCGGAGGATATTCCTAATATCGACGGTCCGGCAAGAGGGTTATTGAAGGTTGTCTGCAACAGCAGTCCGGCCACCGAAAGTGCGGCACCGGCAAGCATGGCGCAGAATGCCATAGGAAGTCGCGACTCTACCAGTATCACCTCCCATACATGATTCTCCAGCGGGAGTCCTACCAGAACCCTGAATACGTCGCCGGCAGGTATATCCACGCTTCCCCACAGCATGCAGCAGAAGAAAAGCAGGGGTATGACAAGAATCAGAATCAGCAGCCTTATCTTCATAACGCGGGATGATAATAACGCGGTTCTTCGCCCCCGGCGCTGTCAGGGTGGAGGATTATGACAAAGTCGCGGAGCAGCAGATCCGGATGGAACGACATCTCTTCAAAGAACATACTTCCTGCCGTGTCAAGAAAATATACCTTTTTCTGCTGGAACGGACGGAATTTTTCGTTGAGGGGATATGCCTCTTTCAGATCTTTGTATGAAAAACGGGGGTTATCGGTTTTGATAAACCAGTAGTCAGCATCATGGGCGGCATTATAAACTGTGGGGAAATCAAGTTGCAGTGAGCCCCCTTCGCCATTGCCGCTCCAGGGATATGATGCACCGGCATCAGCGATGATACGTGCCATATATGATTCCCCTCCCGGAACAAACCACACTCCGTCCTGACTCATCTCGGTAAGCACCACGGGCGATTCCTCCCCGGTACGGTTTTTCCACATCACGTAATTCTCCTTTACGGAATTATAAATATTATCGGCTTTTTCGGGGTTGCCATAAAGCACACCGAGCAGTTTTATCCATTCGGCACGTCCTAAAGGGGTGGGCTCCATGTAGTCAGCCATTTCCACTATGGGAACACCCATTGTTTCGATAACACCATGCCCGGCGTTCTGATAAGGGTTGGACAGTATAACATCAGGACGACAGGCAGCGATAAGTTCGGCATTGGGCTGCATTGATGAACCCACGTTGACGATACGCCCTTCATCAATCGCCTTGCGCACGGCAGGTGTCTTATAATACTGCCCGTCTGTGACCGCCGCAATGGCTTCTGTTGCTCCAAGTTCGTCAATTCCATGGGCGAACATCACGGAACTTACAAGCGAGCGTTTCACCGGACATTTTATCACCGTACCCTCGGGGAGCGCTCCTCCGGCATTGTCATCGTTGACCAATACCAGACGTTGCAGAAGCCGACCCGGATTCCACGGATCCTTTATCTCAGCCACTATAACACCGTCAGGGCGCTCTGTCATGCACAATAACGAGGCTTCGGTGGTCAGTGTGTCACAAGCCTCAACGGCTGAATCGCCGGAGGTGTTGCGGTTGCCCGAACATCCCCATGTCAGCAGCATCATAGCCGTTAGAAAAATAATGCCAAGTCTGTTCATTTCTGAAGTTCTTTAATTGCAAATTCAAGAATAGTGTCAATGCCGCGGGCCTCATCCTGCGAGTCCATGTCAACCTCGCATCCGGGGGTGGGGTCTATGCCGGTTTCGGTGGATTTCCCCATAGGGTCGAGCACGGGCGACCCGGAGAAACGTATGCCCCATCCGTTGGGAAGTTCGGAATTGAACGGCATCCCTGAGCCCCCTCCGGTGCGTGCCCCTGCAATTTTCACCTGCGGCAGATATTGCATGATGGACACAAAATTGTTTGCGGCACTGAAGGTCGAGCGGTTGGTAAGGACTATCACCGGCTTGCCCCACATCACGCGTCCCTGCTCCGCCGGCTCGAGATAGTATTCGTATGGTTCGGAGAAATCATCATGTCCGGGACCGGTTTTGTGCATGATGTAGCCCATGAGCGTACGCTGCGTGATGAACCGTGCCACGAGTCTGTCCACGTTGGTCATGTCGCCTCCGCCGTTGTCGCGTATATCTATAATGAGTCCGTTGCATGAGGCCAGATAACTCAGCACTGAGTCGAGGTTCCCTTCGCCGATAGGTTGCGAGAATGAGCCGTAGCGTATGTAACCGATGTTTTCGGTGAGGATGCCGTAGGTCATTCCTGCTGACACAAGGAAGTTGAAGTTGAAGTAATTTTCCTGTATTATGCGGAGATTGAAGTTCTGGGGGTAGTCGCTCCACCATTTGCGGTAGTAGGATACGTTGAATGATGATGAGAGGTTGGTGTGACCGTCGCGTAGTTCATCGAGCATGTCGCTGCACACCTGAAACAGTTCACGCGACCCCATGTCGTTGTACACCCGGCTGTAATATTTCTCACCTATGGCATCCCAGTCGATATCCTTCTCCTGAAAGAAGCAGTAGTGTTGGTCAAGAATGGTCCAGAGGGCACGGAAATTCCCCCTTGGGTCATTGTTGAACTCCTCCAGATGATGGCATGCAGGCATTATGGCGGCAAGGAGGGCGAGCAGCGTGGTTGTAATCACTTTTTTCATGTCAGTAGGCGGAGATGATGGTTGAGGTTGATGAAGGGAGCGAACCACGTTTCAGTGAGAGCCATTCACCGCTGATGCCGATAACGAAGGCATGGGTGGTCATGCGTGTAGTGATATCCGACACTTTAGTGGAGACAACAGTGTTGTGGTAGCCCAACGTGAGCCATGTGCCGGAAAAGCGGAGGTCGGCTGTGACAAGATTATCCATGGTGAAATAGTTGCCCCACCATGCGGGATGCACCAGATTGCGGTGGTTGCCCAGATAAATCTCATAATAAAGTTCGTCGTACTGCGGCGAGAAAAATACTCCGGTCAGCGGCAGCACGGGCTGATAGCGTAGCGTAACGGGGATATTGAACAGACGTGTGTTCCAACTGACATATCCCGTGGCATCGATGCTCCACGAGGCCTTGGCCGAGGCGGGGTTATTCTGATTACGGTTCAGATAGAGCACGCCCAGGTTAACTCCCGTGCCGGGACCTGCGGCAACGGTGATATTATGGGGCAGTTTCCAGCGATGAACCATGTTCCACTGCGCCTTGATTCCTGTNCCCCACATTGTGGCGTTGCGGGCAGGATTCTCTGTGTAATCCACCCCTACGCTCATATTCAACTGCATGACCCACTGCTCGGGATTGAATTTCATGGCCTGGGCACGGCGGTAGGTGAACGCGTAGGTCATCCCGTCATAGCCTATCGGAGAGAGATAGGTGTCGTGCAGATGCGCGCTACCCCCCTCGAGGGTGTAGGATGAGGTTACGGGGCGTAGCACCTCCTGCGCGGCGAGGATATGCGCCACCTGAAGGAGCAGGGCTGTCAGTATCAGGGAAACTATTCTCATAAATTCTTAGAAACTGTTTAAATTTATGTGCGAATGATTTTGAGGATATTTTTGGATGAGTTTTGCAAGTTGAGGAGGGAGCGATGCGGGCATCGTGACCGACGAAACTTGGCAAAAATCGCCA
>JAAVGE010000016.1 GCA_014800385.1 Bacteroidales bacterium
CTATAAACCATCGGACTGCTCGTATAGAATAAAAATTGCCTGATTTTACGAATTTTACACAAAAAAAGAAGACTGCCTAACTTTGGTTGTTAGACAGCCTCCTATATGGCTAATATATTGATTGTCAATAGAGTAGGGATGCTCCAGGACGCATCCGCCTAATATACATCACTGTCCATGAATGTACAACACATAAAAATACAGGCTGCACAGCCTCATAGTTAAATGGCAGAGGCTGCACCGATCAGGATGCAGCCTCTGTTTCAGTTAAAAGGATACTATTATTCTTCAGTACCTCTTGTATTGGCTTTCGATTTACTTTTCGATGAGGAGGAATCGAGGTCACGTTCCTCCTGAAGGTCAACTTCGTTTTTGTTTTCATCGATGACTTTGTACTGGAGATAGGCCAGCGATTGGTCGGGAATGATACGGAAACCGCCGCCAATGGCGAATTTCCAACGTGTTGCCATGGGGATAATACCTTTTTTGAGGTAAGCGTCGACAAACGGGTGAACGTAAACTTTGAAATTTTTCATATTCAGGGAGTTTACCATGTACTCGATTTTTTCTTTAAGGGTGTCAGTGAACAGCAACGAAGGCTGCACCTCTCCTTTGCCGTAGCATGAGGGGCATGTTTCTGTGGTAACAATGTCGAGTGCCGGACGGACACGCTGGCGTGTGATCTGCATCAGACCGAATTTACTCAGCGGGAGAATGTTGTGGCGAGCACGATCGTTTGCCATTATTTCCCTCATGTGGTCATACAGAGCCTGACGATGTTCGGCTTTGTTCATGTCAATGAAGTCTATCACGATGATACCGCCCATGTCACGCAAGCGTAGTTGGCGTGCAATTTCGTCAGCGGCGCGGAGATTAACTTCAAGAGCATTGCTTTCCTGGTCATTGGTGGCCTTGGCACGATTTCCGGAGTTGACATCAATTACGTGAAGTGCCTCGGTGTGTTCAATGATAATGTATGAGCCTGATTTGAACGATACGGTTTTACCGAACGATGATTTTATCTGTTTCGTGATATTGAATTTGTCAAAGATGGGAATGTCGCCATCATAAAGTTTGACAATTTCCTTTCGTTCGGGGGCAATCAGAGAGACATACTTGTCAATCTGTTCCTTAATTTCAGGGTCATTGACGTGAATATCTTCAAATGAAGGGCTGAAAATGTCGCGGAGCACACCAACTATTCTGCTCTCCTCCTCGAAGATAAGGGAGGGGACAGGGGCTTTCTGGGCTTTTGCTATGGCGCTTTCCCAGCAAGCGAGCAGTGTTTTCATTTCGTTGTTGAGTTCAGCCACTCGTTTACCTTCTGCCGAAGTACGTATAATCACACCGAAGTTTTTAGGGCGTATAGAGTCGATGAGTTGTTTCAGACGTCTTTTTTCTTCGGTTGATTTGATTTTGGTAGAGATGGATATTTTGTCGCAGAAAGGTATCAGTACGAGGTATCGGCCTGTGAACGATATTTCAGTTGACAGTCGCGGACCCTTTGAAGATATGGGTTCTTTAACAATTTGAACGAGTAGTTCCTGACCGGGAGAAAGTTGGTCAGCGATGGTCCCGTGTTTGTCGATTTCGGGAAGGAGTTTGAGTTTGGAGAGTTGCGGGATTTTCTTTTTGTCAGAAAGGAGTTCCTTGACAAATTCAGAGTAGGTAGCAAATCGAGAGCCAAGATCCAGATAATGAAGGAATGCGTCCTTTTCATAGCCTACATTGACGAAAGCGGCATTCAGTCCCGGCATAAGTTTTTTTACTTTAGCGAGATAAATGTCGCCTACGGCATAGGCGAGGTTTCGCGATTCTTTTTGAAGCGAAACGAGTCGTGAGTCCTCTAACAGAGCGATAGAGACCTCATTTTTCTGAACGTCGACAATTAGTTCACTTCTCATGGTTGGATGATGGATTGAATAAATGTGGAAGAGGGTGTCGTTGAGAGGTTGGGGGACACACTCCGAGATTAAACGCGAAGAACAAACTTTGAGCGGAGTGCGAAACGCGCCGCCGTCCCGAAAGTTTGTCCTTGTATAGCGATTTGCGTCAGGTCAGAAATTATTTTTTCTTATGACGATTCTTGCGTAAACGTTTTTTACGTTTGTGAGTAGCCATCTTGTGGCCTTTTCTTTTCTTTCCGCTTGGCATATTGGGTAAGAATTAAAGAGTTAATAAAAAGGAATAATTCAAATGAGGTAGGAATAAAATGGAGAGAAGATTAACGAACCTGTTCCTTGAAAGTATCGGCGGGTTTGAAAGCCGGGATACGATGTTCGGGAATAATGATTGTGGTGTTCTTGGAAATGTTACGTGCGGTTTTTTCAGAACGAGTTTTAAGGATAAAACTACCAAAACCACGAAGGTAAACGTTTTCGCCGTTTGCTAATGAGTCTTTCACAACTTCCATGAATGCCTCTACTGTCTGCAGAACCATATCTTTGGGAAGACCTTTGGTTTTTGCGATTTCGTTAACGATATCTGCTTTAGTCATTTTATATCTTTTTTTATATTATTAGGAATAGTCGTAACAAGAAATTTGCGTAAAATAGTAACCGTTAAATAGTTGTCTTATTTTTTGCAGTGCAAATATCGTAATTATTTTTGAATTATGCAGTATTTTAACACTACTTTTTTTTAAAATCGGAGGGAATAGGGTGTTTTTAGGGTGCCGATCATTGATTTTGTGGCTCGTGGAGCAGGTTTCGATAGGTTTGAGATGTTGAAATTATCTCCAGAGCCTCGCGATAGATGGGGTTGAGAGAGTTTGCAACGTGGTAGTATGAACCGTTGTTGAAAATGTCGCGTGCTATAAGTCCTTTGACGACGGTTGCCATGAGGTTTTTGCTTTTTTCAAAACCGGTTTCCGAAAAAGTTACTCCATCCTGTTCTCCGAGGGCAACAAAATCTGAGAGCATTTTGTCTGAAACGGCGAACTCTTCAATGAATTTTTTTTCGGAGGTGTAATTTTTTTTCAATTCCTTCCGATGTTCATCAACGTATGTTATGGCATACTTGTTCGGAATTCCTTTGGCAACAAGATCGCGGTAGTAGGGTGAATATGAGGTGGTGTCTATTGCCACAAAACTGTCGGGCATGATGCCACCACCACCATATACAGCGCGATGGTTGCGGAGAGTATAGGTTTTCAGAGATTCATCAAAATGGATGGAGTCGGCCGATGAGAGTTCTCCGTTTTTGATTCTGTTATACAAATCCATGTCGTAGTTTTCTGATTCTCCGTTGGTGTATGGTTTCTGAATCAGTCGTCCCGAAGGGGTGTAGTAGCGACTCACTGTCAGTCGAACCATCGATCCGTCGGGAAGGGGGAAGGGCTGTTGAACAAGCCCTTTACCGAATGTCCTTCTACCCACAATGACACCTCGATCGTGATCCTGGATTGCTCCCGCAAGGATTTCGGCGGCTGACGCGGAGAACTGGTCAACGGTAATCACCAGTCGACCATCGGGCATTATGGTGCTTCCTGAAGCGTCCATGCGGCTGTCTTTGCCGCGGTATAGCGATTTTGTGGATACAATGTTGTCATGCTTGTTAAGGAACATGCTTGCCACGTCAACTGCCGCATTCAGATAACCTCCACCGTTACCTTCAAGGTCAAGAATGAGATTTTTCATTCCTTCTGCTTTCAGATCCAAAATCGCTTTCTTCATTTCCTTAGCAGTGGATTCACTGAAACGGGTCAGACGTATAAAACCGGTTGAGTCGTTTATCATAAAGGATGCATCAACGCTATATACGGGTATATCATCGCGTTTGACGCGGAATGTTATCGGTTCGGGGGTGTCTTTCCGCAGTATCTTCAAATCGATTTCTGACCCTTTTGGGCCGCGGAGAATGTTCATCACGGAATTGGTTTTCCGTTTTACGCCCGAAATGATTGAGTCACCCGCAGCGATGATACGGTCGCCTGCGACTATACCCACCTTTTCCGAGGGACCACCGGGAATAGTCTGTATTATATATAATGTGTCATTAAGCATGTTGAATTGTATTCCTACGCCGGAAAAGTTGCCATTCAGGGGTGTGGTCAATTCCTTGGTTTCCTCTCTGTCGGAATATGTGGAGTGGGGGTCAAGGGTGTGGAGCATGGCGCGTATCCCTTCTTCGGTCATTTTTTCTGAATCAATGCTGTCGACATAGAAATTTTCAATTATGCGTTGAACCATCAGAAGTTTTCTCATCTGTTGATCATCGGCAGCGAACATATTGGCGGTGATAAAGCCGCACAGTATATAGGATAATAATTTTTTCACGTTTTTATTCTGGTAAAAAAGAAGAAATATCGTAGCCGTAACTGTCAAGTTCACGAACTACAGAACTACTTATTGAGGCGTGCTCCGGAAGGGTGTAGAGCAGGATGGTTTCAATGCCGGCTATTTTTCTGTTGATGTCGGCGAGATTACGTTCATATTCAAAATCGGTTACCGATCGAACCCCGCGAAGCATAAACTTTGCGCCATATTCACGGCATGCATCCACGGTCAGCCCGGAATAGAATATCACCGACACATTAGGAAGATGGCTAACTGCCATTTTAATGGCGGCTAAACGCCCTTCCACATCTACCGACGACACTTTCTTATTGTTTATGCCGATTGCTATTATCAGTTTTTCAAACAACGGTGCGGCACGTTCAACAACAGAGAGGTGTCCGACGGTAAAAGGGTTGAACGACCCCGGGAAAAGAGCGATTTCTGACATAGCGTTCAGTTAAGTTAATTGGTTGGGTTTCAGGTGTCGACTTAAAAATTATTAGTTTCCAAATCTTTTTTGGATACGTAACTGATTTCAGTATCATCTTCCACCACCATATTGTCAATGATAAAGTTCTGGCGGACAGGAGTATTTTTGCCCATATAGAATTCGAGCAGTTGTTTGGGTTCATCCTCCTTGCGAAGTGTAACCTTATCGGCACGCATGTTGGGACCGATGAATTCGGCGAACTCCTCATGCGATATTTCACCCAGACCTTTGAATCGGGTAATCTCGGCATTAACACCCAAACGCTCTATGGCGGTTATGCGTTCCTCGTCGGTATAGCAATAATATGTGTCGTCGGGTATCCCTTTTTTAGCATTCTTTCCTTGTTTGCGTGCTATTTTCTTGCTTCTGACACGGAAAAGAGGGGTCTGGAGTATGTAGACGTGACCGTTTTTAACCAAATCAGGACAGAATTGGAGGAAATAAGTCAGCAGAAGCAGTCGTATGTGCATCCCGTCGACATCGGCATCCGTGGCGATTATAACCTTATTATAACGGAGGTCATCAATGGACTCCTCAATATTAAGGGCCGCTCGGAGCAGGGCGAACTCTTCGTTCTTGTAAACTTCTACCAATGGTAATTCAAAGGTATTCAGTGGTTTACCTCGGAGTGAGAATACAGCCTGAGTATTGACGTTTCGTATTTTCGTAATGGTTCCTGATGCAGATTCACCCTCGGTGATAAAAATGGAAGTCGCGTTTTTCACTTCAGGATCACCTTTGGGATCGCTCAGATGAACACGGCAGTCAAGGAGTTTTCGGTTGTGTATGGCAAGTTTTTTGGCGCGTTCGCGAGATTGTTTCGTTACGGTAGCCATCGCCTTGCGATCACGCTCGCTTTCCTGAATGCGTTTGAGTATTATGTCGGTGATATCCAGATTTTTGTGGAGATAATTATCCAATTCCTTTTTTAGGAAATCACTGATAAATTTATTAACCGAAGGACCGTCCTTTGACATATCCTTTGAACCGAGTTTGATTTTGGTCTGCGATTCAAATACCGGTTCCTGCACTTTAATTGCTATTGCAGCGACCATACCGTTACGTATGTCGGAGTACTCAAAATTCTTACCGAAGAAATCTTTAAGAGTACGTGCCACGGCCTCCTTGAAAGCAGCCAGGTGAGTACCTCCCTGGGTTGTGTGCTGCCCGTTGACGAATGAGTAGTATTCCTCGCCATACTGGTTGGCGTGAGTTATGACAACATCTATATCTTCTCCGGTCAGGCGGATTGGCTGATAGAGCGGGGGAGTGGTCATGTATTCCTTTAGGAGGTCTTCGAGTCCGCCACGTGAGAAATATTTCTGACCATTATACATGATTGTCAAGCCGGTGTTGAGATAGGTGTAGTTCTTCAACATCGGTATTATGAATTCATCGAGGAATTTGTAGTTCTGGAAGATAGTGTTGTCAGGCGTGAACTGAACGAAAGTTCCGTTAGGCTCATCTGTAGGAACCGGTTCGGTACACTCAATCAGTTCGCCCCCTGTAAAGACTGCCTTCACCATCTGTCCGTCGCGGTAGGAGCAGATAATGAAGTCACTTGAAAGGGCATTGACTGCTTTCAGACCGACACCGTTTAGTCCGACAGATTTTTTGAACGCCTTGGAATCGTATTTACCTCCTGTGTTAAGAATAGAGGCCACGTCAACCACCTTTCCCAGAGGGACGCCACGACCGTAGTCGCGTACGGATGCAGTGGTTTCGGACACCTGTATGTCAATCTGTTTGCCATTGCCCATCATGAACTCATCGATAGAGTTGTCCATGACCTCCTTGAGGAGTACGTAAATGCCATCCTCACTGTTGGTTCCGTCGCCGAGTTTACCGATGTACATACCGGGTCGCATCCTGATATGTACATTCCATTCCAGGGTTCGAATATTACTTTCGTCGTATGTCACCTGTTCCGGTGAAGCGGTGTTTAAGGGTATATCGTATTGAGTTTCTTCCGACATGGCAAATTGTGATGAAGGTAAATGAAAATTATTGCAGAGCGGATAGGTTAGTGTCTGCAACTGTTTATTCCCCACAAAGTTACAAAATTTTTATCGGTTTTGCAAGAATCAAACTAACACAATTTGCCGAAATTGTGAATAAAAAGTGATTTTCAGAGCCAGTTACCCCTGAATCGGGTAGTGTGTATGCCCAATTTATTCGGGTTGGATCATTATAATCCGCCCCTTATTATGACTCACAGGTTTTACCTGCAAAGTGATGAGAGGAGCAACACTCGTGGATGGTTCTGTCAACAATAAAATGGCGGGATGCCATACCGGCTATGGTTGTCATTTCATGGGACACAAGTATGATTGTGGAATGGACCGCCTCACGTGCAATTATGTCATAAATATCCTTCTCAAACTGCTTGTCAATGTAACTCAACGGTTCGTCAAGAACCAAGAGGTCTGGAGAACTTATTATAGCACGACCAAGCAGCCCGCGCTGGAGTTGTCCACCTGACAGTTCACCTATCGGATGGTTACGGTGGCTTGTCAGATGAATTGTGTCTAATGTTTTGTCAACAAGAGAATTGCGCTCGGAAGATGACAGTCCTTTTACGGATAGCAGTCCGGAAGAAATAACCTCTTCAAGGGTTACGGGGAAACGGGAATCAATGGCATTTTTCTGAGGGAGATAGCCGACATGCAACGAATTAACCTTTGCGCCATCACGAAAATATGTGACATTTCCTGCGGAGGGGTGCAGGAGTTTGAGTATGAGTCGCAGTAGTGTGGTCTTACCTCCACCGTTTGGTCCGGTAATGGCAATGAAATCACCCTTATTGACAGAAAGATTTACATCGCGAAGGGTTTCGCGTTTGTCCCACCGCATGGTGACATTATCAAGTTCAATTAGTTTATTTTCCATTGAATCCATCAGCGATTTTTTGCATTTCACTTTCCCAATCCTCATTCATGGTATTGAGTTCTACAAGGCGTGCGTTGATATGGCTATTTATGATTTCGGCCTGGTCGGAATCAAATTCTTTCTGGATGAAGAAGATGGTTGCACCCGATGCTACCGCATCTTCAATACGCTGCTGTAACTGTTTAACAGATAGTTCTTTGGCATGACTTCCTACAACTATTTGTTTAAGGTTGTAGTCATTGGCAAGATAACTTAGCGAGGGGTGCCATACGAGGAATCCTGACGAGGGAGAACTTTTCACAGATGCGGCCATGTGGTTCTCGATAGAGTCTAACCGAGCCACCATGGAATCGCGTCGGTGCTTGAAATATTCCGCATGCTCAGGCGCTTTTTCTATAAGTAAGTCGGTCGTTGTCACTGCCATCTTTCGCATATTTTTAACCGAACTCCAGATGTGTGGGTCAGCAGCATTATCATGATGGTGGTGATGCTCCCCGTCATCATGATGGTGTTCGCAGTCTCCATGAGTGTCGTAAAGCAGAGTTACATCTTTTGAAGCGTCAAAAATAGGGAGTTCGGGGGAGTTACTGCGAAGTTTTTCAATCAAAGGTTTCTCAAAATCGAGCAATCCCAGCGGAACGTAAGCATCGGCATCAGCAATAGCGAGCATGGTGCTTACAGTTGGTTCAAATGACTCAGGGTTGGCATCGGAAGTCATGACAGATTTTACCTGAACATATTCACCGCCTAAAGACTCCACAAGATATTTCTGCGGGGGTATGCTCACTACAATATTCAGTTTCTCTCCGCTGTCGCTTTTGGAAGTCGATGATGTGCATCCGCCAATCATGATTGATGCAGGAAGCAGAGTGCTGTAAATCAGTTTTCTTATCATTTATTATAAACGAGAGTATGGAGTTGTAATACAAACATGTCAAGGTCGGTAATCAGGCCGGTAGACATCAACATCATGGGAACTTCAGGCAATCCTTTAGCGTATGGAGGCTGGATGTATTCGTAATCGATCATTGCGGTGAATCCGGCTTTTTCGTAAAAACGGATTCTGGCTGATGCCTGATCGGAAGAATCGGCAGGCTCAACTTCAATCACAACCGGAATATTGTCGGCCTCTGCGATGATTTTTGAGATTATTTCAGTGCCGATTCCATTGCCCCTGAAAGCGGGTTTCATAGCAAAGTGCTCTATGTAGCGTGCTTCCGGAAAGCGCCATAAGGTGTAAAAGCCCACATTTTCGTTGTCCTTATTCTGAACAATAATAAATTTAAAGAAGGGTGCACCTGATTCAATTAGCGCCACGATGCTCTCCCATGGACGGCGCTCCTCCTCCGGAAAAGAGTCCATGTAAACGCTTCTGACGGAATCTAATAATGCAATACTCTCCTTTGTAACGACAATATATTTGAGTTCCATTTTTATTCTAAATTAAATTGCGGTACAAATTTACAAAAAAAACAAACTAATACGGTAACAAATTTTGAAATCCCCTGAAATTCATTCTTATGATGAAAAATACCCGTAAAATTTTAAAGCATGCGTAATGACTTGATTTACATTAAATTAGCATTATTTTAATAAAAAAATAGGAAAATTTAAAAACATTCTGTAACTTTGCATTAAAATTCATCAATTTCCGTAACAAACGATGCGGGACTGCGATGATAAATTGAAAAACATTTACTAACCTTAATATAATTATATGATACAGGAATTAGATTCTCTTGATGTTAATATTCTCCAACTTCTTTCAGACAATGCTCGTAAGCCATATCTTGAAGTAGCACGCGAAACAGGAGTTTCAGGAGCCGCAATCCATCAGCGTGTGGCAAAACTTCAGCAGATGGGTGTAATCAAAGGATCAGAAACATTGGTGTCACCAGAATCAATCGGCTATGATACATGTGCTTACCTCGGAGTGTATGTAAAAGATCCGCAGTCATTCGATAATCTTCTGGAAAAACTCAAAGATATTCCTGAGGTTGTTGAGTGTCATCTTACTACAGGACAGTATGATATGTTGATTAAGGTTTATGCTAAAAACAATACGGATCTTTACGACATCATCCACAACAAATTCCATTCTCTCAACTTGGGTAGAACAGAGACTATCATCTCATTTAAGGAACTTTTCAAACGTCAGTTACCCATCAAAGAAACTATCAAAAAGTAATCCGGTAGGGTGGTGGTCATAATATAGTGTCGGGTTTAATCTTGTTCAATCAATCGGAAATACTTCTGTATTGCGTTAATATAGGTTAAATCCGGACACATTATAAATATAAGTTGAAAAGAATTTGTTCTGCTTATAAAAAAGATTGTGATCATGTTTAACGATATTCTCATCAATGCGATTTCCTGGGCACGCGCTGCCGGCGCAGTGCAATTGAGGTATTTCAGGAACCCCGAACTTGTCATTGACACCAAATTTAATGTCAATGACGTTGTCACGCAAGCCGATAAAGAGTCGGAGAAACTACTTATTTCATTCATTGGTGACACATATCCTGAGCATTCAATTCTTTCTGAGGAATCGGGTAGCATGGGAGATGACAATAGGGATTATCGCTGGATAATTGATCCGCTTGACGGAACTGCCAACTTCAGTTCAGGCCTGCCGATGTTCTGCGTTTCGATAGCGTTGGAATACCGTGGAGAAGTTATCCTTGGTGTTGTTCATGCACCTTATCTCAATGAAACATTTCATGCAGTTAAAGGTGAGGGGGCCTATCTCAACGGTGAGCCGATACATTGCCGGCAAACGGAATCCATGAGCAAGGCGATACTGTCAACCGGATTTCCGGTGGATCGCAATGTGAATCCCGACAACAATCTTGCGAATGTGGAGCGCGTGCTGCCACTTGTCAGAGGGTTACGCCGGTTGGGCTCCGCTGCTATTGATATGAGTTATGTCGGGGCCGGCTTTCTTGACGGATATTGGGAGATGGACCTGCATTACTGGGATGTAGCAGCCGGAAGATTGATAGCCGAAGAGGCAGGAGCCGTTTGCCGCAATTTCCGTGACAACAGAAACTATTCCGTGATGGTGGCTACCCCTGCCATTGAACAAGAATTGTTCCAAAACCTTGTGTGACAGAGTGAAAATCCGGTAGGGATAAAAAAATGAAAAAAAATTTTGTTTTAACGATTGTGATATTGTGATTTATTTGTAAATTCGCAACAGAAACAAACTTTAAACCACTATGATATTCAATTTTCGTGTCGTATCAGACGAAGTAGATAATTTTCGCCGTGAGATTCAGATTGACACCACGGCAACTTTTCTTGATCTGAAGAATGCAATTTGTGATTCCGTAGGATTTGACAAGAATGAGATGTGCTCTTTTTTCATCTGTGACGAAGGATGGGAAAAAGAAAAAGAGATAACACTTGAAGATATGGGAACCGATTCAGATCAGGACGCATATCTGATGGATGAGACCGTTCTTGAAGATTTTATTGATGATGAAGGTCAGCGTCTGTTGTTCACTTTTGATTACCTTTCTGATCGCTCATTCTTTATTGAGATGAATGAGATTATACCCCGTCGGAATCTCAAAGATCCTGTGTGCACGCTCGCGAAAGGGAATCCTCCGGCTCAACTCACAGACATCAATGACATCGATATTGCACCTGTGGCAAAAACAGTCATTCCTCCGGTTGAAGATCTGGGCGAGGAATTTTATGGCTCGGATGAGTATAACGATGACGAATTTGATGCCGACGGTTTTGATGAAATTAATGATATGGAAAATCTATAATAATTTTATTTTTAATTGATTAGGGTGTGTCATAGTGATATGGCATACCCTTTTTATATTTTCAAAGATGCATATTTGACAGTGGTGTTCTATCCAAAAAAAAATCCGCCTGCAACAATTGCGTGCGTGAAGTGTTTTATAAGTATAAGGTTTCAACTAAAAGAGTTATACTATGAAAAGGACGAGGACACACATCACAACTATAGCAATAATGGCTTTATTCGGAGCATTTGCTTCAGATAAAGTTACCTCAACATATCAGGATGACAGGGAGATAATATCCGTAGAGGAAGGGACGGTTATGAGTATGACCGATGCGGTGCTTCGCAATTCTGTGTCGGAATTGGGCGAGATTAAGGTAGAAGAGATTTGTGAACAATTGGAGATTCCGAATATTCCGGTCAAGCCAAAGTTAAAGCCATCAATATATGATTTGCCATACTCGGTCACGGGGAAGTGCTACAACTGGAAACAACTGTGGATCAACACAGGTGTTTTGGGTGGCGCGTATGTCGGTACTTTGCTTGTTCTTGAGTGTCTGCCGGAAGATGCAACCACCTGGAACAGAGCCGAAATACGTAATACTCCGCTCTTTACGAGATGGAAGGAGAATGTGTTGGAGAAAGGACCGGAATGGGACCATGATAAAGTGATATTTAATTATGTTCTGCATCCCTACGCCGGTGCTGTCTACTATATGTCAGCGCGAAGTTGTGGTTTTAATGCCTGGCAATCATTGCTTTACAGCGCATTGATATCTACAGTAGGATGGGAATTCGGAATAGAGGCTTTTATGGAACGACCCTCCATACAGGATATTTTCGTTACTCCCCTTGTAGGTAGTTTGATCGGTGAAGGATTCTACAAAGTAAAGCGCCATATCGTAGACAACGGATATGAATTATGGGGTTCACCCGTGATGGGTAACGTTGTAGCATTTCTGGTCGATCCGGTTAACGAAGTTGTTGGATTGTTTGGTGGAAATAAGGCTCGTGAAGCATCAAAACGTAAGGGGGCAAGTTTGAATTCCACTCCCGTATTTACCGCCGGTAATGGATCTCTGGCGTATGGATTGTCAATCACCTATACGTTTTAGGAAGTTCCATAATATGGACTAATTGTACTGTTTCTATCTCTGGGGTGTCCACTGCTCCATCATTTTCCTTTGATGTTCTCTCGTCAGCAAGGGGTAGTTTCAAATCGGTAGTGAAAATCATAACGCAAATTTCCAAATCGCTAAAAATATTTAGTAAGAAGTTTAGTAGACAGAAAAAATGATCCTGTCAGCAAAACAATTATTAATATTTTATGCTAAATTTGCGTTGTAAAATCTATTGATATGGAAAAACTCGAAGTATTCAACTGCTCAAATGTTTTCATAGCAAACTTTTTCACGGACGACCGTGGATGTGCCCATTGTAACCGTGAACACACGTTGATATATCTGCTGTCCGGTGAACTGGAGATTACTGACGGTGGCCATAAATCGATTCTTCATCCAGGAGATTGTGCATTCATGCGCCGAGATAACAGGATGTGGTTGCAGAAACGAGCCTCAGAAGATAGACCATACCGTTCTGTGGTCATGAAATTCTCCCGTAACTTTTTAAAGGAATTCTATCAGACAGTAAATCAGCGCGATATACCTTCAGATTTAAAGCGAGAAAAAGTGAGTCTGATGAAGTTTCCATCCAATCGTATCGACATCAGAACTCTTTTTGAATCATTGGTTCCATATTTTGATGCAGGAATACAACCGGATCAGGATATTCTGAAGTTGAAGATGATTGAGGGTATGCACATAATACTCAAGACCGATGTAAACCTTTACGCTTCTCTATTTGATTTTGTAGAGCCATGGAAGATCGATATCGTGGATTTCATGGAGCAGAACTATATGAATGAACTATCGATGGAGGAGATTGCGTACTATACAGGACGAAGCCTTGCGACATTCAAAAGGGATTTCAAGAAGGTAAGCGATCTGACACCGCAAAAATGGTTGATACGCCGTAGACTGGAGGCTGCACGTGACCTTATCCTTACTGGAGGTAAGAAGGTTTCAGAGATCTGTTTCGATGTCGGTTTCAAGAATCTCTCGCACTTCTCAAAACTATATAAGGAAATGTATGGTATCGCTCCAACACGTTCTGTAATTTGAACCTCCTGACAAAGCAGTTTGAGCCTCTCAGCAAAGAGGAGTCTAATTTTTAGATGTAATTTCGCGGCAGGATAATTAAATAATCAGGATATGGAAAATATTTTTGAAAGGGATCGTAACGGTGAGATAATATCGCCCAATGAACCCGGTTACGAATTGCTTATCGATGACATCTTTACCTGCATGGAAACTGCTCAGGAACTTTCTACCGTCAGCATCCGTGATCAGAAGCGTGTGCATGAACTGATGGGAGAGATTCTCGGTAAGCCGCTACCCGAAAGCACCACATTGCTTCCGCCGTTCTATATAGACTATGGCAAACCTGTGACTATTGGAGAAGGCTGTTTCATTCAGCAGTGCTGCACGTTCTTTGGTCGCGGTCAGATTACTATCGGCAACGGAGTATTCATCGGTCCGAAGTGCAACCTTATCACAATTAACCATGATGTGAATCCTGATAACCGTAGCGCTACTTATGGACGCCCTATCGTCATTGAAGATAAGGTATGGATCGGTATCAACTCAACAATTTTGCCCGGAGTCAGAATCGGTTACGGTGCGATAGTAGGTGCGCAGAGTGTAGTCACACATGATGTTCCTCCTATGACAATAGTAGCCGGTAATCCTGCACGTATAATAAAGAAAATCGAGCCGTGATGAGTGAAAATAAGTTCAACAGAAGGAGTTTTCTTAAGACAGTCGGATTGACTGTGGGGGCGATGGCACTGGCTTCGACTTATAATAAAGTGCAGGCAGTTAATAATCTGGTCGAAAGGGATACAAAGTCATCAACAGCAGTGCTTCCGACCCGCACACTTGGAACGGGGAGTGCTGCCCTCAATGTTTCGGCTCTCGGATTTGGCATCATGGGTATGACCTACAACCGTTCGCAACACCCGGATAAAAAGCAGTGTATCAGAATTTTGCACCAGGCAGTAGATAGGGGTATAACGCTTTTTGATACCGCTATTATCTATGGACCGCTGACTAACGAAATTCTGGCAGGTGAGGCATTATCGGAGTTTCGCGGAAAGATTAGTGTAACCACGAAATTCGGACACGAGGTAATTGATGGAAAAGGAACAGGGCGTCAGGATAGTAGTCGGGCCACAATCCGCCGTTACTGTGAAGACTCCTTGCGCCGATTAAATACTGACTGCCTGCCTATGTTCTATCAACATAGGTTTGATCCGAAAACACCGATAGAGGATGTTGCCGGAACCATCAATGATTTAATGAAGGAAGGGAAGGTTCTTCACTGGGGGATGTGCGAGGTTAGTCCGGAAACAATCCGCAAGGCTCATGCAGAATGTCCGCTTACCGCTATTCAAAGTGAATACCATCTGATGCACAGACTTGTGGAGGAAAATGGTGTACTTGATACATGCAAGAATCTTGGTATAGGATTCGTCCCTTACAGTCCGCTCAACCGTGGATTTCTCGGTGGCTGCATCAACGAATATACAGTGTTTGATCGGAATAATGACAATCGTCACACCCTACCGCGGTTTCAGCCTGATGCGATGAGGGCAAACACAAGAATTGTAAACGTTCTTCAGGAGTTCGGACGGGAGCGGGGCATGACCTCCTCGCAAGTTGCTCTTGGTTGGCTTCTGCAAAAGGAACCGTTCATCGTTCCTATCCCGGGCACCACAAAATTGTCGCATCTGGAAGAAAACCTCAGGACATTGGATTTTGATGTGTCGCCCGAAGAATGGAAAGAATTGGAACTCGCCGTAGCGCAAATCCCCGTGGTGGGGGACCGATACAATGCTGAGCNACAGAAACANGTAGGTTATTAAATAATGACATCATATATGAAAAGAACAGTTTTAATTTTGACCATGATAATTGGTTGCTTGTCNATCAATGCTAAGACACTGATTGTATATTACAGTTANACCAATAATGTCAAGAAAATAGTCAACGAACTCATACGNCAGATAGAGGCTGACGTGGTTGAAATAGAACCGGCAGAGAAAGGGCTTAACTATGCAGCCAACAACTATGCCATAGGAAGTGCCCAAATCGGTGCTATAAAAAATAACCCCGACAACATATCTTCCTATCCGGCAATAGATCCGGTATATGTGAATCTCGATGAATACGACACAATAATCATAGCCGCACCCCTTTGGTGGAGTCAGATGGCTGCACCTTTACAGACCTATCTTTTTCACAATGGCAAGGTAATGGCAGGAAAGAATATCGGGCTTATAGTATCAAGTGCAAGCAGTGGCATAAGCGGAGTAGAGGCGGATGCCAAACGTCTTATTCCCGACGGTCATTTCCTGAGTCCAACTCTCTGGATTCGCAGTTCTCAGACTTCAAATGCTTCTACAATGATAGAAAAATGGCTGAGGGAGATCAACTGTGAGAAGTTGACAAGCCGAATTGACTTCATAAGCAATGATGAAGTAACAGATTTCACAGTCTACAGTTTGTCAGGCAAGCAACTCTTGTATAAATCCGAATCAATTGCTAACTTGCAAACCGGTATCTATATTATTAACGGAAACAAAACCTACTTATCACGATGAAACGATTAACAATAATATTAATAAGCACAATTTATATTTTTAACCTTATGGCTCAGACAAAAATTGTACAGACTGCCGGACGCGATGCACTCGGTGAATTCGCTCCGGAATTCGCCCATCTCAACGATGACATACTCTTTGGTGAGGTATGGAGTAGAAACGACCTCCTTTCGTTACGAGACCGCAGTTTGGTTACCATAACCTCACTCATCTCACAGGGTATAACGGATAGTTCTCTCATCTACCATCTTCAGGAAGCGAAGAAAAATGGTATCACCCGCACTGAGGCCGCCGAGATAATCACTCACATAGCGTTTTATGCAGGTTGGCCCAAGGCTTGGGGGGCTTTCCGACTTGCCAAAGATGTTTGGAACGATGACATTAAGGGTGACGATGCCAAGGCTCAGTTTGCCCGTAGTATGATATTCCCAATCGGTGAACCTAACACGGCGTATGCCAAATATTTTACCGGCAACAGTTATCTTGCGCAGATCTCGACAGAGCAGATTCCGTTCGCCAATGTCACTTTTGAGCCGGGATGTCGCAACAACTGGCACATACACAAGGCTGAAAAAGGAGGTGGACAGATGCTTGTCGGTGTTGCCGGACGTGGCTGGTATCAGGAGGAAGGAAAACCGGCAGTTGAGATTCTCCCGGGAACAGTCATCCATATTCCCGCCAATGTCAAGCACTGGCATGGGGCTGCNAANGATTCATGGTTTGCTCACTTGGCATTTGCCGAGCCCGGAGAAGCAACGGAAAATGTTTGGCTTGAACCGGTAACAGACGAGCAGTATCTATCAATCGAATAAAAAAAACGGCAAGACACACGAAGGTGGTGAACTTGCCGTTTTTCTTTATTTCAAAGAGGTAAACACATTATTTTGGCATGTGCGGATACATTTGTGGCAGCCGATACATGCGTCAGCATTNACAATCTTTACGTGGCGATGACCCAGAAAATCGACTTTCCCGAGAACATTTTTCGGACATGCCGGAATACAATCCCAGCAAGCGACGCAATTTCGTGAATTTATGGCAATGAAAGGAGTTGCCATTCGCTTCTTTAATTTTGAGAATAACATATCTTTTTTTTGACTGCAAAATTCTCAAAATTATATCGCATCGTCAATAGTTGTATCAAGGAATTAATTGGACTTATCAAGGTTTCTGCGGAAAACATTGGGTGACACACCTACAGTTTCGGTAAAGAGGCGTGAAAAATAGGCATTGTCGGAGAAGCCGAGACGCGCAGATATCTCCTTAATGCTGTCGGAGGTGTAATATAGTTCTCGTTTGGCCAGTAATATGATCTCATTTTTTATATATTCACTTGCGCTCAATCCCGTGACGGAGTTGGTTATCTCATTGAGATATACGGTGGATATATTCAGTTGCTCCGCGTAGAATCCGGGTCTGCGTTCTGNGGTGATATTCTCATTCAGCAGTTTTCTGAACATGAACATCAGTTCACGCTTGCGATNCGTTTTTANAATCTGATCACTGTTTTGGGNGGTTNNCTTATCTACAATAATCTCCACGGCTGCCTTAACCATATTCACNCCTGCGGAGATATTATTCTGGCGCNGAATTANTTTGCANAGGGTTNTTAAATCGGAATAGTTATCGGTATGATATACAGGGGAATGGAATGTCTGCTGCCGATCCAATTGGTCTCGTGTATGTTNNTCNAGTAATCNCGGTTCCACAGCCAGGATGACGGCAACTATATCATTTTCTAAAACAAACTGATGTACCTGTCCCGGTGTAAGGATAAAAATGGAATTGTGCTCGATTATAAAACGTTGGAAGTCAATGTGGCAAGTCAATTTTCCCGAGACGATTATTCCCATTATGTAATAGTCATCCCGATGAGAATATCTGACAGGCTGTACGGATTCCTTTTCCGTATCTATTATTCGTACAACGTAGCCACACTCGGGTAGCATAGAAGTTTGGTGACGTATTAATTTTTCCTGTTTCATAAAATTGAACAAATCGCTNTACAAAGATAANTAAAATCTNTNAATTAATATATCTATCATANTGACGNTNTCNNAGACNTCGATATTTAGTAGCNGCGATAATTAATTGAANANNGAATGATNGTTTTTAAATAAGGNNAATTGAATNAGGGAAGTGGGGAAACCGGGAAATTGTAATTATTTCCACAATTTTGAGGATATAGAAAGGATATTCCAAAAATTATAGTTAAATTTGCAAGATAAATGGAACGCAAATAGATACTTACTATATGGGATTTTTTGATTTCTTCTCAAAAGAAAAAAAGAAAGAGACTCTTGACAAAGGTCTGGAACGTACNAAAGAAGGACTTTTCAGTAAACTTGCACGNGCTGTTGCAGGTAAATCCACTATTGATGATGACTTTCTGGATGAACTTGAAGAGGTGTTTCTTACCTCAGATGTAGGTGTTGAAACNACCCTCAAGATTCTTGACAGAATTAANGAGCGCGTTAAGCGTGATAAATATGTAGGCACTGCCGAATTAAACAACCTGCTCTGTGAGGAGATTGTTGATATGCTCTCTGAAAATGAAGTGGAGAGTGACCTGAGCGATTTTCAGATTCCTTCAAACCATAANCCTCACGTGATAATGGTTGTCGGAGTAAACGGAGTAGGGAAGACCACTACTATCGGTAAACTGGCACANAANTTCAAGGCTGCCGGAAATAAGGTGATGCTTGGAGCAGCCGACACGTTCCGCGCTGCTGCAGTTGAGCAACTTGAAGTGTGGGGTGAGCGAGCCGGAGTGCCNGTAATCAAGCAGAAATTGGGNGCTGATCCNGCTGCCGTGGCATACGANACTCTTTCATCTGCNGTNGCGAATGATGTGGATGTCGTTATCATTGACACTGCCGGTCGTCTGCATAATAAGATTGGTNTGATGGATGAACTCTCCAAAATCAAACGTGTTATGCAGAAGGTGGTNCCNGATGCTCCNCATGACATTCTTCTGGTGCTTGATGGCTCAACAGGTCAGAACGCATTTGAGCAGGCACGCCAGTTTGTGGCTGCAACCAGTGTCAACCAGTTGGCTATAACCAAATTGGATGGCACAGCGAAGGGTGGGGTGGTCATCGGTATCAGTGACCAGTTCAAGATTCCGGTAAAATACATCGGTTTGGGTGAAGGGATTGCTGATTTGCAGGTCTTCCACAAACGTGATTTCGTGGAATCATTGCTTGATATAAAGAAATAGTAACATTTATCTTTTCAATCTTTCGGCTCTGTCTGCTATATATGCCTGCGGGCTCATAGCATGGTCGCGTGAAAGATTGTTATCTCCACATGCAGGAAAAATTAGTCAATATAGTATCCTTAGGATGCTCTAAAAATCTGGTTGATTCCGAACGTCTGATGAAAATGATGGAGGATGCCGGATATGAAGTAAAACATAATCCGAAGACAATTAAACGTGGCTCGGATGTTATCATAAACACGTGCGGCTTTATTGGCGATGCTAAAGAAGAATCGGTGAATACCATCCTTGATGCGGTGCGTTTGAAAAAGATGGGGCGAATTGCTTCTGTAACCGTAATGGGTTGTTTGTCAGAGCGATATCGAAAAGAAATGCCTATTCTTATAGAGGAGGTTGATGGCTGGTACGGCAAATTTGACTGGCAGGGCATAGTTAGTGATTTCGCTCATAAATCGCCCGGTTCAGCGCCATACGATCGTGTAATCACCACCGGNCCCTATTCNGCGTATGTTAAGATTGCGGAAGGGTGTAACCGCTTCTGCTCGTTCTGCGCCATACCGTTGATAACTGGTCGCTTCCATTCCCGACCGATGGAGGAGATACTTAATGAAGTTGAAACGCTCGTAAGAAGAGGAGTTAAGGAATTNAATATCATCGCCCAGGATTTGTCCAGTTATGGNACAGATCTGGAAAATGGCAAGATGATGCTTCCTGAACTTATTGAGCGAATGGCNCAGATTCCNGGAGTGGAATGGATAAGACTGCATTATGCCTATCCCGCACAGTTCCCCTTTGGTATTCTGGATGTCATGAACCGATACCCTAATGTGTGCAAGTATCTCGATATTGCGTTGCAACATTCGTCAGACAAGGTGCTTTCAAACATGCGACGTCATATCACCGGTGCTGAAACGGANAACCTCATCAAGACGATTCGTGAAAAAGTGCCCGGAATACATCTCCGCACCACTCTTATGGTAGGATTTCCCGGCGAAGGAAAAGAGGAGTTCAAAGACCTTGTAAGTTTTGTCAAACGGATGAAGTTCGAGCGTATGGGAGCCTTCACTTACTGTGAGGAAGAAGACACCTTCGGGGCAAAAAACTTCAGCGATGATATTCCTCAAGATGAGAAAGATAATAGGCTTAACAAACTGATGTCCATCCAGATGGGGATTTCAGAGAAACTGAATCAGAAGAAAATCGGTAAAGTCTTTAAGGTTCTTATAGATGGCATTGAAGGTGACTATTATGTGGGCAGAACCGAATATGATTCTCCCGAGGTTGACCCTGTTGTATACATTCCCAAAAGCAAACGATTGAAGAAAGGTAATTTTTACAATGTCAAGATTACCGATGCGCGCGAATACGATCTTTACGGAGAAATAGTCTAATGAACTTTTCAATGACAAAAGAGTTTAAGGCGGCTCTGGAGGCAGCCCGTCATCAGATTCCGTTCGCACTATTCGCTTATCCCGGGGAAACGGAATTTCATTTTATGGCCAATCCGGGTGGTGAGATTGCGGACTGTCCTTACTTCATCATAAATAAATGGAACAGTACTTTTGATGAGTCTGCAAAAGTTTATGATGAAATGGATGCGACACGTTTTTTGACAGAACTGCCAAATTTAAAATCGTTCCCTTCATGTTCNCCACTTCAGCAACCATCAACATCAAGGTCTGAATATATCAGGAAAATAGAGTCTCTGATAGAGTCGTTGAAGGAAAGAGGTGGTAAAACCGTCTTTTCCAGAATTATATCAGAAACGGATATAACTCTTGATTTAGAGAAACTGCTCTCTACACAGTTTGAATCATTTCCGGGAACGTTCAGATTCTTCTACTACACACCCGACACGGGACTGTGGCTCGGTACTTCTCCTGAAATTCTGTTTGAATTCAACCGTAATAACAGAACGTTCAGAACCATGTCGCTGGCAGGAACGCGTATGACAGATTCCCGGCCATGGGATAATAAAAATATTAAGGAGCAGAATCTGGTGGCAGAGTTTATCAGTGATGTTCTGAAAAAGAATGGCGCCACATTCAAAGTAGAGCGGTGTAATGATGTGCAATTTAAACCGGTGTGTCATATCTGTGACATGTTTTCCGGCGAATTGCCTTCTTCGGATTGTACACAGGTAATAAATGAATTGAGTCCGACACCGGCTCTAAGCGGTTTTCCCGTCAGCAAAGCATTAGAAGAAATATCAATGCTNGAAAGTCATCAACGCGAATGTTACGGCGGATATGTCGGATATGTCACAGATAATTNTTTAAAGTGTTACGTTAATCTCCGCTCATTAAAACTAACGGAATCAGGATATTGTATTTTTGCAGGAGGTGGAATAACCGCTGATTCCAATCCGGAGGAAGAGTGGCAGGAAACGGAAAATAAAACCATGATTCTACGTCGTAACATTNCAGGTGCTACGATCAATAAATGAGAAATTGATATGAAAAAAGGGACGGCCTTTCCTATATTACTTATTGCTGTGGTAGTGGTGGCACTTGTATCATTACTACCGCTGAACAGCACCAGCAACGGTTTNCTCAAAGACTTCTCGCTNTGGAGCGACCTTTTTCCCGAGGAGGAAACCGCTCAGATAGGAGCGGAGACCTACGTTGACCCCGACCTTGAGGATATTATGTCGCANCCCGAAGAGACATCCGATGAGATTATTGAGGCAGAACCGGAAACTGTAAATGACTCAACTTCAGTGCAGAGTGAGACCGATGAACCGGAGTTGGTTGAAGAACCTGCTATCGAGGAAAAACCGGTTCCATCACGTCCGGAAAGAAAAGATGGCGAACCTGTAAAAATNGAAGATTTCTCAGGTACAAGNCTGGGCAAATTCCGTGCTGCAATGGCACAGCGCGGTTCACGTCCCGTGCGCATAGCCATCATCGGCGACTCATACATTGAAGGGGATATATTTTCACAAAATATCCGAGAGAAACTTCAGGAACAATATGGAGGTCANGGGGTAGGGTATCTCCCTGTGAGCAGTGAACTTACAGGCTTTCGCCAATCAATCCGTCAGTCNTGTTCAAAATGGGAGAAACGCGATTTCCGCAACAATGGTAAAAAATANCCGACTCTTTCAGGAATCTACCATGTACCAACAGGTGAAGGTCTCACAACAGTCAAGGGATCGACAAAGATGGCACATTCGGCAACGTGGAACAACTCAAAATTCCTTTTCATAGCCCCTTCNGCAGCAACCATAACCATGACATTGGCCGATGGCACACCCAACACATTTAATGTTGAACCCTCTGAGACTGTCCAGGCGATTAATCTCAATGGTGAGACAGGAGAACTGAAATTGTCAGCCAACTCATCTGACCTGATTGCATTGGGCTTATATCTCAATGATAATAACGGAGTTACGGTTGACAATATGTCAATCCGCGGATACTCGGGAATTAAACATTCAGAAATATCAGTAGACCTGGCGACACAGATGCGCGACTACATTGATTACGATCTGATAATAGTTGAATACGGCATAAATGCATTGACATCCAACATAACCAACTACAACTACTACACACGTGCAATGGAGAAAGCCATTACACGAATCCGTCAGGCTTATCCCAACGCCGACATNCTAATTATGGGTATNGGAGACAGAGGCGAGAAAAAAGGTACCGGATTCCATTCCATGAAATCAGTGCCCTTCATGGTTGACCAGCAACGCGAAATGGCGCATCGTCTTGGGGTNGCATTCTGGGATACCCGTGAGGCTATGGGTGGAGAGGATGCTGTNGTTGATTGGGTGAAAAACAAAGATGTTAACAAAGATTATATTCATTTATCATTTAACGGAGGTGACAGATTGGCATCTTTATTTGTTTTATCTTTAAATGAAATGATAAATGATTAAGAAAGTATTTATCGGGTTGCCACTGATGATGCTGACAGCAGTGGCATGCTCCGGATTTCCGGACGACCGTGACCAGGCAGAGTTGCGACAGGGGGCGGTTGTGATTGAATCAGGCCCGCAACTGACAGATCATGCCTCACATGACTTCATCAAGACNGAAGATAATAAGATTCAGATGAATGGTGATAACTGGTCGGANTTAAGAATGAAATTGGCTATGGCNGATGCCACACCTGTCAATATACTTCAAATNGGNGANTCCCACATTCAGGCTGACGTATCCTCCCAACGTGTACGACGATTGATGCAGGAACGTTACGGTGATGGTGGACGAGGNCTTATAACGCCGCTGAAAATAGCAGGAACGAATGAGCCCATCAACTACTCATTCACCACGGATGGGAATTATACTTCGGCAAAACTGCTGAAACTTCCCTGGATGACAGACATGGGGTTCACCGGAGTCAGTTTTTCACCNAACTCCACAACGTTTTCCTGTACATTGTCAACTGTTGTAAAATCCTGTCCTGAGGGAGATCCGTTCAATGAAGTGACGCTGTTTTCCGATGGTCGTGTGTTTGTTGACAAAGTAACTGANGAGGAGGGTACACGAGTGTCATTCACCGACTCAGTGCTGGATTATCAGACCGTCGTACGGCTTAACTCNTATCAGACTACGGTGACACTTCAGATGCATTCCTTTGAAACAGTAACAATCTTTGGTGCTTCGCTGCTTAACAGTAATGGGGGAGTGCGCTACCATGCTATAGGAAGTAATGGCGCTACATATTCCTCATACAATCAACTTATGTCGATGGGAAGCGATGTGGCAATGCTTGATCCCGACCTGGTAATATTAAGTCTCGGTACAAACGAGGCTTTCGGAAAAACCTCCGACGAGGATTTCTANTCCGAGATAAATTATATGGTACGTGACATCCGTAAGAATAATCCCGGTGCCAAAATATTGCTGACTACCCCGATGGAATGTCAGCGTTCAAAACGTGTGGCAACACGCACATCCAGAAANGGACGCAGGCGCACGGTTTACTCAAAATCATATTCGGTTAACGAAAATGTCAAGCGTTTGCGCGATGTCATTCTGCGATACGGAAGAGAAAACCATATACCTGTATACGACTGGTATGAAGTGGCAGGAGGGGATGGTGCGTCCACCCTTTGGATCGAAAACGGACTGATGAATACCGACAGGATACATAACACCTTTGCAGGCTATGACNTGCAGGGCGACCTACTATACAATGCCCTTGAAACTGCNCTTAACCCAATAGATTGAACAACGTAAAATGAACGATATTATCACATCTCTAAAAAATATATTGNTATACGATCCGCAGAGTCCGCTACTGTTCAATACAGGACTCTTTCTGGTTCTGTTTGTAGCGTTTTTGCTCATATATGAACTACTCAGCGGGCACAGAAATCTGAAGATGATTTTTGTGATTCTGTTTTCGTTGTACTTTTATTATAAGTCATCGGCAGAATGTTGTTTTATCTTGTTAGGCGTCTGTCTGTTCGATTACATATTGGGCAATCTTCTGGGNGCGGCCAAGGGCGATCTGTTGCGCCGCTCATTGGTTGCAGTAAATGTTATTGTTAATATAGGGATGCTTGTTTATTTCAAGTATTTCAATCTGATTATCAATGCCTTTTCATCAATTACAGGGACCGACTTCGATCCANTGCAGATAATACTTCCGGCCGGTATCTCATTCTTTACGTTCCGCTCAATCAGTTATATAGTTGACATATATCGTGGTGACATGAAGCCGTGTAGTAATTTCCTNCATTACACCTTCTATCTCACCTTCTTTCCTCCATTGCTTGCGGGTCCGGTTGTCCGTGCCAAGGATATGCTGCCGCAGGTCAGAGAATCCGCACCGGCAACTCAGGAGATGATATCCTCAGGTCTGTTCCTGATAATATGCGGTTTGGTAAAAAAGGTCATAATAGCAGACTATATCAGCGGAAACTTCGTGGACCGCATATTTGATAATCCTGCGCTCTACACCGGATTTGAGAATCTTATGGGTATATACGGTTTCGCGTTGCAATTATATTGTGACTTCTCCGGTTATTCAGATATGGCAATAGGACTTGCGCTATTGCTGGGATTCCGTTTCAAAGACAATTTCAATTCNCCNTTNAAATCGCAGAGTCCCACGGAATTTTGGCGCAGATGGCATATCTCGCTGTCACTCTGGCTGCGNGACTATCTGTATATACCGCTNGGGGGAAGCCGAACCAAACATAAGTGGCAGTCTCATGCCAACCTTGTTACCACAATGGCACTCGGCGGATTGTGGCACGGGGCATCCCTGATGTATATCATCTGGGGATTCTGGAACGGTATACTGCTTGTGTTCCATAAAATATATCAGAATNTTCTTGGAATNGGGAAAGATGANAAACCCGGATTTATCCGAAGATTCTTCAATATCTTCTGTACATTCAACCTTATTGCCTTCGGGTTCATGTTTTTCCGCTCCGATTCTATGGAAAAGGTCAAGGAGATGCTGCATCAGATATTGTTTAGTTTTCATGCCGATGTCGCTCCGCAATTCCTTGATGGCTACCTGCTTATAGTGATAGCCATNGTAGCAGGCTATGCACTTCATTTCACTCCTCATTCATGGTTTGTCTGGACTCAGAAATATTTCGGGAAAATTCCGTCGGTTGTTCAGGCTCTNATTCTGGCNGTGATTATTCTTCTGATAATTCAGGTCCGCTCTTCAGATCTCGTACCTTTCATATATTTGCAATATTAGTATNCTATTGCTTAAAAAATATGAAATGCAAAATATATTCGGCGCTTTGCTTTGTTATAAGTTAAAAATTTTGTAACTTTGCACGCTAATTACGGTAATAGACGATATGAGACAATTAAAAATTACCAAATCAATTACTAACCGCGAGAGCGCATCGCTGGACAAATATCTTCAGGAAATTGGTCGAGAAGAGTTGATTTCTGTTGATGAAGAGGTTGAACTGGCACAAAAGATTCGTGAAGGAGGTCCTGAAGGGGACCGCGCATTGGATAAACTGACCCGTGCCAACCTTCGATTTGTGGTATCTGTAGCAAAACAATACCAGAATCAGGGATTAAGTCTGCCTGACCTTATCAATGAAGGAAACCTTGGTTTGATCAAGGCTGCCCAGAAGTTTGATGAGACCCGTGGTTTCAAGTTTATTTCATACGCCGTATGGTGGATTCGTCAGTCTATTCTCCAGGCTCTGGCAGAGCAGTCACGAATTGTACGTCTTCCTCTGAATCAGGTTGGGTCGCTTAATAAAATAGGTAAGGCCCTTTCAAAATTCGAACAGGAAAACGAACGTCGTCCCTCACCTGAGGAACTTGCCGATGCACTGGAAGTGCCCGTCGACAAGATCGCAGACACGCTGAAAGTGTCAGGCCGACACATTTCAGTTGATGCTCCATTTGTGGAGGGAGAGGATAATTCACTGCTTGATGTCCTCACNAATGATGATTCGCCCATGGCCGACTCAACACTTAATCAGGAATCCTTATCAAAAGAGGTGGACCGTGCGCTTCACCAACTCACTGACCGTGAACGTGATATCCTGAAAATGTTCTTCGGTATCGGCTGTCAGGAAATGACACTTGAAGAGATTGGAGCCAAGTTCGACCTAACCCGTGAACGTGTGCGCCAGATCAAAGAAAAGGCGATACGCCGCCTGAAAGGCTCAAAGAGCCGTCTGCTCCGTGCTTATCTCGGACAGTAATTCAGACATTTGAAAACGTTCTACGTAATCTATCAACCGGGAAATCTGTCGATTTTCCGGTTTCGTTTTATTTATGAATATGTGGAAAATAAACGGCTGGGGTTCAATTTATTGCCTATTGTTTTATTTGCTCACGCAATTACTTTTCTACCTGCTGTAAATCGCCATAAATTTCCAAGCAGGAGTTCTATTCGTTTTATCTTTGAAAATTCACTAAAAAATTGTACTTTTGTACTTTAAATCCATAGTATGAATATTACAAGGAAAGCGATATATATATCCATGATATGCATGGGTGCGGCAATAGGGACTACTATAGCCAAATCGCCGGTGCTCGCGCCGTCGTATGCATGGACGGTCAATCAGCCTACAGGAGCGCAGGTTCCGGCTCCAATTGACACATTAATGCTTGATTATTATAGACATAGCATACCCTCAGAGGTGTCTGATGCATACGCCACCACCGGAAACCTGGGTGCAGAAGGTTACAATCTGATATTTTTTAACCGACCGCTGCAGAGCGAGTTCTTTTTCAAAGATGCACTGGCTGCATGGATGCCTTCAGTCAGCAGTGAGAAGTTTTACAACACCCGAGTGCCGATGACTTTGTTGTCGTATAACTTCGGAGGAGGTAGAGATAATGCGCAGGACCGGTTGCAGACGGTTTTCTCAGGTAATATCAATCCCAGAGCGCAAGTAGGTGTAATTGCTGATTATCTATATTCAAAAGGTAGTTATAATTATCAGAATACCAAGGATTTGACGTGGGGACTGAATGGTTCATATTTGGGAGAGAAATATGAATTTCAAGGCTATTTCTATCATTATAACCTCCTGAACAAGGAGAATGGTGGTATTACAGATGAGTTGTACATTACTGATCCGGCTCAATTACAGGGTGGAAATGCATCGATTACCGCAAAGACAATTCCAACTAATCTGACTGCATCACACTCAAAAATTGTAGGCGAGCATTTTATGATGAATCACCGTTACAAACTTGGATTTCATGAAACCGAAATGATCGATGATACGACAGAAGTCAAGCATTTTATCCCGGTAACTACATTTTTCTGGAACAGTACATACGACGGCGGAAAACACCTTTTCCGAAACACGTCGGCTTCGGAGGAAATGAGTTTCTGGAAGAATCACTATCTGTCTGCCACAGAGACAGATGACCGCACAAACTACTGGGCGTTTACCAATACCGTCGGTGTAAGTTTGCTTGAAGGTTTCAATAAATATGCTAAGGCAGGGCTGTCGGCCTACGCCAAATATCAGATACGCCATTACAACCAGACTATTGACAGTATTTCCGGAATGGCGGAATTGCCAGCAAATCTTACTCCGAATCCATTTCCGGAGATTGCTCCAAAAGTGACTCAGTCACTCCTTTGGGTCGGCGCTGAGTTGTCCAAGACACAGGGATCTATTCTGAGATACAACGTTTCAGCCGAATTTGGAATGGTGGGAGATGTAGTAGGTGATGTTTCAGTAAAGGGTAGGGTTGACACTCGTATCCCTCTTTTCGGTGATACGGTGAACCTTACCGGATATGGACATTTCATCAATCGTGAGGCTCCATATCTGATGAACAACTACGTGTCAAACCATTTTATATGGCATAACGATTTTGGCAAGACAAGAAATCTGAGACTCGGGGGTAATCTGTACATCCCATTCTCTAAAACCCTGATTGACGTTGGTGTGGAAAACGCGCAGAATCACATTTATTTCAATAATGACTGCCTGCCGACACAGCACAGTGGATCCGTACAGATATTTTCTGCTCGCCTTGAGCAAAAATTGCGTGCCGGAATACTTAATTGGAATAACAGAATAACATATCAGACCACTTCAGATGAGTCGGTTATCCCGTTGCCCAAACTGGCAGTATACAGTAACCTGTATCTGCTGTTCAAAGTAGCCGGAGTGCTGGATGTTCAGTTCGGTGTAGACTGCGATTATTACACCCGCTATAAAAGCGTTCAGTATCAGCCATCTACCATGACCTTCTATAACCAGACGGCGCAACTGTGTGGTAATTACCCCTTTATGAATCTTTATGCTAACATGAAACTCAGTAAGGCAAGATTCTACGTTATGATGACTCACATCAACCAGGGTATGACCGGTTCAAATTATTTCTCCATGCCGAATTACCCGCTGAATCCTCGTCGTCTGCAGTTCGGTATCTCCGTTGACTTCGCAAACTAAACTATTCTGAAAGATGAAGAAACTCCAATTAAAGAAAGGGTCGCTGGTTGTGTATGTCGTGGGACTGTTGGTGGTACTGCTTCTTATGTTCATGCTAAGGAAGTGTTCNACCAAGACCTTGGATTCTGATGACAGGAAGGCGTTGGGCGATACTATAAATGTCGCCATTGAACTATCTCCATTAGGGATATCGACTCGAGAAGATACACTTTCAGGGTTTCATTATGATTTGATACGATTGTTGGCAGAAAAACATGGTCGTCCAATTCAAATATCTGCCTTCAGCAATCCTGCATCCACATTAGAGCGATTGAACAGCGGCAGATACGACATTGTGATTTCCGATATTCCGGTCACTGCAAGAATGAAACAGGAGTACCTTTTTACGGAGCCCATATATCTTGACCGTCAAGTACTTGTTAGAAAACATGTAGGGATCCAGGATTCCGTATTTGAGTTTACTCATAACATATTGGCCGGCGACACCGTATGGGTAGCCGAGGGGTCACCTTTTGCAGACAGGTTACGAAATCTGGCGCATGAAATAGGTGACACTATATATGTCCTGGATCACCACGGTTACGGTGTAGAGCAGTTGGGTATATTAACCGCTGTGGGTGAAATCCGACAGTCTGTTATGAATCAGGAGCAGGCCGAACGACTTAAAACTGTTTATCCCGATCTCGATATTTCCACACCTATATCCTTCAATCAGTTTCAGGGATGGGTGTTGGCTCCGGGTTCCGAACAACTTCGTGACTCGATAAACGACTGGCTGACACAGTTTAAGGCTACTGCTGAATATCAGAATTTGCTTAAGAAATATAATTTGAATTGAATCCTATTCGTTTTTAACTTTTCATATATGAAATTATTGGTTACAGGATCAGGTGGGCAACTCGGTAGAGAACTACAACATCTCCTTGATAAGGAAATGCCGGGGGCTGCTGTATATACTGATAAGGAACAACTTGACATAACCGACCAGAAGGCTATAGAGGATTTCCTTATAAAGAACGAAATAACGCACATCGTAAACTGTGCGGCATACACGGATGTCGAGAAAGCCGAAGATGAAAAACTGGAGTGTTCCGCTCTGAATTTTCTGGCTGTAAAGAATATAGCCATGGCGGCTGACGCCAATGGATGTAAGGTGATACACATATCCACCGATTATGTTTTTGACGGCACCTCCAACCGTCCATATCGTGAGTCGGACAAGGTAAATCCAATCTCTCAGTATGGAACAACAAAACGCAAGGGTGAAACTGCCCTGATAGCACTGGCACCGGAAAGTATCATAATACGTACGGCATGGCTATACTCACCTCACGGACGAAACTTCGTTAAAACCATGCTCAGGCTGTTCAAATCTCAGCCCGAAGTAAAGGTCGTATGCGATCAAATCGGAACGCCGACCTATGCACGCGATCTTGCAAAGGCAATATTGAAGATAGTCAACTCAAATCAGTGGGTAGCAGGAATTTATCACTTCACTGATGAAGGGGTGGCTTCGTGGTATGACTTTGCCAAGGCTATTGCCAGGATTTCAGGCAACACAGGGTGTAAGATTACCCCTATCCCTTCCGAAGAATATCCTCAGGGAGCCTCAAGGCCATATTACAGTGTGCTCGACCGCACCAGAATCAAGGCTACTTACGGAGTGGAAATACCTCATTGGGAGGAAAGTCTGGTAGACTGTTTGGAGAAAATGGAAAAATAATGTCAAATAAGTAAATCATATACATAGTGTCAAACATAACTGATGAAATAAGCCGTCGTCGCACATTTGCTATCATTTCACACCCCGATGCCGGTAAAACAACGCTTACAGAGAAATTACTTTTGTTCGGTGGTGCTATTCACATTGCCGGCGCAGTAAAATCAAATAAGATAAAGAAAACAGCAACATCCGACTGGATGGAGATTGAAAAACAACGTGGTATATCTGTTGCAACCTCTGTAATGGGATTCAATTACGGAGATTACAAGATTAATATCCTTGACACCCCCGGTCACCAGGATTTTGCCGAAGATACCTACCGCACACTTACTGCGGTCGATTCGGTAATAATTGTTGTGGACGTTGCAAAAGGTGTGGAGATGCAGACCCGTAAACTGATGGAGGTTTGTCGCATGCGAAACACTCCGGTCATCATCTTTGTCAATAAACTTGACCGAGAGGGTCGTGATCCTTTTGAGATTCTTGATGAACTCGAGGCTGAACTGAAAATCAATGTACGACCGTTAAGTTGGCCGATAAATATCGGTGCCAAGTTCAAGGGTGTTTACAATATATATGAACACTCCCTGGATCTTTTCACACCCAATAAACAACGTATCAGTGAGCGTGTTGAAATTTCTGACATAAATGATCCACGTGTTGACGAACTTGTCGGTGAGGCAGATGCAGAAAAATTGCGTGAGGACCTGGAACTTATAGAGGGGGTATATCCGGAATTTGATGTTAATCGCTATCTGGAGGGAAAACTCGCTCCGGTTTTCTTCGGCTCGGCACTGAACACATTCGGAGTAAAAGAACTTCTTGATTGTTTTGTCCAGATTGCGCCCGAGCCTCGTGCGACAACTGCTGAGGAGCGAGTGATAAAGCCCGAAGAGGAACATTTCACCGGTTTTGTGTTCAAGATTCATGCCAATATGGACCCCAATCACCGTAGTTGTATTGCCTTCGTGAAGGTATGCTCAGGCAAATTTGAACGTAATGCCAACTACAAGCATGTCAGATCGGGAAAAATGATGCGATTTGCNGCGCCAACAGCCTTCATGGCCCAGAAAAAAAATATTGTGGATGAGGCGTATCCGGGTGATATTGTGGGTATTCCGGACACCGGAAACTTCAAGATCGGAGACACACTGACGGAAGGTGAAGAACTGCATTTCAAGGGGTTACCAAGTTTCTCGCCAGAAATGTTCAAATATATTGAGAACACCGACCCCATGAAATCCAAACAGTTGGAGAAGGGTATTCAACAACTTATGGATGAGGGCGTTGCACAACTTTTTGTCAACCAGTTCAATGGCAGAAAGATTATAGGTACTGTCGGACAACTTCAGTTTGAGGTTATTCAGTATCGCCTGCTTCATGAATATGGCGCGCAGTGTAGATGGGAGCCGATTTCCTTATATAAAGCATGCTGGATTGAGAGCGACGATGCGGAGGCTCTGGCTGCATTCAAGAAACGTAAACATCAGTTTATGGCAGTCGACCGCGAAGGCAGAGATGTATTCCTTGCCGATTCAAACTATGTGCTCCAGATGGCACAGTCAGATTTCCCCAAAATAAAATTCCACTTTACAAGTGAATTCTGATAATTCATGAGCGATGTAATCAAACTGCTTCCGGATTCGGTGGCTAACCAGATAGCGGCCGGTGAGGTCATTCAGCGTCCTGCATCAGTTGTTAAGGAACTGGTGGAGAATGCTGTGGATGCCGGAGCCCGATCCATAAAAATAATAATCAAGGATGCCGGAAGGACACTTATACAGGTTGTGGATGACGGGTGCGGAATGTCGGCGTCGGATGCCCGTATGGCTTTTGAGCGACATTCCACTTCCAAAATTACTGTCGCTGATGACCTCTTCACACTCCATACAATGGGTTTTCGTGGGGAGGCTCTGGCATCAATATGTGCCGTTGCACAGGTTGAACTGACAACCAAGCCTGAAAGTGAATCACTCGGAACAAAGATTGTNATCAGCGGTTCAAAAGTGGAGTCTCAGGAACCATGCAGCGCATCGCGAGGATCAAACATGATGGTCAAAAATCTGTTCTTCAACGTTCCTGCACGCCGAAAATTCCTGAAAAAAGACTCGGTGGAACTCAGCAACATTGTCCATGAGTTTGAGCGGCTTGCGCTGGTTAATCCCGGAATAGATTTTGAACTCGTACATAATGGTTCGGTGGTTCATCAATTGCTTAGAGGATCGCTAAAGATGAGGATAGGGCAGTTATTCGGCAAAACTGTTGAACGCCAGTTAATCCCTATCGATGTCGATACGGTACTTGTAAAAGTGAGCGGTTTCGTTGGTCTCCCTGAAAATGCTCGTAAGCGTGGTGCATTGCAGTATCTGTTTGTTAATGGCAGAAATATGCGTCATCCGTATTTTCATAAAGCGGTCATGTCTTGTTATGAAAAGTTGATTGCTCCGGATGTACAACCTAACTATTTCCTGAATTTTACGGTTGATCCGGCTACGATTGATGTAAATATTCACCCGACAAAAAACGAGATTAAGTTTGAGAATGAGCAGGCTATATGGCAGATACTTGTGGCTGCCATACGTGAGGCGTTAGGCAAATTCAATGCTGTTCCATCTATTGACTTTGACAGGGAGGATTCACCGGAAATACCCACATTCAATCCTGATGCATCGGCCGATCATGAATTCAAGGTTGACACAGGATATAATCCATTTGCAGGGTCGGGGAGTGGTTCATCAAATAGCGGGGCTATTCGTGGCAGTTCAATAAACCGTACTCTTGGGAGTATGTCAAGTGACTGGGATAAACTTTATGAAGGATTTGAGCGGCGACTTGAGCCTTCGTCAGAAGTGATTCGAAGCAGTGCGCTGAATTCCATGCTTGAAATGGATGACAGCACTCTAACCGTGACTCAATCAAAAATAAAGTTCGATGATGAAGAGGTGCAGTCACCTTTGTCTCCATCACTCTTTCAACTCAAGAACAAATATATCGTTTCGCCTGCTTCGTCAGGATTAATGGTTATTGATCAGCATAGAGCCCATTTACTCATTCTATACAACCGATTCCTCGATACCCTCAATTCCGGGTCAATAAACTCACAGCAGTTAATATTTCCGGAAATTCTTGAACTTAGTGCTTCACAAGCGGTAATACTGGATAGTATCGTGGAAAACCTGAAAATGATAGGTTTTGAACTCGAACAGAATGGAGAACAGTGGAGTATAACCGGAGTACCCTCATCATTGGGTAACGTAAATCCGGTTGAAGGTTTGATAAAGATCTTGGAGCAAGTGGCCGAGGGGGGTGACATATCGGAAGANGACCTGTTAAAAACGCTTGCACTTTCTCTTGCCAATGTCAGTGCAATTCCATCCGGAAAACAGTTGACACAGCAGGAGATGGAGCATTTAATGAATGAACTGTTCCGTCTCACAACTCCATCTTATACTCCTTCAGGGAACACCGTGTTGAGTATAATACCGTTATCAGAAATCTCAAAATTATTTGATTAAAATGAAAGGGAGGATTTATGGTTCCTCCCTTTTTTCATTTTAAACGAACGTATATTAGTCCTCGAGATAGAAATCTATCCTGGTGACAACCCTGATACGTTTGATGTAAGGTGTGTTTGGGTCTCTGTCGGAGATTGTAAACTGTCCCTGGTCGGCATTTTTTATTTTACCGAGTGTACTTTCAGAATCCTTTGCGAAGCGATTACCGGCCTCACGTGCATTTGCAGTTGCCTCGGCAATCATTTCAGGCTTAATGTTATTGAGTTCAGTGAAATCATACTGCACCTGATACTGGTAGCCTCCATCGGTAACTACTATCCCTTCTTTCAGCAGTTCACCCTGATTTGTTATCAGTTGTCGAATACGGTCCACATCCTCTGATACCACAACAATCACCGATGTGACATTATAGCGGAAAGGTACTTTCTGAGTATTATATCGGTCAGCGCTCAGGTCGATTATTTCCGGGGCATTGATAGATATCTGACTTTCTTGTACACCATTATCTTTTAGATACTTCAAAACTGAATTGTTGCTGCTCTGGATTTCATTGTAAACCGTTGAAAGGTCATTTCCAACCAGTTTGTACACAATAGGCCATGTCACTTTGTTGGCCTTGACCTCACGTTCGGCAAGTCCTCGGACCGATACCATTCGTGATTGTCTTGAAATAGAATTGATCCCGCTTCTGATGCTTAATCCAAGCCCTAAAAGGCCGAGGGCGAGAATTACGGAAGCAATGATAAGTTTAAATTTGGTCATAATTGTAAAGTTAGAGTTGTAAGTAGAAGTTCAAAACTATTCAAGCAGATGTCATTTTCAACATCTACTTATAAAATAAGACAATCGTCAAACCGGATAGTTTAACGATTGCCTTATTGAAATTATTAATCGGATTATTTCCTAACAACAATGTATGCCGAAGTGGGAGCGATTTCAGTTTTTCCACCTTTTGAAGAGCCCAACCCGGCGGCATTAATATTGCCATCGGAGGCTATGATTGTCCAATCACCCTTGGGTAATTTTACCATCCTTGATTCCTCGGAACCGTTCAAAATTACCTTGATCTCTTTCCACTCGTCTCCATTGGCATTATTGAGAATAGAGTAGGAGATAAGGTTAGGTTCACTGACATTGTCGAACTTGATATTTTTGGCAATATCCTGAGCCGTGGTCATGCGGAATGCAGGGTGATTTTTGCGTAGTTTTATCAGTTCCTTATAGTAATTGAACAAGTCTGCATTTTTATGTTTCAGTGTCCAGTCAATAGCGTTAATGGAATCGGGCGATTTATATGAGTTATGTACACCTTTCTTATCGCGGAATATCTCCTCACCGGCAAACATGAAAGGAGTACCTTGAGAAGTGAACACTATTGTCTGTGCAAGTTTTGCAGCACGCTGACGCTGTTCCTCAGTTGACCCGGGCATCGACTTTGCGAGTTTGTCAGTCAATGTAAGGTCATCATGACACGAAACATAGTTTATTATCTGTGTCGGTGCTGCAGCGTATGCAAACTTGGAATTGTTACCCTTGGAATAGTCAACCTGAGGGTGGGCTGTAGAGGCGACAATACCAATTTTTATAGTCTCCTCATTTCCCGGTTTACCGGTTGCAAATCCTCTGTCGGCAGCATTGCTATAGTGTCCTTTGACTGCATCACGAATATCATCGCTGAACACCGCTATCTCAGGCATTGCCGAAACATTCTCCTTCAGTGCGCGTCGTTCCAAAGGAAGCGGCGAATCACCGGCAGTCCATCCCTCACCATAGACGAAGATGGATGGATTGATTTCCTTAAGTTCGCGTGCCACACGGTTCATTGTTTCGGTGTCATGAATGGCCATAAGGTCAAAACGGAATCCGTCGATATGATATTCCTTAGCCCAGTATTTGACAGAATTTACGATAAAATTCTGCATCTGCTGACGTTCGGATGCTGTTTCGTTTCCACATCCTGAAGCATCACTGTAACTTCCGTCGGGACGATGTCTGTAATAATAATCAGGTGCGGTAAGCGAAAAGTTTGAGTCATCATTTGCTCCCGTATGATTATACACAACATCCATAATAACACCTATTCCGGCATCGTGCAGAGCCTTTACCATCTGTTTCATCTCCTTGATTCTTACCGAGGGGTCCATGGGATTGGTAGAATATGAACCTTCAGGAGCATTATAGTTGATGGGATCGTATCCCCAGTTATACTGGTTCTGAGTAAGATTCGCCTCATCCACACTGTTATAATCGTATGAAGGGAGAATATGAACATGGGTAACACCCAATTCCTTCAGATGGTCTATTCCTGTGGCATCACCCAGAGTGGAA
Source organism: Bacteroidales bacterium (assembly GCA_014800385.1). GTDB lineage: Bacteria > Bacteroidota > Bacteroidia > Bacteroidales > Muribaculaceae > CAJUPY01. The sequence goes on from JAAVGE010000016.1 coordinate 36,794, forward strand.
AGTGCATTATCCTCTGTCAGGGCAAGAAACTTACCTTTGTTGACAATACCGCTGGTGGGATGAACCGAGAAATCGCGGTGGTGCATCTCATAGATGACAGCATCGGTAATATTTTTCAGTTCGGGACCTTTATCAGATTCCCAACCACGGGGATTAGTCTTACTGAAATCTATGATTGCTGCGCGTTTACCGTTAACGCCAACAGCCTTAGCCCATACGCCCGGAGTTTCTGATAACCATTCAGATCCATGTTTAATCTGAAAGGTGTAGAATTTCCCATAGAGTTGTCCCGGTACAGAACCGCGCCATGTGCCATTGGCGCTTTGTGTTAATTCTACGACTTGTGAAGGGGTAGGGGCATTGTTTGTATCATAGATATTTACTTTCACGGCCTGGGCCAGAGGTGACCAGAGGGTGAAATATGTGCTATTGTTTGAAACCTGAAGTTCCAGATCTTGACCATTGTATGACGGCAGTGAGTTAAGGACTTTGTCACTGATGGTGCTTTTGGCTGATAAAGAAGGTGCGGAAATCATCAGAGAACCTGAAACGACGGCTGTAGCACAGATTACTGCAATAGTTTTATTCATTGTATCAATAAATAATATAAGAGGTTAGGGGAGAGACACTACCTTTAATCTCACCATTCTTTACTGTGAACTTTGTTGCATGAACATGATCAGAATATGTCCCATCGGGCAACGTTGTGGTTGCTTTGAAAGATTTTACGGGAGCATCGGAGAAGTTTATTATGGCGATTCCTTTATCACCGCGGCTAACTACGGCCACAGAACCATTGTTAACAAACTCGATTTTCTCGTTTTCTCCGGCCATAGCGTGGCGGAAATCATTAACAGCAATAACTTCAGGATGTTTGAATTCATCGTTTCCACGTTCACCTATGCGGTTATTACCCCAATAATTCTCTCTGGTACTGCCTGCGGGGCGAGAGAAAAACAGCGGAGTGCCACCGCTTCGTGCGGTCAAGAATACCCATCCCATGCGGATCTGATCATCAGTGAGTCCGGCCGATTCATGAGCGTTACAATATGTGTCATGTGATTCAACCCAAGTTACAAGATGAGCGGGATCAACGGGGTGACTCCATGCTACTAATTCAGCGGTATTGAGATTACCTGCGGTGAGTGCTTCACGAAGATTGTGNCCGTAAGCNCTGGCAGTCTGTCCGATATATTCTGCATATTCGGCCTCCTTGACATTTTTATCCTGCAGAACCTCACCATATATAAATAATGAATCAGGCATAAGCAGTGAAAGACCTTTTACACCTTCGCGACCNGTAGCAATAGGCCAGAAATTATTACGTTNAGATTTTGCATCAAGAGGATCTGAGGGGAGTCCGATATGTTTAGCGGTATCGTAACGGAATCCGCGTGCACCCAGATTGATAAGGTCGTTTACATATTGAAGATAGTAATACTGAAAGTCGGGGTTTTCAGTGTTTACGTCAGGTAGACCACCCATCATGCCAGTTGTACACTCATATCGGTCGTTCCATTTAGTAATGTTATGAAAACCATTTGCATGAAACAGGTTTTCATGACCACCAACGGCGTTATCCAACGAAGGCAGGACTGCTGTATGATCGATGGCCGTATGATTGGGGAGCACATCGACAATGACTTTTACATTATATTTATAGGCACTGTCGCACATAGCCTTAAAATCATCACGAGAACCGAGCATATAGTTACCGATTTTCCAATCAGTAGGCTGGTAATAATAGTACCATTTCCCTTGAACTGAATCGCTGGGCTGACTGAAAAGAGCCATGCCGCCATTGTCGCCGACAAAACATGTTTGAGCCGGTGAGGTTTGAACGAAGTCATAACCGGCTTCGGCAATATCCTTCATGTTATCAGCAATGGTATTGAATGACCATGACCAAGCGTGAAGAATAACTTCATCGGGAGCCGAGGATTTTGAAACAGAAACATTTTTTTCGGCAGCAGTAGAAATGAAAGCGCATGAAAGCGTGAGGGCTGCAAATGTAAGTAGACGCATGTTGATATAATTAAAAATTAATGTTTATTTTTCAATGGTTCGATTTTAACATTGTAAAGTTAATAAACTAATCCGATTTCCACAAACCTTATATATTAATAATGTATAATAGGTGAGTGAAATTAATCTTTGAAGAATTCCTATAATCAATATTATGTTAAATAAGGCTGAGATTTTTTAAAGAATATGACTAACTGAAAAGGAATGTGGAAATAATCAAATTTCAGAGATTATCACATTGGATAAGAGTATAGAGTAACCTGGAGTCAGCGTGAAGATCTCCTTTGCATGATTTGAACAAAAAAATCCGAAAACATAAGTAATCTGTTCCAAAGAAAATGAATTAAAATAATATTACAATTATATGAACAATGTAATTTGATTAGGCGTTATATTTACAGTTAAACGAAGCAGGAAAACTGCCTTAGAAAATTTAAATATTCCGAGTGATGGAGATGATGATGAGTGAAGTTTACATATTCACACCATTTGAATTATTATTACCCATCTTCGTCGATCGAATTCAGATATCAGGTTTGCGTTATCAAATCACCTCAAACATTGATAAACCACCGGATAAAAAAGTAAATCGTCTGAATTCTCAAAAATTACTCCCTGAAACATTGATGGAATTGTGAATTTTACGGTTAAGGTTTATTTAACTTTAATTGCAAATTGCTGTGTTGTAGTATTTTATCTGCATTACTTCAATTAACTGATTAAATATACTGTTGTAAGTTGAGTTTTTGACCGTAATTAGCAGTTGTGAAGATGTTATAATATTGACTAAAAGGGATATATGTATAAAATATAAACAAATACTTAAACCGAGTTTTTAGCCTATTTTAAATTGCAAATTTGGCAAATTGACAAATGTAAATCTGTAAAATTTTAATATTTACCTTTTGAAATTTGCGTAATTAAATCCTTTTATTTACATTTGCACCCGTAAATTTTAGTAAAGAAAACGGTCATGGATATTATATCTCGTCTAAAAACTTATTTAAATAGCATGAATATCAGCAATTCTCAGTTTGCTGATACATGTGGTATCCCCCGCCCTACTCTATCTCAGTTACTTAACGGTAGAAATAAAAAGATCAGTGACGAGATTATTTCAAAAATCCATGATACATATCCATCCTTATCTATTCTGTGGCTGCTTTTTGGCGAGGGTCCTATGATGAATCAGGAAAATATGGAGTTTTCAGAGGGTTTAAATGAGCAAAAATTGGTAGATTCTGCATCGTATAATGCTGTAAATAAGAATATTGCAACTCCGGAGGTGTCTCAAAATTTTGTACGAAATTCTGATGCAAATAGAAAATCGGAGGCTTTTTCTTCAATTTTGGACTCTGATGACTTGTCCCAACTGGGTAAATTTGATCTGAATTCCATTATACCTGATAAACAAGAGCAAGATAATGGAGGTAACGGAGGCAAAAGGATTACAAACATTGTCGTTTTTTATAGTGATAATAGTTTTCAATCTTTCAGGCCATCCGGCGATTAAGTGACTCTATATATCCTCAAATTAAAAAGAGAGACCAAGCACATGCTTGATCTCTCTTAATATTATATACGTACAATATACGCTTTAAAGTATATTGATTGAAAGTTTGTCGTAAGCGCGTTTGGCTTTTGCCAAAGCATCTTCCGGGGTCTTATCCTTAGCGAGTATTACACCCATGCGACGATGACCCTTTATTTCGGGCTTACCGAAAATACGGATTTCCACTCCCGGTTCTTCAAGTACTTTCTCCAGATTCTCCATTTCTATACATTTGGTATCCCCTTCCACCACTATGGCCAGGGATGCTGAAGGGCTACGGAAATCTATTGCCGGCACAGGAAGACCGAGCAGTGCACGGGCATGCAGACTGAATTCGCTGAGGTCCTGCGAAATCATTGTGACCATACCAGTGTCATGAGGACGAGGAGAAACCTCGCTGAAAATCACTTTATCATCCTTTATGAACAGTTCAACTCCAAAAATTCCATAGCCACCGAGTGCGTCTGTTATTTTGCGTGCATATTCCTTAGCCTGTTCTATTGCCTTATGGCTCATGGGCTGAGGTTGCCAAGAGAAGCGATAGTCGCCGTTTACCTGCTTGTGACCGATAGGCTCACAGAAGGTTGTTCCTGATACCGAACGGACAGTAAGAAGAGTTATTTCATAGTCGAAATCCACGAAACCTTCCACAATAACTTTACCGGCTCCGGCGCGTCCACCTTCCTGGGCTTCCTTCCATGCAGGCTCGATGTCGGCTTCCGACTTTATTGTTGATTGGCCGTGGCCGGATGAACTCATCACAGGTTTTACAACACATGGAATACCGATTTCTTTCACCGCATTAATGAATTCTTCATGTGTAGAAGCAAACATATAGGGGGAAGTGGTCAGTCCAAGATCTTCGGCTGCAAGACGGCGTATACCTTCACGATTCATTGTCAGCAGCGCAGCGGTAGCGGTGGGAGTGACGTTGTATCCCTCCTCTTCCATAGCCTTAAGAACAGGAGTTGCAATTGCTTCAACTTCGGGAATGATATGATCAGGTTTTTCAAGTTCAATAATTTCGCGTAATTTATGAGGATCAAGCATGTTGAAAACATGATGGCGGTGGGCAACCTGCATGGCCGGTGCACCGGAATATTTATCACATGCGACAACCTCCACGCCGAACCGTTGCAATTCGATAGCCACTTCTTTACCTAATTCTCCACTTCCCAGCAGAAGAGCCTTTTTCCCTGCGGAAGTCATTACTGATCCTATTTTTGTCATTATAAGAAATTGTTTTGGTTTAATTCTTCTGCAAAGGTAGTAAAAAGATGTTGAATAGAAAAACGCAATAAGGAAGCGTATCGGGAGGAGAGAGTCGTTGCGAAGCAAAATGAAATTTGTGTATATGAAATAAAATTTATAATTTCGCAGAGAAAAGAATTATAAAGGTGCTAAAAACCAGAGACAGATTAATAGAAGTAGCCCACCGTTTGTTTCTCCTTAAAGGTGTGGAGAACACCACAATGCGTGACATAGCCGATGCATCAGACAAAGGCCGTCGAACACTTTATACCTATTTTAAGAGTAAGGGGGACATTTTCAACGCTGTCATAAAGCGGGAAGGCGAACTATATCTGAAGTCGCTGGAGGGGATTAAAAATTCCACTGAGAAATCGGTTATCAAACTTGAAAATTATATTCAAAAACGTTTTGAAGTGCTTGAGGCGATGGAGAAGCATCACAATTCTTTTATTGACTGGATTAGAAACGGCTTCAGAAGCACTGCCAAACGCGATATATTGACGGTAATTCGCCGACGTGACACCATGATACTTCAGGCAATCATTACGGAAGGTGTCCACAACGGAGAATTTGACCCGGAGGTCGGTAATTCAATGGTTCCCGTTCTGTCTACAATCATTCGTTCGGCTTATATATCTCCGGAGCAGAAGGATGAAGACTACAAAACATCCCTTACTAAATTTATAATAAACGCGATAAAGAAATAAAACCATATAATTAACCAATTATGAAACTACTTGAAGGAAAAACAGCCCTTATCACCGGTGCAGCCCGTGGTATCGGCAAGGCAATCGCCCTGAAATTTGCATCTGAAGGTGCTAACGTAGCATTCACCGATATCGTTATTGATGAAAATGGCAAAGCAACCGAAGCAGAAATCGCTGCTTTTGGAGTTAAAGCAAAAGGTTACGCTTCTGATGCTTCAAATTTTGAGGCTACAAAAGAAGTTGTTGATCAGATTAAGAAAGATTTCGGTTCAATCGACATCCTCGTTAATAACGCAGGTATCACCAAAGATGGCCTGTTGCTCCGCATGAGCGAAGAACAGTGGGACCGAGTAATCGGCATCAACCTTAAGAGTGCGTTCAACTTCACCCGCAATGTTGTTCCCGTAATGTTCAGCCAGCGTTCAGGCAGCATTATCAACATGGCATCAGTGGTCGGTGTTCACGGTAATGCAGGTCAGGCTAACTACGCTGCCTCAAAGGCCGGTATGATTGCTTTGGCGAAGAGCGTGGCTCAGGAAATGGGACCCCGCGGAATCCGTGCCAATGCCATTGCTCCCGGTTTCATTGAAACAGCAATGACAGCAGCCCTTCCTGACAACGTTCGTGAAGAATGGAAGAAAAAAATTCCCTTGCGTCGTGGTGGTCAGCCCGAAGATATCGCTAATGTAGCAACCTTCCTCGCATCAGATCTCGCCTCATACGTAACCGGTCAGGTTATTCAGGTTGATGGCGGTATGAATATGTAATTAACTAACTGAAATATTGAAACGGGGAACCGTCCGGCTTTAAGCCTCGGTTCCCCGTTTTTATATTTTGTCAGATCTTAGAAACTGTTTAAATTTATGTGCGAATGATTTTGAGGATATTTTTGGATGAGTTTTGCAAGTTGAGGAGGGAGCGATGCGGGCATCGTGACCGACGAGACTTGGCAAAAATCGCCAA
>JAAVGE010000017.1 GCA_014800385.1 Bacteroidales bacterium
ATACTGAGATAATCATTGCAGGTGTGGTATCTTTTGAAGCGAGACCATAACGTCCTCCTACGATTACTGGTGCATCAGCCTTACCGTAGAAAGTTGCTTTTACATCCTGGAGCAGGGGTTCACCGTTTGAACCGGGTTCTTTGGTACGGTCAAGAACTGCGATAGTCTTAACTGTTGAGGGGATTGCTTTGAGCAGGTGTTTGGTAGAGAAGGGACGGAACAGGTGTACAGAAACGAGACCGACTTTTTCACCTTTTTCCACGAGGAAGTCAATTGCTTCTTCAGCAGCCTGAGTTACTGAACCCATAGCGATGATGACACGTTCAGCATCCTTAGCACCATAATAATTGAAGAGGTGATATTCGCGACCGGTGATATCTGAAATCTTGGCCATGTAATCCTCTACAATTTCGGGTACACCTTCATAGTATTTGTTGCATGATTCTCGGTGCTGGAAGAATACATCACCATTTTCAGCCATACCGCGTGCAACAGGGGCATCGGGGCTGAGGGCGCGGTTGCGGAATTCATTAACCGCATCCATATCCAATAAGGGAGCGAGATCTTCCTGTGAAATTGTTTCGATTTTCTGGATTTCGTGAGAAGTACGGAATCCGTCGAAGAAGTTAACAAAAGGAACACGACTCTTGATAGTTGCGAGGTGAGCGACACCTGCAAGGTCCATTACTTCCTGAACTGACCCTTCAGCGAGCATAGCGAAACCGGTCTGACGCACTGACATTACATCCTGGTGGTCACCGAAAATGCTGAGTGCATGAGATGCGATTGTACGGGCAGAAACATGGAATACACAGGGGAGGAGTTCTCCTGCGATTTTATACATGTTAGGAATCATAAGGAGCAAACCTTGCGATGCGGTGAAAGTGGTTGTTAAGGCACCGGCCTGAAGTGAACCATGAACAGCACCGGCTGCGCCACCTTCTGACTGCATTTCTTGAACAAGGACTGTTTCATTGAAGATGTTTTTACGACCGGCAGCCGACCATTCATCAACATATTCCGCCATTGTTGACGAAGGAGTGATGGGATAGATAGCCGCCACCTCAGTGAACATGTAGGCAACATGGGCCGCAGCCTGGTTACCGTCGCATGTCAAGAATTTCTTTTCTTTACTCATAACTTAGATGGTTTATTAATTGAATAGAGTTGTTTCTTAAATCAAATTTGTGATAGCACACAAATAACACGCGAAGTTAGAAATTTTCCACGTAAAAAACAAATGATTTAACGTTTAGAAACTATTTAAATTAATGAGAAACAACGATACACTATGCTTTCAAGGTGATTTTTTGCTTTTTCCCCAAATTTCATCGGTCACGAAACTCGCTTCGAACCCTTTTCAACTTGCGAAATTTTCACACAAATCTCCTCAAAAGTCACTCGCGTAAATTTAAATAGTATCTGAAACGATACTGAAAAGGTCTAAGGTTCAGACACCCAGAAATATCCCAGCCGACTTGCACTTTTCAATTTGTTCTTCGGGCCAGATGGATGCCTGTACCTCACCAATATGGGCCTTCTGCAGTAGATACATACACAGTCTGCTCTGTCCGATTCCACCCCCTATTGATGCAGGTAATTTACCTTCTGTCAAGGCCTTGTGGAACTGGAGTTCCAGACGGTCATTGGCTCCGGCAAGTTCCAACTGACGCAACATGGATTCTTTATCCACACGTATACCCATGGATGACAATTCAAACGACGTTTCGAGCACACGGTTCCACAGAATTATGTCACCATTCAGCCCTTTGAATCCATCCTCATTTTCTGTTGACCAATCATCATAGTCAGGGGCACGCATGTCGTGTGGCTTCCCATCGGAAAGTTCCGCTCCTATACCTATAATAAATACTGCACCCATTTCGCGCGCTATCTCATTCTCGCGCTGTTTCGGTGTCAGACCGGGGTATCTGCGCACAAGTTCCTCCGAATGAATAAATGAAATCTCCTCCGGTAGCGTAGGTGTAATATGAGGGAACTGCTCATATACGACAGCCTCAGTTTCCTTCAGGGCACCATAAATTTTGCGTACTGTTTCCTTCAGATAGTCCAGATTACGGTCAGTGGGATTAATGGTTTTCTCCCAGTCCCATTGGTCTACGTAAAGCGAATGGAGATTATCAAGTTCTTCATCGGCACGAATAGCATTCATATCAGTGTAGAGTCCGTAGCCGGCCGGAATACCGTATGCGGCAAGTTTTGTACGTTTCCATTTCGCAAGCGAGTGCACGACCTCGGCCTTTTTATTGTCTACCGCTTTAATCTTGAAATTTACCGCTTTCTCTGTTCCGCTGAGGTCATCGTTTATACCGGTGTTGGCCAACACGAACAAAGGCGCTGTTACTCGACGCAGATTCAAGGCTTTAGCCAAATGTTTCTGGAAAGTATCTTTGATAAGTTTAATTGCCACTTCCGTAGTTTCAGGAAGTAATTTCAGCCTGTAATCTGAAGGGATAATGAGTGCCATTCTACTTTATTTAATATTAATTGTTGTCAAATTATCGTATAGAGGTATATTTTCAATAAATTTATACCCCGGAGGATCATAATTTATTTCGCAGCAATAGTGATTCAGCCCATTTGATACAATAAGATAACGAACCTTCAGCACCAAGTTGTAGCGCGCAATCTGATTGAATGTTTCCTGCGTGATGATTACCGATGGAGCCTTGTATTCGATTATCATGAGGGGGGTGGCATTTCTATCGTATACCACTGTGTCACACCGCCGTTGAGTGCCATTGAGAGTTAAAGGAACTTCATTGGCCATAAGTCCTGCCGGATAACCAAGGGTGTTGACCAGATGTGATGTGAAATGTTGGCGTACCCACTCTTCCGGCGTGAGAGCGACATATTTCTTACGCAGGAAGTCAAACACCTTGACAACACCCTCTCCGCAGGATTGGATCCTGAGTGGAGCGGGAGGCAGATTCAATTCCGGATAAATCTTATTTGTCATAAAAATGCCGTAATATTTGGCGTGCGACTAAATTATTTGTAAATTTACAAAAAATATTTCATTGAATTGAATAATTTATATAATTATTGCAATTTATCATTATCAACTGCTGTTATCCCAATTTATAAATGGCTGATGTAATCACATTTTCCTCACTGAGGAAGAATATTGAACAGAAGAAACTCGCCCCCGTCTATCTTCTCCATGGTGAGGAAGGCTACTATATTGACCAACTTGAGAAAATGTTCGAGAACGTACTTCCCGAACAGGATAAGGAGTTCAACCAGTATGTTCTTTATGCACCTGAAGTGGAAGCCCCTCATGTGGTCAACATCTGCCAAAGTTATCCCATGATGGCTGACCGGCAGATGGTGATTGTCAAGGAAGTTCCGTCAACCATGTCATTTCTTAACGGGCTTAGCAAATATGTGGAACAGCCAAATCCGACTACAGTTCTGGTTTTATGCGTTCGCGGAGCGACCTTTAAAGGTAAAGAATTCCTGACTGCACTCAAAACAGGCAACGGAATTGTCTTCGAGTCAAAGAAACTGAATGAGCGAAGCGTTGACCCGGTTATCGCTGAACTGCTGAAAGAAAAGAATCTCAACATAGAGCCGAAAGCGCTGCAGATGTTGAAAGAGCATATTGGAACTGATGTTTCCCGTATCTATAACGAGATAAACAAACTGACCGTGGTTCTACAGCCCAACTCAATGGTGACCCCTGCAGTCATTGAACAAAACATAGGAATCAGCAAGGATTACAACAATTTTGAGTTTATCGGAGCACTCTCAAGGAAAGATTTCGGACGGTCAATGAAAATAGCACGATATTTCCGTAAAAATCCGAAAGGTAACCCTGTCGTTATACTCTCAACAGTTATGTTCAATTTTTTCACAAATTTAATGATTGCATACTATACTGCGGATAAATCAGAACGGGGGTTGATGCAGGCTTTAGGATATAAATGGCCGGTGCAACTCACTGATATAAAAAATGGAATGGCGAAATATTCCGCATGGCAGGTGATTGAAGTCATTGGAGAAATCAGACGCTTTGACGGCATGATAAAGGGTGTGGGATCGCGCCAAAACGAATATGATCTGTTAGATAATCTGATTTACAGGATTATAACTGCACCCGGGAAGGTCGTGTTATAATCCTGATTATTCATCGGACTCAACAACAGCAGCCTTTCGTCCAACTTTAATGTTATGTTTATCCAGGATTGATACGGCCGATTTTTCAAAAGCATTGCAGATACTTTTCCAAGCCGGCTCACATTTTTCAACCGGCACTACCTTATACTTTCTTGTACCGTTAAGCGGCTGCTGACAAAACACCAGCGAATAATCTGCGGCTTTCAAGGTAACTTTCCCGACTAAATCACGTTCAAGAGTAACTTTGACAAGTGCCCCACCCTTTGTGTCACGCCGCTGCTGGTTGGATATAAAATTACCCAGAGAATACACAACCAGGCAATCTTTGTTATACTCCTCGTTGTGACGAATCTCCATAGGCTGAATAACATGAGGATGACCTCCGATTATCAGATCGACCCCCTGCGAACAGAGGAAGTCCGCGATTTTCTTCTGCTCGGAATTTGGAAGCATAACGTATTCCACACCCCAATGTATCAACACAGAAATGATTTCAGCCCCTGCTTCACGTAACTCCCTAATATCCTGTTCCATACGATTCATATCGATAAAATCTACCACAACATCTCCCTGAACAGGTATACCGTTTGTGCCATACGTATAATCGAGAAAACCGATCTGTATGCCCTTTACATTCTTTATGAAAGGGAGTCTGCTTCTACGTTCTTCTTTATTAATGTAGGTTCCGACGTGGTCAAGCCCAAGTGTGTCAAGTACAGCCAGTGTGCGTTTTAATCCTTTGTCACGCCTGTCAAGCGTATGATTATTGGCCGTGACACACATATCAAAACCGGCATTTTTCAGCGCAACAGCATAACTGTCTGGTGCACTGAAACAGGGGTAGCCGCTATATGGTTTTCCGCCCAGCGGTGTTTCGAGATTTACAACCGCATAGTCTGCACTTGAAATATAAGGTGCAATCTCCGTATAACAAGAATTAAAATCGTATGAGCCATCACTTTGAAGTGCGGCATCACATTGCGGCTTATGCTGCATTGCGTCACCGGCAAAGAGTAGGCTTACTTCTTGCGGAAAGAGTCCGTCGAAAACCGACGGACCCAGTATTGAAAATATGAAAAGTGATAGCGTGGAGAGAATCATTGAGTGATGTTTTTATATTCTCAAAATGTTAATTTTAAGGAGTTTATCACTTATACACCGCTTTGCTTGCTGCAAGCAGTGTATTCTTCATGAGTGATGTGATGGTCATCGGACCTACACCACCGGGAACGGGAGTGATGAAACTGCACAGGGGTGCCACATTCTGGAAATCAACATCACCGGAAAGTCTGAAACCTGACTTCTTGGTAGCATCGGGCACTCGTGTTGTGCCGACATCGATAATTGTAGCACCGGGCTTAACCATATCGGCAGTAACAAATCCGGGCTGACCAAGAGCAGCGATGATAATATCTGCTTCCTTGCATATCTCCTTAATATCCTTAGTTGCACTATGACACACGGTAACAGTTGCATTGCCGGGATAACCCTTCTGCATCAGCATGGTTGCCACCGGCTTGCCCACGATATTGCTTCTACCCAAAACAACTACTCTCGCTCCGGATGTCTGAATGTTATAACGTTCAAGGAGCATCATTATACCCGCAGGAGTTGCAGATTTGAAACATGGCAGTCCGATAGACATACGTCCAACGTTGATCGGATGGAAACCATCCACATCTTTCTTGTAGTCTATAACCTCGATTACTTTCTGTTCTGAAATATGTTTGGGAAGAGGGAGTTGAACGATGAATCCATCGACATCATCATCCGAGTTAAGTTCTTTAATAGCGTCAAGAAGTTGTTCCTCTGTGACATCACTCTCGAAGCGAATCAACTTTGAGTTGAATCCGCACTCCTCACATGCCTTTATCTTGTTAGCCACATAGGTTTCGCTGCCACCGTCATGACCGACAAGTATAGCCGCAAGTGTGGGACGTTTACCTCCTGCAGCAAGTATTGACTGCACTTCAAGTGCTATTTCTTTCTTTATTTCCTGGGAAACTTTCTTTCCATCAATCAGTTCCATATATCTATCCTTGGTTTTTGCATTAAAAAAAGCGTCGTACCGCCTCATGGTGGTACGACACGTAAATTACAAACAATTATCTGCGACCTTTCATTCGGCGCATCATGCTCATTGGATTACCCTTCATCTGGGTTACCGTGCGAAGCATTTTGCGGGTCTGTTCAAACTGGGTGAGCAATCGGTTGACCTCCTGCACAGTGGTACCCGAACCTTTGGCAATACGCTGACGGCGCGAGTTATTGATAATTGCAGGGTTAGCACGCTCTTCAGCGGTCATGGAGTAAATGATTGCTTCAATTCCTTTGAAAGCGTTATCATCAATATCCATATCCTTAACCATCTTGCCCACACCGGGAATCATTGAGGCGAGTTCCTTGATGTTACCCATTTTCTTAATCTGGTGAATCTGGTTGAGGAAGTCGTTGAAGTCAAATTTGTTCTTAGCGATACGGCTCTGAACCTGCTTCGCTTCATCTTCCGAGATGATATTCTGCGCACGTTCCACCAACGACATAATATCTCCCTGACCGAGAATACGGGTAGCCATACGGTCGGGGTGGAAATAATCGATGGCATCGAGTTTTTCTCCTGTACCGATGAACTTGATTGGCTTGTTAACAACAGTTCGGATTGAGAGAGCCGCACCACCGCGGGTGTCACCATCAAGTTTGGTCAGAACGACACCGTCAAAGTCCAGACGGTCGTTGAAGGTCTTGGCTGTATTTACCGCATCCTGACCTGTCATTGAATCGACTACAAAGAGTATTTCCTGAGGATTGACTGCCTTTTTAATAGCCTCAATCTCATTCATCATCTGTTCGTCAACCGCCAGACGACCTGCGGTATCTATGATTACAAGATCGTTATAGTGAGCCTTAGCGTATGCTATTGCATTTTTTGCTATCTCTACAGGATTTTTGTTTCCTTCCTCAGTATATACCGGAACGTCAATCTGCGAAGCAAGCACTTTCAATTGATCAATCGCAGCAGGACGATACACGTCACAAGCCACCAACAGCGGACGTTTACCCTTCTCGCTTTTCAGTTTGCGTGCAAGTTTTCCGCTCAATGTTGTCTTACCGGAACCCTGCAAACCGGACATAAGAATCACGGTAGGATTTCCCGAAAGATTGAGGGGCACCTGCTCGCCACCCATAAGAGTAGTGAGTTCGTCATGCACAATCTTGAGCATCAACTCTTTGGGCTTCAGTGCGGTCAACACGTTCTGACCGAGGGCTTTCGCCTTGACTGTGTCGGTAAACTGTTTTGCCACCTTGTAGTTAACGTCGGCATCAATGAGAGCACGGCGAACCTCCTTCAAGGTATCGGCAACATTAATCTCGGTTATCTTGCCTTCACCCTTAAGAATTTGAAGACATTTTTCAAGTTTATCGCTAAGATTTTCAAACATAGTTCAAGGTGATTAATTAGGGCTGGATAAGCCGGTTAGTATTTGTATCAGGAAAAATCACTTTCGGTTGGAAATACGCCGCTTCTTCCGGAGTCATCTGAGCATAACTCATTATAATAACGATGTCGCCGGGTTGCACCTTACGTGCTGCGGCGCCATTCAGGCAGATTACGCCTGAATTACGTTCTCCTTTGATTACGTATGTGTCAAGGCGTTCTCCGTTATTATTATTTACAATGTAAACTCGTTCACCGGGGATGATTCCTGCGGCTTCAATCAAAGCCTCATCAATTGTGATACTTCCTATATAATCAAGACGTGCTTCAGTTACTGTCACACGGTGTATTTTTGATTTCAGTACTTCTATTGTCATTATCCTTAGTACTTAATATTATCAATAAGACGAACGTTGCCGCAGTAAACCGTAACACATCCAACCGGATTGCCGTTTACCGCATCCTCCCATTTTTCAATAGGCTGCATTGTCAATGGATCAACTATCTCATAGTATTCAACCTCCATTTCATCAACGGAATTAATGGAGTCGGTGACAAACTTTTTCACCTCTTCCACGCTGTTGGAATTTTTCATGGCAACGCTTTCTGACAGAACCTTGTGAATAGCGGGTGCCACTTCACGCTGATGAGGAGTGAGGCGTACATTTCGGCTGCTCATAGCCAGACCGTCAGCCTCACGTTTGATAGGACAGTCTATGATATCGATATCAAAACCGCATATCTGCGCCATTTTTCTTATGACAGCAATCTGCTGGAAATCTTTTTCTCCGAAATAAGCACGATGGGGCTGGACCATGTCAAACAGTTTGCTTACTATCTGTGCTACTCCATTAAAGTGACCGGGACGCATTGCACCCTCCATAACTTCAGCCACCGGACCAAGGTCAAACCGGCGCGTATCAGGTTCGGGATACACCTCCTCCACCGAGGGGATGAAGGCATAATCCACACCCGCTTTTTCAAGCAACGCACAGTCCGCTTCTTCAGTGCGGGGATAAGTGCGTAAATCTTCCGGGTTGTTGAACTGAGTAGGGTTGACAAACACACTTACAACAACCACGTCGTTATCCTTGCGCGCACGCTCAACAAGTGATATATGCCCTTGGTGAAGCGCACCCATTGTGGGAACAAGTCCTACGGATTTATTTTTCTCCTTGGCTTCTGCAACTTTCTGTTTCAGAGCCTTTATTGTTCTTATGACTTCCATTGTTTTACAATAGAGCGATTATTCTTTGAAGTGATGACACGTTGTAACGTGCCTTTGAAACCGGATGCAAAGGTATAAAATCTTTGACAATTATACATCATGAAAACAAATCTTTTGTTAAAAAAAAGGATAACATACATTTAATAAGCCGGTTTTTTCGTAACTTTGTCTATATGGAACAGGAATTTTCATCAAGATTACTGGAGGATGCAGTGACCGAGATGTCGCGTTTACCCGGCATCGGGCGAAAAACGGCGCTCAGACTGGCTCTGCATCTTCTCCGTCAGGAACCGCAGGTGGCCAGATCACTCGGCGACGCAGTTATCAAGTTGCGCGAAGGGGTGGTCTATTGCCGCAAGTGTCATAATATTTCTGAAAGCGAACTTTGCGGAATATGCGGGAATCCCGCACGCGACCCGTCTGTGGTCTGTGTGGTGGAAAATGTCAAGGATGTGATGAGTTTTGAAAACACCGGTAGTTTCAACGGGCTGTACCACGTGTTGGGGGGTGTAATCTCACCCATGGATGGCGTAGGTCCGGAAAAACTTGAGATAGCCTCACTGATTGAGCGGATTGACAAGGAGGACATAAAGGAGGTGATATTAGCACTTAGCGCCACCATGGAGGGTGACACCACCAATTTCTATATTTACCGCCGATTGGCCGAAAAAGGTGTCAAGATAACTCAGATTGCACGCGGGGTTTCCGTGGGCAACGAAATAGAATATACAGACGAAGTGACACTCGGGCGGTCACTGCTTAACCGTACACTTTTCTCAGATCAATTTCAATCATGAAACCCCTATTATCCGATGGCACACTTAGATTGCGTGCCCCCGAGCCACACGACAGTGAGTTATTCTACAAGTGGGAAAACAACACTGAATTATGGGATACAGGAAGCACCTGTGCCCCGTTTTCAAAACAACTCATTGACGACTATATAGCCAATTATAATCCCGACATTTTCACTACACGTCAGTTACGGTTGATGATCGAAGTCGAGGCTTCCGGAAACGTTGCCGGTGCTGTCGACATTTATGATTTTGACCCGGTAAGCCGACGGGCAGGCATAGGCTTTATCATTGACCCCGAATATCGTGGGAATGGTTACGGGTCGGAAGCACTTTTATTGGTCGAACAATATTGTCGCCAAAGGCTTTATATGAAACAGTTATATGCCTATGCAGGAGTAGAAAACCATGCAAGTATAAAAACCCTTGAAAATGCATCCTTCAAACGTTGCGGTAAACTACGACGCTGGATATGCACCGGCTTCAACCGTTTCACTGATGCATTTATATTTCAGATAGTTTTTTAAATCCGAATATTCTTACTAATTTTGCACATTATATAATTATCAAGAAACATAATTATTTCAAAAATGACCACCTTACCCAAGAATAAGACTACAATGATTTTAGGCATAATCATTGCAGTCGTTGTGATTATCGCGGTAGCCCTGATCGGATTCCAGGGTTACAAACTGTCAAATGTGGCTAATGAAAATGAACAGTTAAAACTGACAAACGAACAGTTGCAGTTGGCTAATGAATTTCAGTCGGTCAATAACGAATTTGCACAATATGAGAATCAGACCCAGATTATGGTCAACGATTCACTTGCAGAAAAATACGCCGCCGCCAAAGCAAAAGTTGAAAAACTTATCGCTGAACTTAACAGTGAAAAGAAAAAAAGCGCCAAACGTATTAAAGAACTTCAGGATGAGATTGCAACACTGAAAGGTATTCTCCGTCATTACATAGCCAAAGTTGACTCACTCTCAAAAGAGAATCAAGGGCTTAGAGTAGAAAATGAAGAGATAAAGGATAAGAACAGACAGTTGTCGGCAAGAGTGGCTTCGGTGTCTAAGGATAATGAAGAACTTAATGAACGCATGACGCTCGCTGAAAAACTGAATGTTACAGGTGTCAACATGGTCGCGCTCAAGAAAAACGGCAAAGTTGAGAAAAATATCACCAAAGCGACTCAACTGATGGTAACCTTTACCATTCCTCAGAACAATTCTACTCCGGTAGGTGAAAAAACAATATATTTGCGTATCACCAACCCTGAGGGAGATCTGTTGGGCAACGGTGGCGTGTTCAATTTCGAAGGTGCTTCCGTCAAGTGCACTTCACGTCTGAATATTGAATATGCAGGTGAAGAAATCGGTGGATTGAAAATCTATTATGATGTAAACACTACTCTCAATCCCGGTGAATATACAGTAGAACTGTTTGCAGACAACTATCGTCTGGCTTCCCGTAAGTTTGTAATGAAGAAATAACCTCCCATTTGACCTTTTGAATGGAGTACTTCCTGAATATAATAAACTCCCAGGAGATCACAGCGACCTCCTCTATCTTCAAGTTGATGCTCAGCATGCTCCTTGGAGGTATTGTAGGCTTCGAACGTAAAAGCAAGGGACAAAATGCCGGAATAAGGACATTTTCACTTATCTCTATGGGAGCCACCATGGCCATGATTCTGTCAGTCTATGTAATGCAGGAGTATAATGGCGGTGACCCCGGTCGCATGGCGGCACAGGTTTTATCCGGAATCGGCTTTCTCGGTGCAGGGGCTATCATTCAGATGAAAGGATCAGTGCGAGGTCTTACCACCGCTGCCGGAATTTGGATTGTGGCCACCATAGGTCTGGCCGTTGGCATAGGGCTTTACTTCGTATCGCTTTTCGCTACATGCATGATAATCCTCGTTCTCGTTCAGTTTGAACGTTTTGAGCATAAGGTTAACATGGGTGGACAAACCAGGATAATACGGATAAAGGTACACACCATTCTTGAAGATTTCAAAGCATATAAGGAGTTATTGGCTCAACACCAGATACATATGATAAATATTTATGTGGATTATGATTATGTGGAGGACACCACATATCTCAATCTGGCAGTATTAGCAAAGGAAAATACCGACTTTGTCGGACTGTTTAAGAAACTCAGTGACCTGAGCCCCACCCTATCAATCACATTATCTAATCAAGTTAACATCTGATTAACGAATGATTCTTCTGAACGCTATCCCTGAAGTCGCCTCCACCATGAGTGTGGAAAGTTTGATCAGCGACCTCGCATTTATTTTGATTCTCGGTTCTATAGTAACCGTACTTTTTAAATGGATCAAACAGCCTGTAGTACTCGGTTATATTGTTGCCGGCTTTCTGGCAAGTCCTAATTTCACCCCCCTTCCATCAGTTACAACTGAAGCCAATATTGAATTCTGGGCACAGATAGGTATAGTCGTACTGTTGTTCTCGCTTGGACTGGAGTTCAGTTTTAAAAAACTCATCGGCGTTGGAGGTTCAGCAGTAGTCACTGCCCTCATAATCGTTATCGGAATGATGGCGACAGGGTTTATTATAGGACACCTGATGGGATTCTCCAATATAAACAGCCTGTTCCTGGGGGGAATGCTCTCAATGTCATCCACAACTATTATCATAAAGGCTTTCAACGACCTCGGTTTGAANCAGCANAAGTTTGCAGGACTTGTTTTTGCCGTACTTATNGTGGAGGANCTNTTNGCNGTCCTTATGATGGTTATCCTGTCATCCATTGCCATCAATAACTCGGTTGAAGGAGCAGAACTNCTCATGAGTATTGCTAAACTCGTGTTCTTCCTTGTGATATGGTTTATGGTGGGTGTGTATGCCCTACCCTCGGCTTTGGGTGCTGTGCGCAGGTTTCTCAATAGCGAGACACTTCTTATAGTATCNATGGGATTATGCCTCGGCATGGCGGTGTTCTCTGTATTCTGCGGCTTCTCTCTCGCATTGGGAGCCTTCGTGATGGGTTCAATTCTCGCNGGTACAAGTTATGCCGAACGCATCGAACGTGTCACCATGTCGGTTAAAGACCTCTTCGGCTCCGTNTTCTTTATNTCTGTAGGAATGATGGTACAGCCAACCGTTATCGTTGAGTACTGGGGGCCTATTCTGATACTTTCCTCAGTAGTCATCGTGGGTATGATTATTTTCGGAACAACCGGTATGCTTGTGACNGGTCAAACACTACGGGTGGCCATAGAATCAGGTTTCGCTTTGACCCANATCGGTGAATTCGCATTCATCATCGCCTCACTCGGTATGTCNCTCGGAGTATTGAATCCNACNATATATCCTATTGTNGTNGCAGTGTCGGTGTTGACAACCTTCACCACTCCNTATTTCATCAGAATGTCCCCCTNGGTTGCTACATTTGTAGAAAACCATNTGCCNGCAAAACTCAANTTCCTGATAAACAGATACTGTGAGGACAACAACGAAAGTCACTCCGCTTCAGCAGGTAAGACCGTGTGGATGGCTATCATCCGCCGTTATTTATGGCGCATTGTGCTCTATGCCATTATTCTGATTGCAATAATCCTGATTGCAACCACCATAGTATTACCCTGGGCAGAAAAACTAAGTCCCGACTTTGGCAAACCGGTGGTTATGATTGCCACGCTGCTCAGCATGTCACCGTTCCTTCTGGCTATGTCGCTGCCGACATCAAAAAAGGATGAACGCAGACTTCTTGCTGAAAAACATAGCAACTATCGCGCACCGCTGATTATCATGTCAGTATTCCGAATNCTGATTGTGCTGGCCTTTGTNGTGTATCTTTTCACNATTTTCTATTCAATAAAGATAGGTATATTGGGNGGCATCATAGTCATGACTCTTATTCTCGGNGTATTNACNCGTCAACTGCGTGAACGNATGCGAAANATTGAGACCAAGTTCATGAATAACTTAAACGAAANGGAACTNCGACAGACNGGACGTAACAACAATCTGGTCAGCAACCTTCACCTTGCCTTCATGCATGTCGGTTACGGTTGTCCGTTCGTTGGTGAACGGCTTATGGATTCACCNCTNCGNAGCACNTANGGCGTNTCAGTGGTAAACATTCAGCGAGGAAATAATACNATGACCGTTCCTTCAGGTCACACCCGCCTTTTCCCCGGCGACATTGTGGGTGTAATAGGAAATGANGAACAAATTCAGAAACTCCTGCCGGTGATAGATAAGGAACAGGAAGAAGATTTCTCGCAGAATATCGGGGAATTCAAACTTCGAAGNACTGAAGTTGGTCCNTCCTCACCCCTTATCGGACAAACAATNACAACAGCCGATATACGTAAAAACTACTCNGCTCACATNGTTGCTATTCAACGTAACGGGGAATATATCAACAACATTCTTGACACCCCGTTTGAAGCCGGNGATGTTTTATGGGTTGTGGCTGACAAAGCGGCTCTGAAAAAATTAAATAATATATAANCTCTCAAACCAATGATTAAGAAATTGCTTTATGCNTCTGCCNTAGTGGCACTNTCGGCATGCNCAGGTACAGAAAAACAGTCNACAGAATACAACGTAAGTGTAANTTCTGATCAGGAGGCATCGCTCGTGTTCCTGACAAATTTTGATACCGGTGAGAAAATTGACAGCGCTGCTGTTGTTGACGGTGTNGCCACATTCAAAGGAAACATCGACAAGCCTGTATGGGCACGAATCATTACCAACGGCAAACGTGGCGGGATGTTCATTCTTGAAGCAGACTCAATTACAGTTTTCAACCGCGATTCAATCGTGGGTGGTGAGTTGAACGGTCGATTGGATGCCATTTCAAAACAATTCAANAAAATTACCGAAGAATACGAATCAATAAANGATTCTATCCGTGACAATTTCTCCGAGATTTATTCTGCTAAACTCGACTCTGTGCAGGAGGCTGCCATGAATGAGAATATCGATAACCCCATCGGTTATTATTTCTTCCTTCAGAAAGCGTATGACATGAATCTTGATGATTTTAACAAAGCCGTTAATAACACACCTTCATTAGGCGAATATCAGCGCATCAAGGAACTCAAGACAGCCAAAATAAACAAAGAGGAAACCGGCGAAGGNAAAATGTTCAAGGATTTTGTCGTNCCCTCCGACAGTGCCGANGCNTTCCGCTTAAGTGATGTTGTAGGCAAAGGACAGTATGTNCTGGTAGATTTCTGGGCAAGTTGGTGTGGTCCCTGCATACGCGAAACNGCAGTCATCAAGGATATNTACAAAGAGTATGCACCCAAAGGTCTCAAAGTTCTCGGNGTGGCAGTGTGGGATGAGCCGGAAAACACCCTTAATGCTATTGAAACGCATGAACTCCCCTGGCAGAATGTTCTTAATGCGCAGAAAATTCCTACTGACATCTACGGCATATCGGGCATTCCCTGCATAATCCTCTTCGGTCCAGATGGAACAATCATCGCTCGCGACAAATACGATGATGATCTTCGCAAGGCTGTAGCAGATGCCTTCAATAATAAGGACTAATAACACAATAAAGATGGATGGTTTCCGTTATATTTATTAATGGATACCATCCATTTATTAAAATGAAACTACCCGTTAAAATACTCTTATCAATGCTGATGCTTCCTGCCTCAATGATGGCGCAGGATGGCAGTACCGCATACAATTTCATGAATATCACCTCTTCCGCACGTATTTTCGGTCTGGGTGGTGTTAACATATCTACCGTAGAAGATAACATAACCACTGTAGATCAAAATCCGGGTTTGCTCGGTCCGGAAATGAGTAATCAGATAGCGGTTAACTACATGCGCTATGTCGGCGAAAGCAATTTCGCAGGTGTAACCTACGCCAGAGAAGCAGGTGACCGTGCAGCCTGGCAAGCCTCAATCCAGTATTTTGGCTATGGCTCAATGAAGCATACTGATGAAAACGGAACGATCTTAGGCGACTTCTCTCCGCAGGATCTCTCTTTTTCTGCCGGCTATACTCATGACCTGGCGCAAAACCTGCGTGGTGGTTTCAAAGTGAAACTTCTCTATAGCAACTACGAGCAATATAATGCACTTGCACTGGCCACTGATCTTGGTATCAATTACTACGATCCGGACAGAGATTTGTCATTGTCGGCAGTTGTGGCTAATTTGGGTGGACAGGTGAAAAAATTCAATGAATCGTATGACCGTCTGCCGATCGATGTCCGACTGGGATGGTCTCAGTCCTTCGGTTCGCTTCCGGTTCGCTTTTCAGTGACAGCATGGAATCTTACCAAATGGCACCTCCCCTATTACCATACTGGTGACGGTTCCACAGATGATGTACCGGAACTCAAGGATGACTTTAAAAGCAATCTTTTCCGCCATCTGATTTTCGGAGCAGATTTCACCCCCTCAGAAAAATTTTANGTTTCATTAGCCTACAATTATAAGACACGCACCGACATGAGTACCTACAATAGAAATTTTCTATCCGGATGGTCATTGGGTGCCGGTCTTGATGTCAAGAAATTTAATATAGGTCTGGCATTTTCTCAGCCTCACAAAAGTGCGACTACATTCATGCTGAACCTGACTCTTGACATTAATGATTTCATTAACTGATGAATAAAGTATCGATTAATTATGAACAGCAATAAAATAATCATAGCCATTGACGGCTACTCCTCTTCCGGAAAAAGTACAATGGCACGCAACCTGGCATCTGAAATAGGCTACCGATACATCGATTCGGGTGCTATGTACAGGGCTGTAACGCTGTTTGCTATCCGCAACAACATGATAACTGAGGATGGCACTGTCAACAAAGATCTCCTTATCAGTTCATTACCTCAGATTAAAATTGACTTTAAAGTGTCCGATGACAAACAACTGACTACTCTCAACGGAGAAGTAGTGGAGAATGAGATTCGCCGTATGGAAGTTTCAAGTCTGGTTTCCTTTATTGCAGCAATTCCGGAAGTACGTCACGATCTCGTGGCCAAACAACAGGAATTCGGCAAGGAAAAAGGTATTGTAATGGATGGCCGTGACATTGGCACAACAGTGTTCCCCTCGGCAGAAATGAAAATTTTCGTTGATGCTTCACCTGAAACACGTGCCACCCGACGCTACAAAGAACTTACCGAAAAAGGTGTAGCCACTACCTACGAGGAAGTTCTTGCCAACGTTGTTAAACGNGACCATATTGACCGTACGCGCGAGGAAAGCCCGTTAAGATGTGCTGAGGATGCCATAAAAATTGATAATTCAGCAATGACACTTCAGGAGCAGAACTCACTGCTTCTGGATATTTTCAACAAAAAAATCGGTGCAAGTGGTTCCGGTAATTGAAATTGATGAAGCATCAGGCTTCTGCTTCGGCGTAGTAACGGCAATACGGAAAGCGGAGGAGGAATTGCAGAACAGCGGTAAACTTTATTGTCTCGGAGACATCGTTCACAACAGCGATGAAGTGCAGCGCCTATGCGATAAAGGCCTTCTCACTATCACACATGATGATTTGGAAAATCTTCATGATGTAAAGGTTCTTCTTCGTGCCCATGGCGAACCACCGTCTACCTATCAGACTGCCGCCAGAAATAATATTGAGATAATCGATGCCACATGCCCGGTGGTGCTTCAACTTCAGAAAAGAATAAAGAACAAAGCCACCGATCCTGATTCATCGGCTCAGATTGTCATATACGGCAAACATGGTCATGCCGAGGTAAACGGTCTGGTAGGACAAACTGATGGCAAAGCCATAGTAGTGCAGAATATAGACGAACTTGACAAGATTGACTTCAACCGTGACATTGAGTTTTATTCCCAGACCACAAAATCGCTGGAAGGATTCAACGACATGATTCGTGAAATTAATGCACGAAAAGCACCCCACACATCGTTTCACAGTTATGATACAATCTGCAGACAGGTATCAAACCGTGTTGCCCATCTGCGTGAATTTGCCGCCCGCCATGATCTCGTGCTGTTCGTAAGTGGCAAAAAAAGCAGTAATGGCAAAGTATTGTTTGAGGAGTGCAAGGCTGTCAACCCTGTTACATATCTGGTTTCTAACGCCAATGAAATAGACCCGCATTGGCTCAAGGATGTAAATTCTATCGGCGTTTNCGGAGCAACCTCCACACCACGATGGCTCATGGAGGAGGTATCGCAACACGTAAAAAATCTTTATACACGCAACAATGGATAATTTCGTTGCTATTGATGTCGAAACTGCAAACTATAACCCTGAGAGTATATGCTCGATAGGNGCTGTTAAGGTCATCGACGGAGTTATAGCCGACACTTTCTATGAACTCGTNAAACCGGAACCGGANTANTACATCCGTCGTTTCACAAACGAGATTCACGGAATAGGGATGGCAGATACCGAGAATGCAGATACCTTTGATAAGGTATGGNATCGGGCAGCACAATTCATTGGGGATCTTCCTCTTGTGGCACATAACAAGGCTTTTGATGAGAAATGCATAAGAACGGCACACCGGGTCTACCAAATGGATTATCCTGACTATACGTTTCTCTGCACTCTTCAGGCTGCCAGACGAAAAATNCCACGNTCATTCTGCCGGTCATACTCCCTACCCTACGTTTGCGAGGCGCTGGCCATACCATTCAATAATCATCACAACGCACTGGCCGATGCNGAGGCATGTGCAAAAATCGCTATAACAATNTTATGAATCGAATCTACAGAATGCTTACAAAAATTCTCCCTGTCGNTCTCTTTCTCATGTTAGTCACAGCCTGCGGCTCTGAGGAGAAAGCCTTGGTGACAAAGGCAGAAACAGAAGGTGCCGAAGCCGCTCACGCATTGATAGCGGATATGCCGTTATCAGAAATTGAAATGCAGAACAGNCTGCTTACAGTTCTAAANAACGAGTACGAACTTCGAAAAGATGGTCATACCGAAGCNGCAAACGCTTACATGGAAAGTTTTATAAATGTTCTGACCTCAGAATCCGATTCATTATCAAATATCATGGGTTATGAAAAAAAGTTTAATTGATTTTGTTATTAATTCAATTGAAATGCAGACTCCTTCCTGCGGGCTTCTTAAACTCCGGCCCGCGAATGGNGCGATNTTACCGGAAATCCTGCCCGGTCAATTTGTTGAAGTTGCNGTAGATTCAGTCATGTTGCGTCGTCCTATTTCAGTATGCGATGTTGACTANGCCGAAAATATCCTTTACCTCTTNGTGCGGAATGCCGGTAAAGGAACCTCTGCAATGCTAAACATGAAAGCAGGTCAAGTCCTGAATATTATGTTGCCGCTCGGAAACGGCTTTAACACTGATTGCAAAGGGAAAAAGATGCTGCTTATAGGTGGCGGTGTCGGTACAGCACCGATGCTCTATCTGGGNAAGAAACTGAAGGAAAATGGAGCAGACGTGACATTCCTNACCGGAGCGAAAACCGCATCTGAACTTCTTCTTATTAAAGAAATGGAACAGATTGCACCTGTCGCTGTTACCACCGATGATGGCACGGCAGGCGACAAAGGCTTTGTGGTTAACTCATCTGTATGGACTGAGGCATGGGATCATATCTGTTGCTGNGGTCCTGCTCCTATGATGAAAGCAGTAGCCAAACTGGCACGTGANAAAAACATCCCATGTGANGTATCGCTTGAAAACATGATGGCCTGCGGTCTTGGAGCATGCCTGTGTTGTGTGGAGAAAACAGTTAAGGGCAACGTGTGTGTATGCAGTGAAGGTCCAATATTTGATATAAATGATTTGACATGGTAGATTTAAGTGTAAAAATTGGGGGNTTGGAACTTAAAAACCCCGTGATGACAGCNTCAGGNACATTCGGTTATGGAACAGAATTTNCTGACTTTATTGACTTGGACCGTCTGGGNGGATTCGTTGTAAAAGGAACNACCCTTAACCACCGTGANGGCAATGACTATCCCAGAATGGCTGAAACCCCCATGGGTATGCTCAANGCTGTNGGACTTCAGAACAAGGGCGTAGATTATTTTATCGANCACATCTATCCCGAAATCAAAGATATAGATTCGCAAATCATCGTGAACGTTTCAGGTGCATCGGTTAANGATTACGTTGCAGTAGCCGAAAAAATCGCAACCCTTGACAAAATCAACGCTATTGAAGTAAATATCTCTTGTCCGAATGTAAAACAAGGTGGTATGGCATTCGGCACTACTACCTCAGGGGCGGCCGAAGTAACAAAAGCCATCCGTAAGGCCTACCCCAAGACACTCATAGTTAAACTCTCACCCAACGTTACAGATATTACGGAAATAGCACGCGCTGTAGAAGCAGAAGGTGCCGACTCNGTATCCTTGATAAATACACTGCTTGGAATGGCAATTGACGTTGAANGACAGCGCCCCATATTATCCACGGTTACAGGTGGGCTCTCAGGACCTGCAGTTAAGCCGGTTGCATTAAGAATGGTGTGGCAGGTGTCGCGAGCCGTAAAAATTCCGGTAATCGGTCTTGGTGGTATATCCTCGGGAGCCGATGCCATGGAGTTTATCCTTGCCGGAGCATCNGCCATTCAGGTNGGAACCGCCAATTTCTTCAATCCCCGNGTAACAATGGATATNATTGACTANATGTCAGAATATTGCAAACGCCACAACGTAAACAATATAACTGACCTTATCGGCGCATTAAAAATATAATCCCANCCATTCCACGATAAATTATAGTAACGATATACTTGATTACCCAACATCATAATCTCACAATTGGTACTGANAATCTTTAACTGCGCTGCTCAGAACAGTGGAAAGTGGNAATCCGNCAGATTGCCACANAAGTTNTGAACAACCNCACAGTCTCAACTACGGTCACCCCCATAATATGGGNCTGTCCCACGGACTGTAATCCAAATGACCACCGAGAGAAGAATCGACTTCACTCGGTGGCACATTTTTCAACGTGAATTTAAAATTTCAAGCATAATCGGCTAANAATNTCAGGAATTATTACTAACTTTGCATTTGCAGACNGCCTCGTANACCACGCCAGNAGGGAGAGGTTCTTAACCGAGCCAACCCNCGGTCTGGGGTTAAGCGGAGCGGGATGTAGTTAAAATACATAAGAAAGCGTTTATCCGCGCTGATTCTTGACAACCTGAAATGTCTCGCAAACTTTCATATTCATGTCAAGGGTTGTGCAACGGTAGATGCCCGTGGTAATGTAATTATCTTGCTTTCGGCACAATATTTCGGGAGAAATATGGCCGGACGCATTGATTGCATATACTGGCGTGGGCTTCTGCGTTGCCGTCCGACATGAATAGGGCAATGCGAGAAGCCTCAGGTTGTAGGACGGTAACAGATACAGATTCCTACGCTTTTTTCTTTTATAAACCAATCACGCCAACGAGAGGATGACCGCGGCATCAGTTAGTGTTATGTTCAAATTTAGATTCGCCGCGTTGCTGATTTTCATGCTNAGCGGACTTTGTTCCCTATCTACCGTAGCCTTCGGTGCCAAGAAAATTACTATTAACGTGATACCTGAAACCGCAAGTATTTACGTAGATGGTCAGAAAGTAGGAACAGGTAGTTATCAGGTCACATTCAAGAAAACCGACTTCTTTGTCATTAAAGTTGAAGCGCCCGGNTATGATACGGAAANATATCGGTTGCGCAAGGATAATCCCAGAAACACAGTGCTTTATGAACTNACTGAGGATGAGGCTATGNTAGCATCCATGGGAGCGGAAGATGGAGTGGATCTTGCTAACCGTTGGTTTGACGTNACTTGTAAGAAAGGTTTGTCGGAAGACAAGGTGTGGAAAAGATTGATGAGCGTATGTACCAATTACTTTGACAACATCGAGGTACGCGATAAAAGTGCAGGATGGATTAAGACATCATGGCGNGTAACCCAGTTCAAGAAAAAAACTGTACGTACCCGTCTTGAAGTACGAATGACTTTTACTGATGACGAAGTATTGACATATCGTGCCCGCATCTCTGTACAAATCAAGAAAAATGACTGTCGTGGCGAACAATGTTTTAAAAACTATGACAGAGTTCTCCGTTCTTTCGAACCGTTGATTCAGGAACTGCAAACGTCTGTNGGAGGNGGTGAATANACCATGAAGAAAGCGTTACTNATATTTATTACAACCCTTTTGGNTGCCTCATCCATTGAAGCAAAAATATCATTTGGCACTTTTATGAAAAAAGGNCTCCTGACTGCCATAAAGGAAAATAATGAACGAAATAAATTAAAGGATGCTGTAAAAGAAGTTGAGTCACCTGATGTTTCTGAAAACGAAGAAGAAGACTTGGATCCGGATGATGTGCGTAATTTTTTCAAATCCATTGATGACACCCAGTATCAGTGGACACAAGGCAAATCAAAAGGACAACAAGCATTAATGTCAACCAANGGNCTTGTCATAAGTAACAAAATCGAAAAGGAAATCTATGCTTCTACCGTTGAACTCCCTGTAGTTGTCGATACTGATGACTTCATTTTCGGAATTGTGACCTCCTCCACAAAATTAAACGAAAATAATGGAATCGTCCTTATTTTCGATTATCAGGATGACCACAATTTCAAAGCCATAGTAATCAATGATTCGCAGTATCGTTACCTCAAATTTTCAAACGGAGTAGCCAACTCCGTCAAAACAGGATTGATCAAATATTCAAATAAAAACACCTTGAATACAATCTACATACAGAGGGAAGGCTCCACAATCTACTTCTATCTGAATGATGTGGAATACGGGGTGCTAAAGAACGTTGTCATAAACAATGCTGTGTTCGGTGCAGGCGTAATGGGAAAAGCATCAACAACCATTCTTAAAATGATTTTCCACGTAGATATACCGGAAAACGATATCGAGCAATCAACCACCGGCAACTAATCCTCATCAACCTGATTTTGGGTGTGGTGATTCAATTTTACGAATTGGTCATCACACTCATTTTGCATATCCGCTGAGCCTATATGGACCTGCATATCCAATCTATCCCTCCAAAAGAATATTCCGAAAATTTGAACTATGTCAAATTTTGGGAATTGTTAATATGTGGCAGAGGGTTGAACCTATTCTATGACCATTATGTAAAAAAAGAGAGCCTATTGAATAGACTCTCTTGAGGTTCCTAGCGGATTCGAACCGCTGTAAACGGTTTTGCAGACCGGTACCTAACCACTCGGCCAAGGAACCATTATTCCTGTTTTGCGGTGCAAAGTTATAACCTTTTTTTGAACTATGCAAGTTTTTACTTCTTTTTTTGTAATTTTGCATAAGATTTAGAGAGTCGATGACCCCAAATCCTATTTTGAGATGCTCACAATAACATCTCTATCCTTTTTTAAACGAATTTGTTTATGTCTGTAAAAGTTCCGGTTAATCTCCCTGCTCTGGAGTTGCTGAAAAATGAAAATATATTTCTCAATGACGAGCATCAGTCTCCGATGAATGCCCGGCTGTTGCGTATCGGGATAGTCAATCTGATGCCTTTGAAGGAACAGACTGAGACGGATTTCCTGAGAATGCTCTCCAACTCACCCCTACCCTTGGAAGTAGACCTTATTGATATGGCGTCACATATTTCTAAAAATACGCCACATGAGCATCTTGAAAAATTTTACAAATATTTTGATGACATACGCGAAGCCAATTATGACGGATTGATCATCACCGGTGCTCCGGTTGAAAAACTTCGGTTTGAGGATGTTGACTACTGGGCTGAACTGACGGAAATAATGGATTGGGCAAAAAATCATGTGAACTCTACTCTTTATATCTGTTGGGCTGCATTCGCCGGACTATATCATCACTATGGAATTCCCAAGGTGGATACGGACAAGAAATTATCAGGTGTTTACCCTCATCGCGTTCTTGCACCTCAAAATCCCCTGCTCAGAGGATTTGACGATATTTTCTATGTCCCTCACAGCCGATTTACGGGCGTACGTTTTTCTGATGTTGAAGCAATTCCGGAACTTAGCATCCTTTCCGACGGCGATGCTGTGGGTCCATATATTATCATGGGTAGGGACGGACGCGAATTTTACATTACAGGGCACTCGGAATATTCCCCTGATACTTTAAAGAAGGAATATGAACGTGACATTAATAAAGGGCTGAACCCTATCCCCCCGGAGAACTATTTCCTTGATGATGACGTTGAGAAACGTGTCCCTGTTGTGCGTTGGCGTTCGCATGCCAACCTCCTGTTTACTAACTGGATAAACTATTTTGTTTATAGAAACAGTACAAATAAAAATGGCTGATAAAAAACGTAAAATAGAACTTCTTGCCCCTGCGCGCGATGCTGCTACAGCAAAAGAGGCAATACTTCACGGCGCAGATGCTGTATATATGGGTGCACCTTCACATGGTGCACGCGCTGCCGCAACGAATTCTCTTGCAGATATTGCAGAAGTGGTTGAATTCGCTCACCGGTTTGATGCTCGAGTATATATCACTGTAAACACACTTGTCTATGATAGTGAGATCAAGGATGTCGAGCAGATGATACGTGACCTGTATTTGATTGGTGTTGACGCCCTCATTGTTCAGGATATGGGTATTTTAGAGATGGATATACCTCCGATTGCTCTACATTCCAGCACGCAATGCGACACCCGTGACGCGGACAAAGCGCGTTTCCTTCAGGACGCAGGATTTTCACAGATTGTACTCGCACGCGAACTTACGCTCAATGAGATACACAGCATTTACGAAGCCACCGATGTACCCTTAGAGGTGTTTGTTCATGGCGCATTATGCGTAAGTTTCAGCGGCGACTGCCAGGCAAGTTTCCTCGCCACCGGACGCAGTGCCAATCGTGGTGAGTGTGCGCAGATGTGCCGTCTACCTTACGATTTATGCGATGAAAAAGGTAATATCCTCATTAAAGGGAAACATCTTCTTTCATTAAAGGATATGAACCGTATTGATAAGATTGAAGCATTGCTCGATGCCGGTGCAAGTTCATTCAAGATTGAAGGAAGGCTTAAATCGGAAGCATACGTAAAAAACACTGTAGCGGCCTATAGGGCTGAGATTGACAGAGTTATAGCAGCCCATCCGGAGAAGTACGAGAGGTCATCGCGGGGTGTTTCCGAACTGACGTTTACACCTGATTTGGATGATGTTTTCAACCGTGGCTTCACTGAATATTTCCTTACACAACGTAAAGAAACCGGAATAGCCTCATTTGATTCACCCAAAGCCATTGGTCGACCGGTGGGTAAGGTGCGTCAAGTCCGTGGAAACTGCATTACTATATCCGGTGATGTTGACCTTGCCAACGGTGATGGTCTGGGTTATTTTGATGAATCCGATACCTTCACTGGCTTCCGACTGAATAAAGTTGAAGGGAACAGGCTGTTTCTCCGCAAGCCATTGAATATTCCGGTCGGCACCACAATCTACCGCAACCGAAGCAAAGAATTTGATGATCGTATGGCACTTCGAACCGCAGTGCGATACATACCCGTTGACATGACACTACGTGTGATAAATCCTCTCCTTATCGCTTTAGATATTGCAGTAGACAAAGCAACCGTCGCTACAGCCGTACTGGATCTTGAAAAGCCGCTGGAGACTGCTAACTCTGACCAGAAAGAGGCCCGGCAGAGGGTTTTGGCTAAATTAGGTGATTCGGTCTATCGTCTTCAAAATCTTACAGACCTCGCAGGAAATCACTTTATCCCTGCGTCCACACTCACCGCTCTGCGTCGTAAAGCCGTGGATACACTCAACAGCGCACGCCGTGCCTCATATCCGCGTGATTATCGCCGTGCAGGCGTAGACAAACTCAAGTTATGGAAGGAAGACTCTGACCTGGATTGCCGCGACAATGTCTCAAACGGTCTTGCACGCAGGTTCTATCTTTCAGCAGGAGCAAAGCGAATCACCCCGGCGATGGAAGTGATGAAACCTGACCTCACAGTAGACCAGCAGGTTATGGAAACACGCTACTGTCTGCGCCGTGAGTTAGGGGCATGCCTGAAAACAAAGTCTGCCGGAAAATATCCCGACAGACTATATCTGAAATCCGGCAATAATCGTTACCGGCTATGTTTTGACTGCGACAAATGCATGATGAGGGTTATACGCCCTGCTCAATGAGATAAGATTTCATCTCCTCGGCGAGTTTCTTAGCCTCAGTTGCGGCTGCTTCGGCAAAATCCTCTCCATTTGAGGCATAGATAATGCTTCGAGATGCGTTCACCAACAGTCCACACTCTTTTGTCATACCGTGACGGCTTACTTCTGCCAGACTGCCGCCTTGCGCACCCACGCCGGGAACGAGCAGGAAATGGTCAGGAATAATTTTACGTATCTCAGCCAGCATCTCGCTCTGTGTTGCGCCGACAACATACATCATAGTATCGTCGCTGCCCCACTCTTTTGAGGTAGTGAGAACCTGTTCAAACAGTTTCTTGCCATCCTCCAGAGTTTTCACCTGAAAATCGTGAGAACCTTTATTTGAAGTAAGTGCTAACAACACCACCCACTTACCGTCATATCCAAGGAACGGTTTAACAGAATCCTCTCCCATGTAGGGTGCAACTGTTACTGCATCCACACCCATGGTTTCGAAGAACGTACGGGCATACATTGCTGAGGTATTGCCTATGTCACCACGTTTGGCATCTGCAATAATAAGTTTCTCAGGATATTTAGTCCTGATATAATCAACAGTTTCCTGAAGGTTTTCCCATCCCTTCGCACCCATTGTCTCATAGAAGGCTGTGTTAGGTTTGTACGCCACACAATATGGCGCAGTGGCATCAATAATAGCCTTATTGAACTCCATCACGGGATTCTCGCACTCAAGCAGATGTGCGGGAATTTTTTTAATATCCGTATCAAGTCCAACGCACAGAAATGAGCCGGTGCGTTTGATTTCGTCTGTTAACTGTTTCTTATTCATACTGTTATTATAATTCTGATTCTTTAAGTTTCTCTGCATTCTCGGCAATTATCAAATGGTCGATACAATCCTGAATATCACCGTCGACAAAAGCCTGAAGATTATAGATGGTATAGTTTATCCTATGGTCAGTGATACGACCTTGAGGATAGTTATAAGTTCTGATTTTAGCCGAACGGTCACCTGTCGAAACCATAGTTTTTCTTCGTGAGGCTATGTCATCCAGATATTTCTGATGTTCCTTATCATAGATAAAAGTTCTCAGTCGGCTCAGCGCGCGTTCTTTATTTTTAGGTTGGTCACGGGTTTCGGTACACTCAATCAAAATCTCTTCAGTGACCCCGGTGTTAG
Source organism: Bacteroidales bacterium (assembly GCA_014800385.1). GTDB lineage: Bacteria > Bacteroidota > Bacteroidia > Bacteroidales > Muribaculaceae > CAJUPY01. The sequence continues at coordinate 26,866 of JAAVGE010000017.1, forward strand.
GGTTACGCCACATATATCTGAGTCGCACACCCGATTCAACTTTATTCACGTTCTGACCTCCGGCTCCGCCACTTCTGAACGTATCCCATTTGATTTCGCCTTCGTTAATTTCAACGTCAAACTCCTCTGCTTCAGGCAATACTGCCACAGTGGCTGCCGAAGTATGTACCCTACCCTGTGTTTCAGTTGCAGGAACACGCTGAACACGGTGAACGCCGCTCTCATACTTCAATGTGCCATAGACATTGTCCCCGGTTACGGCAAAGACTATTTCCTTATATCCTCCGGCAGTTCCTTCGTTGAAACTGGTCACGGCTACATTCCAACCCTTGGATTCGCAATACTTTGTGTACATCTTAAAAAGGTCACCGGCAAAGATTGCGGCTTCATCACCACCGGTACCCCCACGTATCTCCACGATTGCATTTTTTCCATCTTCCGGATCGGCAGGGATGAGCAGGAGTTTAATCTCCTCCTCCATCTGTGGTAATGCGCTGTTGGCTTCGTCCAACTGTTGCTTTGCCATCATACGCATTTCCTCATCATCCTCACTGTCAAGCACTTCACGTGCTTCAGCAACATTGGCTAATGCAGTGCGATAACGACGTGTTGCCTCCGTCAGGCGTTCCAGGTCTTTATATTCCTTATTTAGTTTCACATATCGCTTCATGTCGGCGATCACATTTGGGTCCGTTATCAATGTTGATACCTCCTCAAAACGTGCTTCTATTCCGTCAAGACGTGAAAGCAATGAATTTTCTGACATATTATTTCCTATAATTTTCTAATTTATCCGCGAAGTTACGAATTTCTTCTTAAACTTTATCACTCTTTAATTGTCTTAATTAGTATAATGTATTAAAATATCCACAAATATGAATATAGGAGATAAATTACCCGAAGTATTGGGCGTAAATCAGGATGGCAAGGAAGTGAAACTTTCAGACTATGCCGGAAAGAAACTTGTTTTATACTTTTACCCAAAGGACAACACCCCCGGATGTTCGGCAGAAGCACGTTCATTGCGTGACCATATCAATGACCTGAAAGAAAAAGGATATGAAGTAGTCGGGGTCAGCGTCGACTCTCAGGCATCTCACAAAAAATTCATTGAGAAACAGGAAATACCGTTTGATCTCATCTCTGACACTGACCATTCTTTAGTTGAGAAGATGGGTGTATGGGGTGAAAAAAGCATGTGTGGACGTAAATATATGGGTACATTCCGCACCACTTTCCTCGCCGATGAAAATGGTATAATAACTCATATCTTTACTCCCAAGCAAATTAAAACCGCAGAACATGCTTCCCAGATTTTGGAAATATTGTAAATTTCACTAAATTTGCCAAAAAGAATTTACTATTATGACAAAGAAACCGATTGAAATAACTCCGGCCGATCTTCATTTTATGGAGATGGCGGCTGCCATCGCAGAAGAAAACGTAAAAAAGGGTGGCGGACCCTTCGGTGCGGTTATTGTTCGTGACGGAGAGATTATCGCAACCGGAGCCAATTCGGTTACGCTAACCAATGACCCTACAGCACATGCCGAGGTCAATGCAATCCGTACGGCATGTGCAAAGGAGAACAGTTTTTCTCTTAAAGGATGTACCGTTTATAGTTCATGCGAGCCGTGTCCAATGTGTCTCAGTGCGCTTTATTGGGCCGGTGTATCACGGATTTTTTACGGAAACACTCAAGAGGATGCCGACAAAATCAATTTCAGCGACAAATTCATCTATGATGAACTCGCCAAAAACAAGGAGAACCGCACTCTCCCCTGCATCCATTTGGAAAACAAACGTACAATTAAAGCCTTTGAAATGTGGGCTGAAAAAGAAGATAAAATTGAATATTGATCATGAAGAAAATCCTTACATCTGCACTCTTGCTGACTGCCTTGGTAACACCCTCTGTCTTTGCACAGATTCCGGTATCAAGGGTGGAACAATATACTCCCACTGACATGGTTTTTCTGGACATGGCTACCGATGCGGCCAAAGAAAACAAAAGCCGTGGTCAGAACCCCTCAGGTGCCGTGATTGTCATCAATGGTGAATTCCGCTCTTCCGGACGTGCGACAGGCTCTGTTTCAGCCGAAGAAATCGCTTTTAAAAAGTCACGGCTGTCATCACTTAAGGGCGCAACCATCTATACCGTAAACGAGCCCACCACAGCCGTTTATAAGTTTCTGTGCGACAACAATATCGGAGCCATATATTTTGTCAACGGACGAGATGCGGTTATTAAGGCCGGACTGGCAACCGCTGCGGATTACAACGATGCATCTTTACCCGCTGATATGACTAAAGTGCCGATGTTCCAGATTGAGTTTCCCGACGCGGGGCTCCTCCTGAAATAAGTAGATATTGAAAATTTGTTGTACTAATCTCTTTTAATTCTTTTTTAGAAAGATTGGCAAGATTTTTGTAATAGTCAGTTGTTATATTGACGACACTGAACATTCATCAATAAGACTTATGAAAATCAACATACAACCTCATATTACAAAAATCAGAAATCTTCTATCCTCCAAACGGTTGCGTGCAGCCATCGAGGAGGTGCGCAATATCGCCCTTACAGTAAGGAACAACCGTATCTCACAACAGATTGACGAAATCGATGAAAACTACTCCCGGTTGCTTTCTTTCATGCAATCAGGTGCGGATGATCCTCAGCGAATGACTCAGTACACTAACTTCTGTAACAAGGTTTACACTCTGGCTGATTCATTGGAACGCAACTCTCTGTCTGCGGACACACCATCACTCTATTATGGCACACTACGCTATGAGGCAACAAAAAACAACGACTCGGTAGCAAATCTTTTAAGTGAGTACACTAAACTCATCAATGACTCCTCGCTGTTTAACCTCGTGGCAGAAGACAGCAAGGAGAAGAAGGAAAATACTTATAACCGTGAGATGCTTGAACGAAGGATATTCAATCGTCTGTGGGTTTCATTTCCCCTTCACAACGATACTATAAGTGTTATTCACGACTTTGAATCATCAGAGGCTATTCCGGTTTATGTAAGGCAAATGATAGTTTCATCGCTCTTCCTAGGTCTGGTTGAGTTCTATGATGACAAACGTCTTGCACTTCTGTGGAACATCTACTCAGAAAATGCGGCGAAAGAACCGTTGCTGGCACTCCCGGCAATGACATGTGCCGTTATTGCCAACATGATTTACCCTGACCGTCCGGTAACGCCACGCATATCTGCATCCATTGAAGCAGCATCAGCAGTTTCATCCTGGGAATCTGACTTGAGAATCGTCCTCACTGAATTTGTAAAATCAATAGATACGGAACGTATCAACCGCAAGATGCAACAGGAGGTAATGCCGGAACTATTGAAACTACAGCCCGACATTAAGAAAATCAATTCAGATATCAATTCCATCGAGGATATTGCCGAACTGGAGGAAAACCCTGAGTGGCAGGAGAAACTGATGCAAAGCGGAATATCTGATAAATTGCGCGAATTATCAAAAATCCAGGAAGAAGGAGGTGATGTATTCATGAGCACTTTCGCTCACCTGAAATCATTTCCCTACTTCAACGAAATCGCAAACTGGTTTATCCCGTTCCACACAGACCATACGCTCCTGATTGATGCCGACGAGCAAAAAATCACTATTGCCGACATCATTCTCGCGTCACCATTCCTGTGTGATTCCGACAAATACTCCTTCCTGCTCTCACTCAACAACATCCCGGAATCACAACGATCCATGATGATTTCGCAGATGAAGATGCAGAACATCAACGCTGACGAAATTCGCTCGGCAGCACTCAACGCCAACGTGACCGACCGCAAAAACATAATCAACAAATATGTTCAGAACCTCTACCGTTTCTTCAAACTATTTCGTAGAAAAGGGGAATTCCGCGATCCATTTGACGGAAGCCTGAGTGTGGCCGACATACCGGCATTGGTAAACAAATTCAACGATTCCGACACACTAAGCCTTGTAGCAGAATTCTACTTCAAGCACCACTATTATACAGAAAGTCTCTCAATATTTCTGAAACTTGAACAGCGTGGCTTGCTGTCCGGAGAAATATACCAGAAAATAGGTTTCTGCTATCTGAAAAAAAGTGACTTTGAAAATGCCCTGAAATATTTCCGCATGTCCGAACTGCTGGATGCACGTTCGGAATGGACACGCAAAAATATCGCCCACTTGTTGTTCCTCACCGGAAAATTTGAAGAAGCAGAAAAATATTACGCCGAACTTGAAGCAGACCAACCCGAAAATATGCAGTTTGTAACAAATTTAGGAAACTGCAAGGTTGCACTTAAAGACTATTCAGGAGCACTCAAGGCTTTTCATAAGGTCAATTATCTGAAGCCAAACGATTTAAAGACCTTGCGAGCCATAGCATGGTGCTACCTTATGATGGGTGATTTTACTAACTCCATAAAAACCTATCGACCGATAATTCTGGATGATCCCAAAGCAGAGGACTACATCAACATGGGTCATGTAGCACTTGCCTCAAAAAACTATGCCGAGGCTGTAAACTCCTACAATCTCGCAATGGAACGCCTTGATAATGACCGGGAAAAAGTAATTTCAATGATTAACGACGATGCCCCTACCCTCGCCTCCATAAACATTGATACATCTATTCTACCCTTTATATATGACTCGTTATACTGACCTTATTTCGGGCGCCACAAGAATTAATTACGCAAATAATTTCGAATCTTACTCCAAAATCTTATGTTCCTGAGCATAAAAGATTGTCCATGTCGGAATAATTCACTAAATTTGTGCAATTCGCAAATCACAAAGCAATGGCAAAATATGTAAATCGATTGAAAGTTGTCCTCGCCGAGTAGCACAAGACTAACTTATGGTTGTCTAAAAAATCGGTAAAGACCCTGCAACTGTTTCCAAGTGGTGTATTACACTGCACAACTCTCATTGGAAACGTTGCATGATATAGCCGAATATTTGAATATTGATGTTAGAAAACTTCTCAATCCCAATGAATCTGCCAATGCCTACAACTCTGCGGCTCATTGCGGAAATTGTTGATTTGCAATTATTTTTTTTGAACTGCAACTTCTGATAATATAATATTTTAGGAATATGACTCCAGAAGAAAAGGCAAGGATTAAAATAGATGAATGGTTTGAAGAAGCCGGATGGGAGGTTACGGATCGTGACCACTACTCTCCGACTTCTACCGCTGTTGCTATACGGGAGGGATTACTTCAAAACAATCTCGAAGCCGATTACTTTCTGTTTATCAACGGAAAGGCTATAGGTGTGCTTGAGGCGAAGCGGAAGGAAGTAGATTTAACCTCTGATCATGTAGCGGAACAGGCTGAGCATTACACTCGTTCTGTTCCTAATTGTTATCAGACTTACTCCAAGCCATTGCCATTAGTCTATCTTTCCAATGGGGAATCTGTCCTTTTCAAGAATCAAAATGAGACTGAGGCCGGGTATGAAGAAATAAACCGAATACACAGACCAAAGGAAATAGCAAAACTGCTTGGCATTGAAGATCAGTTTGCCGGACTACCTACTTTACGAAAAAGAGGGCTCCGCGATTGTCAGTATGATGCTATTACCGGGCTTGAAAAATCCTTCCGCGCAGGGCAAAACAGGGCATTAATGGTTTTGGCTACCGGTGCAGGTAAAACGTATACAGCAGTAACCGCTGCCTATCGATTCCTTAATTACGCCAAAATGAAGAGAGTTTTATTTCTTGTTGACAGAAATAATCTCGGGAAACAGGCAGACGGCGAGTTTGGCAAGTACAAACTAACTGAAAACGGAGATCCGTTCAACACAATCTTTGGAGTCGAACGCCTCATATCATCATATATCCCAAAGGATGCAAATGTCGTGATATCTACCATTCAACGTCTGTTTGCGTTTCTTAAAGGAGATCCCATCATTGGTGATGGAGATGATGAGGAATCACAAGATACAAACGAAGAAATAATACTGCCTCCGAATCCGACTCTTCCACAGGACTATTTCGACCTCATAATTGTGGATGAGTGCCACAGGTCAATTTATGGCAACTGGAAAAAGGTTCTCGAATATTTCCACACTGCGCGTATTATCGGTTTAACGGCAACTCCGGTTCCGGCTACCAAGGCATTCTTCAATAGTAATATTGTCATTGACTATACTTTGGAAAAATCCATTGTAGATGGTGTTAATGTCGGCTGTAGGGTCTATCGTATCAAGACAAAAGAAACCGAGGAGGGCGGAGCGATCCGCATTGGCGATAAACTGCAGCAGGTCACTCGCTACACCGGGGAAGTCGAGACATTCAATAGCCGTGAGACTCAGAATTATACCAAGGAAGAACTCAATCGTTCCATCATCAATCCTGCGCAGATTAAACTAATACTTCAAACCTACAAGGATGTGGTCTATGAGGAAATGTTTACTGAACCGCAGCGCGAAAAAAACTTTGACTATTTGCCCAAGACCCTTATATTTGCGTTAAACGAAGCTCATGCCAATAATATCGTAAAAATAGCCAAGGAAGTATTCGGAAAAGAAGATGACGACAAGTTCGTTCAGAAAATCACATATTCATCGGGCGATAGCAACGCTCTTATAAAATCATTCAGAAATGACAAGGAGTTTCGTATTGCTGTTACCTGTACTCTTGTCGCTACAGGGACAGATGTCAAACCGCTTGAAGTGTTGATATTCATGCGTGATGTGCGTTCAGAACCTCTCTATATTCAGATGAAGGGACGAGGAACCCGAACTGTTTCCGATGATATTCTTCGCGATGTCACCCCCAATGCTTACAGCAAGGATTGCTTCTATCTTGTGGATGCGGTAGGTGTGACCGAGTCTGAAAAGATTGTTCCAATTCCCGGAGAAGATGGTGGTCCGCATGAGACATTAACGCTGAAGCAACTTCTTGAACGGATGACCCACGGACAGTTGCCGGATGGATATTTCAAATTGTTAGCATCTCGTCTCGCTCGAATATCATCGAAGTGTACCGAGGCTCAGAGAAAAGAGTTCACAGATAAGACCCATGGCATTTCCATGCAGTCGCTCTCGGAGAGTTTCTTCAATGCTCTTGACCCCGATAAGTTACCGATGCTTCCGCCATATCTTGACATCAATGAACCCAATCTTGAACGAAAGGGGTTATTCGCTCCGATGGCAAACAATCCTGAGGCGCGTCAATACCTTCTTATTCTCAATGCCGGCTTTATTAAGACAATAATTCCCGGTGAAGACTCTCTAATTTCAAAGGGGTTTACCATTGAGGAAGCAAAGGAGACCGCATCAGCATTTGAGAATTATTGTCGCACCCATGCCGATGAAATAGAAGCATTGCGGATACTCTACAATAACACCGGCGAACCACTTACATATCCGATGTTGAAAAAACTGGCAGACCGATTAAGAGTTGCTAATGCTAAATTCAATGTCTCACAACTCTGGAACTGCTATTCATTGCTTGACCGTTCGAAGGTCAAACCTCGCTCTACTGTCGAGGAGAAAGAAGCGCTGACCAATATTATTCAACTCGTACGCTATGCGCTTGGGCAAATCGACCGTCTGGACTCTCTGTGTGCTTCTGCCAATCAATACTTCAATCTCTGGTATGGACAGATTCAGCGAAATATCACAGAAAAGCAGTTAGAAGTCATAAAACAGGTCGTTAAGTACATCGCGTCTAACGGTTCAGTAACCATACGCGACATTCGTGAGGAAGACAAATCGCAAGCCGCTCGACTAATCCGTGCATTCGGCAACATGAAGGAGGCTGATGACGCGCTTTTGTCCCTTGCCGGATTTATTATTTATCATAGAAACGTAGCATAAAATGGCATCAAAAAATACAGAACAATCAATAATAAAGAAAGTCTGGACCCTTGCCACAACACTTTCCGGTCAGGGAGTCGGATTCTCAGATTATATTACCCAACTAACATATCTTCTATTCCTGAAAATGGATATGGAGAACCGTGAACTTGGCGAAGAATCCTCTATCCCTGAGGGTTTTCGATGGGAAGACTTGACGGATCTTGATGGCACAGACTTACTTGAGCAGTATGAGTCAACTCTTAGCAAACTGAGCAAGCAGGAAAACCTTATTGGCACGATTTTCACAAAAGCCCAGAATAAGATTGACAAACCAGTCTATCTAAAGAAAGTTATCACTATGATTGACGGCGAAGACTGGTTGCTTGAAGGGGATGTCAAAGGAACTATCTATGAAAGCATCCTGGAGCGAAATGGACAGGATAAGAAAAGTGGTGCAGGCCAGTATTTTACGCCTCGCCCTCTGATCAAGGCTATGGTGGATTGTATACGCCCCCGAATTACCGAAACCGTGTGCGATCCCGCTTGTGGAACAGGAGGATTCCTTTTGGCCGCGTTCGATTACATGAAATCTCAGAGTCAGGATAAGGAGAAACGCCGTTTTCTGCGCAATGAGGCTTTGAGTGGGGCAGATATCACTGCTGAAGTTGTAACCCTTGCTTCAATGAATCTCTATCTTCACGGTGTTGGTCAGTATCGTAGCCCAATCGAATGCGCTGATTCATTAGAAAAGCAACCGGAAAAACTTGTTGATGTGATACTTGCCAATCCTCCGTTTGGCACCCGTTCCTCTGCCTCTGTGGAGATTCAACGTGACGATTTCATTACAGACACCAAGAATAACCAGCTCAACTTCCTTCAGCATATTATGGTAAGTCTCCGAAGTGGTGGTCGAGCCGCTGTTGTCCTTCCTGATAATGTACTTTTTGAAGCGTCAGGAGAAACTATCCGGCGTAAACTTCTGACGGACTTTAATCTCCATACTATCCTCCGACTCCCCACCGGCATTTTCTATGCTCAGGGAGTCAAAGCAAACGTGCTGTTCTTCACCAAGGGAGAGCCGACAAAAGATGTTTGGTTCTATGATTATCGCACTGGAGTAAAGCATACTCTCGCTAATAATAAACTTGAACGCCATCATCTGGACGATTTCGTTTCATGCTATAATCCAGACAATATCTGTCAACGCAAGGAAACTTACAATGAAGATTCAGAACCGAATGGACGCTGGCGCAAATATTCAGCTGAAGACTTGCTTAAACGTGATAAAACGAGCCTTGATATTACATGGATTCGTCAGGGTGATGATCTTGACGATGTTTCGCTTGCCGAACTGATGGCGTCAATCAAAGAAAAGAGCGATAATATCGCATCGGCTGTGGCCCAACTTGATGAACTCTTTGCTCAACTCAATATCAAGGAAGATTAATGGATACGAAGAAACTGCGTCAAAAAATACTCGACCTCGCCATAAGAGGTAAACTTGTTCCGCAAGACCCCAACGATGAACCTGCATCCGTACTTCTCGAACGTATCCGCGCCGAGAAGGAACGTCTTATTGCCGAAGGCAAAATCAAACGCTCAAGAAAGTCCAAAACATCTTCCTCTGAGTCCCATTATCAGAACTTCGAGCCCCCATTCGAGATTCCTAACTCGTGGGAATGGTGTCAGGTAGAAGATATATTTGAACTAAATCCTAAAAACTCTGTATCTGATACGTCTTTATGTGGATTTATTCCTATGGCGTTAGTTCAAGATGGCTTTGGATTTTCGCATTCGTATGAAGGCAGAGTGTGGCGTGATGTAAAAAAAGGATATTCTCATTTTCAAAATGGAGATATTGGAATTGCTAAAATTTCACCATGCTTTGAGAATAGAAAATCTACTATTTTTTATGGATTACCTAATGGAATAGGAGCTGGTACAACTGAATTAACTATTCTCAGACCCATCGTTGTTGATGCAGAATTCTATCTATTTTTGTTTCAATCAATTTGGTATATTACTGAAGGGACTAAGGATTTTACAGGTGTTGTAGGGCAACAACGTGTTAATAAGGAAATTTTTACGTCATTAGTTATTCCGATTCCACCAATAGCCGAACAAAAACGGATTACAACAGAAATTAAGCGTTATTTTCATTTTGTTGAACTCATTGAATATAATAAAGAAACGCTTATTAGGAATACTTTGACAACAAGGTCAAAGATTCTTGAGCTTGCGATGCAGGGGAAGCTTGTGCCACAAGATCCGGCTGATGAACCTGCTGCTGAAATGCTCAAACGTATCAATCCAAACGCCAAGATAATAACTGATAACCCACATTCTTGGAATGTTCCAAATGGATGGTCAATTGCTAAGCTCAAGGATATTGCAAACTTGGTAACAGGAAGTACACCCTCTAAATCAAATTCTGAATATTATGGAAACGAATATCCATTCTATAAACCTCAGGATTTAGATAAAAGTATAGTTTCAGAGGCTTCTGAGTATCTTTCTGAAATGGGTTTCCAAGCATCCCGAAATATACCAAAGAATTCAATAGCTATATGTTGTATAGGCACAATAGGAAAAGTCGGCTTTATAAATCGTGCAGGTGCAACAAACCAACAAATTAATACAATTTTACCGAACCCTTCATTTTATCCTAAATTCTTATACTATTATTGTAAGGCTAAAATCTTCCAAGATATTATTCTTTCACTTTCTGCTGCAATAACGATTTCCATTGTTAATAAAGGGAAAATGGGTGAGATCTTAATCTTATTACCACCTTTAGAAGAGCAAAAGCGGATTGTGGCTAAGATTGAGGAGTTGTATTCGGTCCTTGATAAAATAGAAGCGTCTTTGCAATCTTAATTTTAAGACCACAAAGACGCATTAGATATTTACCAGTTGACTATCTTATCAACGATGGCCTGCTGTTCTGTAGCTGTGCGTCGAAGATAGATTCGGGTAGTTTCTATACTTTCATGCCCCATAAGGTCTGCAAGAAGTGCAAGATCGTTGAACCGATCGAGGAAGTTCTTGGCAAAACGATGGCGGAATGAGTGAGGATAGACTACGGCTTCATTTAAGCCGTATTTTCGGGCGAAGAGTTTAAGTTGCTGTGCAATTCCTCGTGCCGTGATTCTTTCTCCAAAACGATTGAGGAAGATATAACCTGATTCAAGGTTACGCTCTTTTAACCATTGAATGGCTTCCGAACGCAAATTCTTTGGGATATAAAGACGGCGTAACTTTCCTCCTTTTGAGTAGATATCAAGGTAACCTTGTTGCACGTGTTCGGCTTTGATTTGAAGTAGTTCGCTAACGCGAGAACCGGTAGCAGTCAGAAACCATACAACGAAATACCATGAGGTATGTCCGTCTTTCTTGAGTTTAGTTTTGAGAAACTTATAATCAGCATCGCTGATTACATTTTCGAGAAAATTCTTTTGCTGCACTTTCACGAAACGCATTTTGAGGTTCTCCTTTTTGATAAACTCCAGATACTTGTTGATCGCTTGAAGTCGGAGATTAACGGTTTGAGGCTTGTGGTGTTCCACAAGATAGCCTTTGTAGGCAAGTAGATTCTCTCGCGTAACTTCCTTATATCTTTCAAGGAAGTGTGTTACCGTCCACAAGTAAGAGCGGACAGTATTCGCAGCCAAATCTTGGTGCGAAAGGAAGGTTTTGTACTTTGTTTTCATATCATATTCAATTAGAAGTTGAACATGATTATAATATAACGCAACCCACATTATCCGAAATTACCCGATAATTGGGTGTATGTGACGCTTGAAGATATTGTTGATTACGAGCAGCCGCAACCCTATATGGTCACAAATACATCCTATTCAGACGATTATGCAACACCAGTTTTAACAGCTGGCAAATCGTTTATATTGGGATATACAAATGAGACAAATGGCATCTATAGCAAATTGCCCGTGATCATCTTTGATGATTTTACTACAGACTCACGCATAATTGATTTTCCATTCAAAGTTAAATCATCTGCGATGAAGATTCTTTCCGTAAAAGAGGGGATTAACATAGAGTATGTAGCAGCATTTATATCAATTACTCGGCTAACTGGAGATACTCATAAAAGATATTGGATATCTGAGTATTCAAAACTTCTAATACCGTTGCCGCCAATTGCAGAACAGACAAGAATAATTGAAGCAATTAGAATATTTACGTCTAATTTGGAATCAATCCAGCGATATCTGAATTAAATTTATATAATCAATCAATTCTTCTATCTTAGCCACAATGCGTTTTTGTTCCCCTATTGGAGGAATTGGCACAAGGTATTGCTTAACAATTGCGGGTTGAGCTCGGGTTAGACTTCCTCCTACACCTGATACTTGGCTGCACAGCAATTGTCTAAATGAAGGACAAGAAAAATAATATTTGGCATAAGGCGCGTATAGACTTTTTGAGCGTACAATAATCCATTCAGATGATGCGATCTTAGTGTTATTCATTTTATTACCAACAATCCATACTCTATTAAGGTGTGGATTGATTTTACACAGCAATATATCATCCTCCGATACCGTCTGTTTGGTAGAACCGATCTCCTTGCCAGTAATATATTCTGGTTCTCCTTTTGAGAAAACCGGGACACTATAGAGTTCAAATTTCTCATCTGGTGATTGTGAAGGATTGATATTTCGCGGACTATAGGAGTTGATATCGGCAATGCTAACATACACCCAATTATCCGGTAATTGCGGATAATGTGGGTTATCAGTTATAATCTTAGCCTTCGGATTGATGCGACGGAGCATATCTGCGGCGGGTTCATCAGCAGAGTCTTGCGGAACAAGTTTACCCTGCAAAGCAAGCTCAAGTATCTTGGATTTTGTCTTTACAACAGTTTTTTCTATATCATTCTTGCTAACATCAACCTTATTAAGTAATTCAAAAATAAATTCTATTTGTCGTTCTATTCTAAGCTGCTCATTAGCAGGTGGACAGGGAATATATGTTTCCTCAATTTTTTCTTTTGAAATATTTGGTTGAGCTCCACCTCCACCCATTTGAATAAATTGAGGTCTCCAAGCTAATAGAAAAAAGAATAAATATTTTTGATTTATCCAATACTTATAACAGGCACAGCACGCTTGGTTTGTTGTTGCATCTATATTTAAGATTCCTAACTTACCAATAGTTGCTCCATACATTGCAATTAAGACACTACCCGCAGGATTTAATTTTACGGATGTCTCTTTTAGTGCGAAAGGTGTAATTTCTTTTGGAATTAATGAGATGTAACCATCGTTGAGATCTCCTGTATTTAACCATGGATAACCTTTGCCAAAGTAATTAGGATTGCTTTTGCTTGGGGTTGCTCCAGATTGCCATAAACCAATCTCACCAAGTTTCACCCATTCCCAACTATCTGGAATTTCGAACGGAGGCTCGAAGTTCTGATAATGGGACGTATCATAATATATAAATAAAGTTTCACAAATAATTTGTGTATCGTCGAAAGATTTTTGAAGAATAATACAGAATATTAAATTTTATTTTGTAATTTTGCACCCGAAATAGAGATAATCGCCTACAAGGCATCTATTGAAGGATGGTCCGGTAGCTCAGCTGGATAGAGCATCTGCCTTCTAAGCAGACGGTCCCGCGTTCGAGTCGCGGCCGGATCACAATAGTTAAACCGCTTAATATCAACACTTTACGCAGTTGATTTGAGCGGTTTAATTTTTTATCAAAAATATAAAGAATATGTTATTCTTGGAGAATTCAGGTTTTATTACTAATTTTACTTTTAATTACGAAACTCTCATATAACTTTATTATGGAGCAGAAATATATCTATGGTACGGAGATTGACGTGCGCGATTATGAACTTGATGCGGAAGGGATAGTAAATAATGCCAACTATCTTCATTATCTTGAACATACTCGCCACGAATTCTGCAAAATTGCAGGATTTACGTTCGCTCAAATGCGCGAAAACGGAATTGACCCTGTACTCCGAAAGGTAGAAATTGAATATCTGACTCCGCTTAAAAGCGGTGATACCATGGAGAGTTTCATAAACATGGAACGTAAAGGTCCGAGATTCATCTTCCATCAGGATATATTTCGCAAGTCTGACGGGCAGCCTGTTGTGAAGGCTTTGGTGACTGTTGTAATGCTTAAGAATGGCAAACTCTCGAAAGGAGATGAAGTCGCTGAGGCATTTCATAAATATCTATAAAGCAACTGTTTATGACGGCAACTGAAGATAAGGATATTCTGTATAAACTTGCTCTTGCCCATTTACCGGGAATGAGGCTTGTTCTGGCGCAACAGATCCTGAACAACATCTCTTCACCGGAGGAATTTTTCACGCTTGACAAAAGGGATCTAATTCATATTTTTGATTCCGAAAGCAAATTATTTGACACTACGCTGAGAAATACCGTTCTGGAGGAAGCACGTGAAGAACTGGAGTGGATTTGGGCTAACCATGTCACACCATTTTATTTTACCGATAATAATTATCCTCAGCGACTTCTTCAGTGTGACGACTCTCCCGTTATGATTTATGTATGTGGCGAACCGAATCTTAATCCGCGCCACGTCATATCTATCGTTGGAACACGTAAGGCTACCCCTTACGGTGTCGGCTTTATAAATAAAATGATTGCCGACCTCGAGTCCAAACTCTCTGATATTCTTATTGTCAGCGGACTTGCGTATGGAATTGACGTAACGGCCCACAAGGCCGCGCTGGCTAACTCCATTCCTACTGTTGGTGTTCTGGCTCATGGGCTAAACCAGATTTACCCTTCTCAACACCGTGGAACAGCAAAAGAGATGCTTAAGAATAGTGGAGGTCTTGTGACTGATTACTTCCATAATGCAAAAATTCACCAAGGCAACTTCCTGGCCAGAAACCGTATTGTGGCGGCAATGAGTGATGCTACCATAATTGTGGAATCTGCCAAAAAAGGTGGCGCCATGTTCACAGCGCGACTTGCATCGGAATACGGACGGGATGTATTTGCTCTGCCGGGACGTATTTCGGACATATATTCCGAAGGAACAAACCAACTGATACGTAATAATATAGCATCCGTTATCACCTCTGCCGACGACCTTATATCATCAATGATGTGGAAACCGGACAAGGAGGAAGGTGATCAAGGACAACTTTTTGTGGCTCAAAATTTGAGCGAAAATGAACAAAAAGTCATTGATATCATTAATATGTCAGGGGAGGTTGACACCCCTACGGTTTCCAAAGCATTGTCAATAACCATACCGCAGGCTATGCGACTTGTTTCAGACATGGAATTTGACGGTCATATAGTTGCATATCCGGGCGGGACATACAGAATTCCTTAGAAACTGTTTCATAAACTTGAGATAATTACTGAACAAATAACTTTTAAATCTTCTACTGATGACAAAAATCATTGCACCATCCGAACTTATCATTAATCCTGACGGCAGTGTGTTTCACATCCATCTTCGTCCGGATCAACTGACCGACCGCATTATAATGTGCGGCGATCCCGGTCGAGTAAATATGATCGCTGAATTTTTCGATTCACGTGATTTTGAAGTATCTTCACGTGAGTTCCACACCATTGGAGGTACCTACAAAGGTAAACCTATCATGGCTATAAGCCATGGCATAGGACCGGATAATATTGACATTGTCGTTAATGAACTCGATGCACTTGCCAACATCGATTTTGAAACACGCGAAGTTAAACCTGAGCATCGCCGGTTGACAATGGTAAGAATCGGAACTTCAGGAGCATTGCAGCCGGAACTCACCATCGGCACTCCAGTAATTGCTGAAAAGGCTATAGGGTTTGACGGCGTACTCAATTATTATGCCGGACGAAACGAAGTGGCCGATCTTGATTTTGAAAAAGCCTTTGTAGAACATACCCGCTGGAACCCGCTTTGGGCCAAGCCATACGTGGTTGATGCTGACCCGGAACTCGTTGCTCAGATAGGACAAGATGACATGGTCCGCGGTAATACCATCTCAGCAGTAGGATTCTACGGTCCTCAAGGAAGGGAATTACGTCTGCCGCTCGCCAATCCTGACTTAAACCGTTCAATAGAGGAATTCCGCTTTAATGACAGAAAAGTAACTAACTATGAAATGGAATCGGCACCGTTACAGGGTCTCGGCAAACTGATGGGACACCGTGCCATGACAGTCTGCTCAATTATTGCAAACCGCATGAACAACAATGTCAATCCATCCTACAAGAATGCAATCCATGATTTGATTGAAACCGTTTTAGAGCGTATCTAATTCGTTTTACAATAACAAAAAACTCCGCACGGTTCTCTGATTCCGGCGGAGTTTTTTATATAACGTATTTAGAAAAGGGGCATTGTTGAATTTGATTTGAGGAATTTGCGGTCAAAATCCTCATCTTTCATTAATATCACAATTATGGCCTGAATAAACACTAAAAGGGACCATGCACCACAAGTTACAAGATTGATCAACAGACAGAGCACTCCTCCGGTTATTTTGCCAATATAGAAATATTGAACTCCGAGATACCCGAAGAAGAATGCAAGAACGGCAAAGATGATTTTCTTTTCGCTAATATTCTCATTTGCAATTGGATTGTTGTTATATCCATTGTTATAGCCGTTATTATAGCCGTTGTTATAGGGGGGAGTAGGATACTGATTAGGAGCGGCAGGAGCAGCAGGAGCAGAAATATAGGGGGTCAATTCCGCTACTTCAAAGGCTTTCATCCAGTTGGCCATTCCTTCCGTCCATACTTCTGATTCCGGATTCAATCCGAATTTTACCAGTTCACCGGCAGGCATCGGACCAAATTTTTGTCCGTTGTAGATAATGTAGTACATGTTCATATTAGTAGTTATTTAAGCAATTCCTTAATAGTGTGGCTGCAAATTGATATCATCTTGCAAAATTAAATATTAAAATGTATATTTAGAAATATTTTTCTGCTTTTTTTTAGAAACTGTATAAATATATATGCGACTAACTTTGAGGAGATTTTTGGATGAGTTTTGCACGTTGAGTAGGGAGTGATGCGGGCATCGTGACCAAAAAGATTCTTAAAAACAGAGTATATAAAGATTTATTTATAAATTTAAACAGTTTCTTAGCATAAGTCAAAATATTTGAATTTTTGGGGATTGCGGTTAATATAGTTTAATAGATTTGGCAATCACACAATAAACATATAATTTTGCCGTCAATGTTAATGATTAACTTAACGAGATTATCAATTTTAACACATCACACTTATGAACATCAATCTTAAAACATCGCTTCTTGCAATGGGTGTAGCCGTATTGAGTTCTGTATCAACTGTATATGCCCTTCGTCAGAATCACTCAACTGATACCGCGGTATGGCTTGACAGCCTATCCGGAAATCTTCATAACGTAAAAATGAGTCCTAACGAGGCTGCCCCTGATTTTGTCACTGCTGCGGAGAACACGGTCAACGGTGTAGTCAGCATAAAGAGTTTTGCCACTCCGCGATATAACTCCTATTCGCAGTCTCAACCATTTTCAGATCCTTTCTTCGAGTATTTCTTTGGTGGAGGCAGACAGCAGCCACGCCAGCAGCCCCGAAATGAAGAGCCACGTCAGACCGGTCTCGGCTCAGGCGTAATCCTTAGCAGCGACGGTTACATCGTAACCAACAACCACGTTGTAGATGGAGCAGAGAAACTCGAGGTGTCACTGAATGATAACCAAACCTTCAATGCAACAGTGGTAGGAACAGATCCGACAACCGACCTTGCGCTGATAAAGATTGACGGTGAGAATCTTCATGTCATTCCAATGGGTGAATCCGACAACCTGAAGGTAGGTGAGTGGGTGCTTGCGGTTGGCAATCCCTTCGGTTTCACATCAACTGTAACCAAAGGAATTGTAAGTGCTAAGGCAAGAAATATATCATCAATCACCCAGTCTGTCCCCTCAGGTGTCGAATCATTCATCCAGACAGATGCGGCTGTGAATCCGGGCAACTCCGGCGGCGCACTTGTAAATATGCAAGGTGAACTCGTTGGCATAAACACCGCTATCTATTCCCAGACAGGATCTTTTGCTGGCTATTCCTTTGCCATTCCCACTTCCATAGTAAAGAAAGTTGTGACGGACCTCAAGCAATATGGAACTGTTCAGCGTGCAATCCTTGGTGTGAGATTTGCCGAACTTACTCCCAAACTTGCTCAGGAAAAGAACATTACAGCCGTGACACAAGGTATATATGTTGGCAGTGTTGAAGACCGCTCGGCAGCCTACGAGGCCAGTCTGCGTGAGGGCGACGTAATTGTAAGCATCGCAGGATCACCCACCAATAATAACGGCCAACTTCAGGAGGAGATAGCAAAACATCGCCCCGGCGACAAGGTTGAAATTAAATATTACCGAGATAACAAGCCTTACACCGTCACCGTTACTCTGCGCAACACAAAAGGCAGTACCGATGTGACCCGTCCTGCTGATCTGATAGCACTCGGATGTGCATTTAAAACTGTTCAGCAATCCACTCTGCGTCAACTGGAAATCAGTAATGGTGTACAGGTCGTAGGGTTAAAAGATGGTCTGTTCAAATCGGCCGGTATTCGCGACGGATTGATTATCACTGAGATAAACAATGGTAAGATTACTTCGCCTGAAGATATCGAAAAGATTTATCGTGCCATTTTGAGCAGTGGACCGGACTATGATAAGGTAATGTTCATCACGGGAGTCTACCCGACCGGCAAGAAGGTCTACTATGCCGTTGACCTTTCGGAATAAGCGATTCACGAAAATAACATCTCAGGATGCTGCACTCAATGTGTGGCATCCTTTTTATTATATGAAAGAACTAATATGCAGCATCATTTGTTTTCATAATTATTAGCATCTACTTCAAAAATACTTTAAATTCTGCACCAGATGAAAAAACAGATTATGGACGGTTGTACTGCAGCGGCATACATGGCGTTTGCTCTCAGCGATGTTGCGACAGTATATCCTATAACTCCTATTGCTGCAATGGGTGATACGGCAATGAAATGGGGTCTTGAGGGTAAACGGAATCTGATGGGTCAACCATTGGAAGTCAAGGAAATGGAAAGCGAACTCGGGGCTGCAGGAGCCGTGCATGGTGCCGCAGCAACTGGTGCCTTGGCAACAACATTCACTGCATCGCAGGGACTTATGCTTATGATCCCCAACATGTATAAAATTGCCGGTGAACTGCTCCCGGTGGTTTTTCATGTCGGATGCCGTTCGCTGGCCACGCATGCTCTCTCTATTTTCGGTGATCATCAAGATGTTATGGCATGTCGGGCAACCGGCTTTACCATGCTTGCATCCTCATCCGTTCAGGAGACTATGGATCTCGGCGCTGTTGCTCATCTGGCTGCCATCGAAGGGTCGCTGCCTGTTCTTCATTTCTTTGACGGGTGGAGAACATCATCAGAACTGGACACCATTGATGTCATTGACTACGAATCTCTTCGTCCATTAGTCAATTGGGATAAAGTAAACGCATTCCGCCATAGGTCAATGAATCCGGAACACCCTGATTTAAGAGGTTCGGCTCAGAATCCGGATGTATATTTCCAAAACCGTGAGGCCGCCAACAAATATTACGACAATTTTCCGACCATTGTGCAGACTGCAATGGACAAGATTGCTAAAATAACGGGGCGTCAATATCATCTTGCTGATTATTTCGGGGCTCCGGATGCCAACAGGGTAATCGTACTCATGGCCTCCGGTGCGGAAGTGGCTGCTGAAACAGCCGAATATCTTAATAAGGAAAAGGGATATAAAGTAGGGGTAATCAACGTCAGACTGTATCGCCCCTTCCCTACCTCACAGTTTCTCGAACTTCTTCCGGCGACGGTCAAAACCATCGCTGTGCTTGACCGCACAAAGGAACCAGGGGCTGAACATGAACCTCTGTGTCTGGATGTAATGACAGCAATTTACAAGTCGCCGCAGCATAAAGATATTCGAGTTATTGGAGGACGCTACGGACTTTCAAGCAAGGAATTTAACCCTTCAATGGTGAAAGCCATATATGATGAGATGGCTAAGGAGAATCCTCAGAACCCATTCACCGTAGGTATAAACGATGATCTTACCCATCTCTCGCTTGAGGTATCGGACAGCATAGAAACAAATGTGGCACATTCAACCTATCAGTCAATATTTTACGGTATCGGTAACGATGGTACAGTGGGTGCCACAAAGATGCTTGCCACTGTTTTTGGAAACACGCCGGGAGTTTATGCACAGGCCTACTTCAATTATTCAGCAAAGAAATCCGGCGGCTACACCATTTCACAACTTCGCATAGGAGAACAACCGGTGACTTCCGCCTATGAAATCAGCGATGCAGATTATGTTGCCTGTCACAAAACTTCGTATGTCAACCGTTTCGATATGGTGGACAAAGTCAGGGAAGGCGGAGTCTTTGTGCTTAATTCGCCATGGTCGCCTGACCAGTTACTGACCAATCTGCCGCTGAACATGAGGCGTGCCATAGCCGAAAAGAATCTTACACTTTACACTATTGATGCCGACAAAATTGCATCACGCTGCGGACTTGGGCCACGTATCAATACTGTCATGGCTACCGTATGGCTTTCACTGAACAAGACCATACCCTTCACCCAATCTCTGGATGACTTTAAAAACAGCCTTTCCGAAACTTATCGTCATGAGATAGGCACGGTTGTAGAACGCAATTTCAAGGCTATTGACATGACTCTTGATGAATTGCATCAGATTGATTATAAATCCATTGATAATTGGGCTGAAACACCGGAAGTGGTGCGCAAGGCAACCGTCACTTATCCTGATGCTGCAACCGAACGCTTCATTAAAGAGATACACACACCATGCATACAGGGCAAAGGTGACACAATCCCCGTATCGGCTCTTGCCCCTGACGGTGTCATGCCCATGGGAACCACTGCCTATGAACATCGCCGCATCGCAACACGGGTACCGGTGTGGGATGTCACTAAATGTGTCGAATGTACGGAGTGTTCGCTCGTTTGTCCTCATGCCGCCATACGTCCGTTCATTCTCTCACCTGAAGAAAGTGCTGAGGCTCCTGATGGTTTCGCCATGAAAGAGGCATACGGAATGCCGGACGGATATAAATTCCACATTCAGAACTTCCCCGAGGACTGTCTCGGCTGTTCTTCATGCTCTATCATCTGTCCTGGACACGCTCTGACCATGACTCCTATTGAGGAGGTGGTTGATAAGGAAGTTCCTATGGCGGAATGGGCACTGCAAAATGTAACACCTAAAACAAAAATATTACCTCGAACCACTGTCAAAGGGTCGCAGATGCATCTCCCCGGGCTACAGTTCTCCGGAGCATGTGCCGGTTGCGGTGAAACGCCTTACGTGAAACTCCTCACACAGTTGTTTGGCGAACGTTTGCTGATTGCCAATGCCACGGGATGCAGTTCCATCTGGGGTGCTAATTTCCCGTCAAATGCCTACTGCACGACCGATGGCAGACGTGGCCCGGCATGGGGTAACTCTCTTTTTGAGGATAACGGTGAATATGGCTACGGTATGCTTGTTTCCGTCGAGCATCAGCGGAAAAGAGTGGCCATGCAGGTAAAGGCACTCATTGACAATCCCGCAACCGTGCCCTACCTAAAAAGTGCCCTTGAAGCATGGTATGCCGTAAAGGATGATACAGAATTGTCACAGCGAACCGGCGATATTCTTACACGGATATTGACGGAACTCAAAGAGCAGTCGGCTGACTACGCTTCCCTTCTTGAAAGCGCAGACCAATTCTCAAAAAAATCTGTTTGGGCTATCGGAGGTGACGGATGGGCTTACGACATCGGATTTGCCGGTCTTGATCATGTGTTGGCTTCCGGTGAACCTATCAAAGTGCTGGTTATGGACACGGAGTGTTATTCCAACACCGGAGGTCAGATGTCGAAAGCAACCCCACGAAGCGCAGTTGCCAAATATGCTCCCGACGGAAAGCGTGTTGCAAAAAAGGAATTGGGACGTATGATGATGACCTACGGCAATGTGTATGTTGCGTCAATCGCCTTAGGTGCAAATTATCAACAGGCTATCGATGCTCTTATGGAAGCAGAGCGTTATCCCGGACCGGCAGTGGTTATCGCATACTGCCCATGTCTTATGCACGGTATTCAACCTGGATTGGGACACTCAATTGTCGAACAGAGACGTGCGGTTGAGGCAGGATACTGGAATTTGTATCGCTTCAATCCGGAAGAATATGCCAAAGGAGAATCAGGGTTGACAATAGACAGTGTGACGCCCGGTCCTGACAACAGTGGCACCAACGGCAGTTCTGAACTTACGGCATCAGTTCCATTCAATATTCCCGAACCGGTTAGGAACATCCAGGAATTTGTGATGAACGAAGACCGCTATGCTGACCTTAATCTATCCGACTCCAATGAAGCAGGAATACTTCGGCCTGAACTCCAGAAGGACTGTAATCAGATTACGGAGGCATTAAAAAAGCAAGCCAAGCAATAATTTCATAATCACTCTGAATAGAAATTTGGCTTAAATTCAAATACACTATTTAAAGATGGCGGGAACATCTTCACAGATGCTCCCGCCAATTTTTAACGATATGTTAGTCACTAATTAGTGATGTGTTGCAATGTAATTCCCCTGTTAAAGGGGAGATTTCCGGATGTCTGTCCCGATCAAATTTCTCCATTTATAAATCAAATTTATCGGGAGGGCATCTGGTGTACTTATGGTTGTCAGCGTCAACCCTCCCAGAGAACTGGAGGCGAAGGGATTGAACACAAGATCCCATGAAGCGTAGATTCTTCGATGTACTCCAAAAACTTATGGATAAATAGATTTTGAAAATTTGTTTATACTTAGTTCGTTTCTATTTTTGAGTGATATTTTGTTTTTGAAGATGGAGTGTAGTGAACTACACGACTGATGAAAAAACGAAATAGCGCCGGAAAGAGAAATGAAATAAGTAGAAACTACATCTGCTTGATAGTATAAAATCTTTTCAACTTCTACTTATAACAAACCCTCAGCCAAGGTATCGCTTGACTGAGGGTTAATTGTTTTATTTCTTCAATGAATTATGTCATTTCAGTACAGGTGTCATAGGAATTGTATTATCTGAGTCTACCCAATCGTCGACATCAACCTTGAATTTGATGTCACCACCAATGACAGGATTACCGGGATTAGGATCGTCAGGGTCAATATTTCCGGCTCCTTCTGTGAAGTCAAGAGTATAAACATATTTCTTTCCCTGTTCCCACTCGCCTGACAAAGGAATTGAAGCCCATGCATACTGGCGGGGATTACCTGATGCATCAACCTTTGTGTCATCAGGATAGGGGTAAACCCTGAATCCATTGTCTGTTCTTGTTATCTGGACAAGAACACTCAAATAAGCCTCACGCGCAATATTGTCGGGGTCTCCTTTAGGCATCCATGGAATCAATTTCTGAGGCATCAGCATTGCATTACCTGAATCGCCCATTAATGACTGAGGTGTGGATGTAAGAGTAATTTCATCACAAGAGGTATCATAAATGGCAGTGTCATGCCATTCGTCAAGAGTCCAGGCATTGGTGATGAAGTCAAATGTTCCCATGTACTGTACACGACCTATACGTGCTCCTGTTACTTTAAAGGTATATGTGGGGTTTTCTGATTTCGCACGAATTTCTACCTGTGAGAGGCGGTGGTCAAAAGTCAGTTCCACGCCTGTCGCTTCATTATTCTTACGAGAACCGGTGGCATTCGCAGTTATGAAATCCACCTGTTGGGCAATATCTTCGGCTACGGAATAATCTGCAAGTCTGACACCGGCCGTATCTGCAATAACCGTGATGTCACCACCAAGTTCGTCCTGCGAAGGAGCGTAGGCAAAGAACTTAATTTCCTCAGTGTTGTCAAGCCATGCATACTTGGTTGATGATGTAAAAAATGAGTCAGCACCCTTAACAAAATTTGCGTTTTCAAAATAGGGAGTCGTGCCATCAAAAGCGGTCACATACATTGATGTAAGGTTGGCGTTGGTGGTTTCAGTGGCTCTGGTTGCCATCCCAGTTCGGAATGAAATAGCCTCGTCAGATTTAGTTCTGATACTTTCTGGTTCGTCGTATGCACAGGATGCAAGCGTCAGTGCAGATAAGGCGATGATAGATAACTGTGCGTTTTTCATATTATTGTGTGTTAAAAATTTTCAATAGTCATTAATAAAACGTTGCGTGATGGTGAAAAGTTCAATAAAACTGTCATTCAATACCGTTGTTTTACATTTTAATATCAACATATATCGGTTGCCACTCATTGACATCTGTAATAAGATCTGTTCCTCCCTGTGAGGGAGGCTCAGGCAGTGGCAAACCGTGAATAATGATATGCACATGAGTAGGATCTGGGGCTGTGGTCACCTGGTCAGTAACGTCGAACGACTGCCACCACTTTGAGCCGTCACTCATAATCATATATACAGTGAGCATGTGTTTTTGAGATGTCACTGAACACTCTCCGAATGTCAGAAATTCGCTGTGCAGATTTGCTTCTTCAGGATTGGCAGTAAGACTGAATGTCATTGTGACCGGCACATCAGTAGATGATTGCTGCCCGAGGGAATATGCCTCAGCCATTCCTGACAAGGTGGCATCAACGGTTGCAGAACGTACTCCCTCGATGTTCTCCACATCATATATATCTACTATGTAATGGCAAACGACTTCCTGGGGATAGAGTGTAATGGTGTCTGTTCCTTCATGAGGTACAATACTGATGTTATTGGTTCTGCTACCCCACAACATTTTGGGGGTCTCAGCCAACCGCTCTGATTCAGTCTCCCTTGCCCGGGGAATGGACTCAGTGCTTATCCCCTGCCCTTCCAGAGCCTCAGCATCAGATGTGTACAACTCCATCGACTCCACACTTTCATTGCCACGGAGATGAACCCAGTCGGTGTTGTCGGCATTCATGTACAAGGCATGACGGGTGCCGAACGGTGCCTTTATTGGTCCGCCATTACGATTGTTGAAGATAAATCGCATGGGGTTATGTCCATCCCGTTCGTAAAGATACAGAGCCATTGAAGACGGGTCAGCCTCGGGCGCATATCTCCAGTCAAAAACCACAACCAATCCTGTTGTGATGGATTCCTCCATATATAAATCTTTGTGTCGGCAGGAACTGAACAATATCATTACCAGCAGCGTACTCCAACATAATCCTAATTGCCGAATTCTCATAAACGACCTCACTTTCTTCTGTTATAATTATCACATCCTATAAGCCACACCACCGAGACTTCCGCTTTTGTAGGCCCGAACCAGTTTAAATGGTGTGTTGATTCCCACATGTAGAACCCATCTTTAGGCACATATTCCAGATAACGACCGCCCAAGTAGCCGAAACCAATTGAAAAGTCGATATTTATACGTCGTGAAACAGGCATGGAATAACCATATTCCACTCCTCCCACGAAGTTGCATCTATCCCAAAGTGTACCATGAGGTTTTCCACCCATGTAGCCGCGTCCGCCAAACTCAAAGTCGTATGTCACAACTCCGGCATATATCCCGACATGATGTCCGGTGAGAGGTTTTTCCGATGCTTTCTTTCCAAACCATTTTCTCACCCCGAGTGTACCTCCGTATGCTCTCCAATAGTGATGCGTGCGGTCTTTGTCCCACCAGCCGTACATCCAGTCAGCCGTGAGCGACCAGTTCTTACCGATATACAGATCTGCTCCAATATGAGGGATGAGCAGAATGTCAGAAATAAGGTTGGTTTTTAAACCAAGATAGAAAGGTCTACATTCTTTAACCTCCCCGGTAAGGTAGGTAAATTCCAATTCCGGACACTCCATGTTGGCAGGAAATGGGAGAAGGACAGGGTTGGCAACACCGATGTCGACAATAGGTATCATCCTATCGTAGCCGACAACAAGTTTCGACATTCTCAAATCCGGGAAAATATTCCTGTAAAGATATGCGTATGGAATTCCATTGTGAAGAAATTTAAGTTTGTCAAGCGGATCGGTGATACCATTCTTACTATTTATATCTTTAAGTAACTCAAGTACTTCAGACCTGTAAGGAACATTATTATCCTGTTCAACCGCCCTCTGCAATCCACGCCAGTCCCGACCCAGAAACGTGAAGGAGGCTATTGAATCTGCAGCAAGTCCCCTACCCTTCATGAAATCAAAAAGGGTGTATGCTCGTTTTTCAGAAAGGTATTTATTGAAGTCCGTAGATCCCTCCGGTGAGGCTGCACCAACAACATTAACAGAACGCAGGTGATACCTCACCCCACTCTCGGGAGAGGGTGTAAAATTATCTATTATACTATCAATCCTTGTTTTATTTCCTTTAAAATTCAAATCAAGATCCGTACGTGACTGATGAAATTCCACGAACACGGAATCTTTATAAATCTGGGAGGTTGCCAATTGAAATCCCACTATCAAACAGACAGTTAACAGGAATGAGTTTTTCATAATAATGATGAATATTCAGGGATGGCATAATGTAATGCGTCTGAACTACATTATTATAACATTTCATTTCCGCATTTGGTTGATAAGTAACGGCATACTTTTCCTGCGTTATCAATCTTTTCCGGATGAAAAGAGGATAGAGGGTGTTAGTCCTAAAACCAACACACTCTATCTTCAAAATTTACGTGTTCTATTCGTGCTTCGCAGTTGAATGTTCCAACTCAGGTAAACTTACCGAGTTTAGTAATAAGATTCTTTGAGACTTTCATATTGTTCATAAATGTCGGGAATCTGATAACGGGATTCTTTAAATTCATATTTACCATCTTCAATTCCTTTGATGACTGAATTACAGTCCCCGCAAATGGTTTTGTTCACACAATCGGTAGCAAAAGTATCTTTGATTTCCGTTATCAATTCCTTGGCATTTATGTCAATCAGATTGCTCATTACGAAAGCGGCGAATGTGCCGTCACATGCTTTCCGGTCAGGGAGATTTAAAATCAGGTTATTTAGGATACGTCGGAATGCCTCAATAATTTCGCTGCGTCGCTCCGGATGATAGATGACTATCATCGCTAAAGCATCCGTAGCCTGTGAACGAAGGTAGGAGTCCAATCCGGGTTGATTCAAATATTCTTCTATAGCCTCGATATGATCTTTACCACACGCATAAAGAGCAGGATGAGTCAAACTGATAAACATATAGCCAATATGATAATCGACGAAGTCATAGGTCTGGCGCATAATCTCAAGCACGGCTTCAAGTCCTTTGTCGCTTTGAAGTTGGACGAGTAGAATCAGCGAGTGCATGACAGCACAATTATTCCAACTTTCAATTGTGTTATCATTGATATCTTTATATGTTTTACCTATAGAATAGAATATGATATTACTGATGTCACGGGCCGCTTCATCTTTTGGCAGGGCAAGGATACGATTGATGACCTCACGGGGCAGTGAATTGCAATTGTCTGGCGATAGCAACTCATCTGCAATAAACTGATTCTTGACAGATAACGACTCGGGATACTCCGGGTATTGATAGGTATATATTTCTCTGGGATAACGTTCATTAGCCTCTATCCACTTGTCCAGCCCTTCATAAATTTTATTTAAGACTTCGGGGTTGAATTCGGAAAAAGAATCTTCAGTGTCATCATCTTCATCTTCATCGTCATCTCCATACTCATCGTCATATTCATTGTAAACGTCATCATATTCGTTATAAGGCATGATATATTCAAAATTATCACCAAGATTTTTCTTCAGTACATTGCAATACAGCATCTCTCTTTCGTCGGGACTAACAACAAGATAGTGTTTGCCATTTTTACCGAAATCGAATTCAATCAACGGTATGTCATCTGTATCCTCTTCCAAAATATATCCTGCGGGATCAAATTCTTTTGCCGGCTTAACACCTCCTTCTTCAGCAAATGCCATCGCACCATAAATTAAGTTGTGGGCCTCATTGTAACTGATTTCCTCAAGTCCCATTTTTTGTTTAAATCTGTCAAGATAATTTTCAAAATCATACGGAGTCATTTTTTCATTATACATGGCATCTTTGACTCCAAGACAAAACGTGTCTACAAGGAACGAAGCCACAACAAGATTGCCATTTGGTCGCACTCGTGTAACTGTGACGGTTGGCATTCCTGATTCCTTCCAATCAGGTGGGGTGATATAGCATTTACCAATGGGTAAGGTTCGCGCTTTTTCTCGCATGAACCGATAAGGGGAAATAACGGGCTTTTGTCCTTTGCTTTTATTCTTGGATTTGTTCTTTGCCATGACTTAGGAGGATATGAGTGTTAAATCTATAATTTGACGAAAAAATGATAGCCATTACCTAAAAGACTTATATAAGTCTTTACGGCAAATAGGAGGTACAAAATGAATCTGTACACGAAAGCATCATGATTGTTTTCGCTTTTACCGTGCAAAGTTAGTCAATATTTCTTCTTTATCAAAGAAACATGATTTTTCACACTCTCATAATTTTCGTAATCATTTTCCATAAGTATTTTCCCATCCGCATGGGGTGGTTTCAAACTCAATTGTGGGGTGAGTAATTCCACTCTCCTTCGCACAGGTCTTAATCAGTTGTTTCACCTCATCCTCATTGTCGCGGCTATCAATGAGAACATGTATAGTCATGGCGTTAATTGTCGTACTCAGTGCCCACACGTGCAGATGGTGGATTGACCTTACGTGAGGGATATTCTCTATCTCGCTCTTTAGGTTATCTATATCAATACCCTCAGGTACACCGTCTATTGAAAGTCTGAGAGTCTCTTTCAGCATATTCCAGGTGGAGACAAGAATCAGAATGGCTATAAGAAGTGAGATGATAGGGTCAATCAAGACCCAGTCGGTAAATGTTATAATGATACCGGCAATCACAACTCCTACTGACACCAAAGTATCGGCAGCCATGTGCAGGAATGCTCCGCGAACATTTAGATCCTCTTTCTGATCCTTCATCAGAAGCCATGCAGTCACTCCGTTGATAACGATACCTATACCTGCTGTCCAACTCACTATGTCACCGTCAATAGGTTCGGGATGAGTGAACTTGCGGATACTCTCTACAATAATTACCCCCACGGCTACAAGCAAAATGATCGCGTTTAGAAGGGAGATGAGTATGGTTGCCTTCTGATAACCGTATGTAAACCGTTTGTTTGCATGTGCAAGCGCCAACTTTATTCCCACCAATGTCAGCAACAGACTGAAAACATCGCTGAGATTATGCCCGGCATCGGAAACGAGTCCCATCGAGTGGGCATAGACGCCTACCCCACCCTCTATTAAAACATACAGCAGATTAAGTACGATACCCCAAATCAGTACCTTGCTGACCCGGGTAAATGTATGATGGTGATGACCATGATGGTCGTGCGTGTGGTTGTGTTCGTGTTCCATAATTAATATACTCTTGATGAATCGAAAATGTCTTCTTTTTTCTGTCTGTCGAGATGGTCGGTTGTTTTGCCGAAACCAGGCTGAATCTTAACAAAACAGACAACCTAAGTCCACTGCAAAAGTAAAGATAATCTCCCCCTTATCAAAGCAATATCAAGATTTTAACATTCTCTGTTGTCTCCTTCAGCCTATGAAATCAGTAAAAATAAGACTTAATAGAGCGCATACCGCATACGAATGATTAAATGTAACAACTGAATTATATAAGAATTTCATTATTCGGAAAGGATGTTTCTTCTTAATGGTCTAATTTTGTCAAAGGAAAGCGCCGGCATATTGTGAGTTTTAAAATAAATCGTTACCTTTGTAGCAGAGTATAATCGATTTTCGATAGACTCACGACATAGCAATTAGCATTGACTAATTACACGGCTTTAGTAAAATCTGGTAAATTTCACTTTTGAGTTCCGCGTAATAAGTCGAAAGGCAGGTTGTACCCGTTCAGGGCGCTGACCGCTTTCCTCTTATTTGAACTCACGGTTTACCAGAGCCGACTAAAGCAGATAAGTGAAAAGGGAGTCGCGCCTTTTTTCATGCGACCGCAAAAGCGTCCATAATAAGAATTTAATTCGGGGCAGCCGAAAACCATATAGAGTAGGCAAAAACAAAAAATAATTATCATGAATATCGTACAAGTAAAAAATGGTAAAGTTGAACTTCGCAAAGACAACGGACTTTTACTCAGAACTATTGTAAGCAGTGGTGCAATCAATGCATGCATTAATGCTGATGGTTCATTAATTCTCGTAACTACTGATAAAGGTAAAGTTGAACTTCGTAGAGACAACGGACTTTTACTCAGAACTATTGTAAGTAGCGATGCTGTTAATGCTGTATTTTCCGGTAAAGATATTCTGGTTACGACAAACAAAGGCAAATCAGAATTAAGAAGAGAAAACGGACTCTTAATTAGAAGACTTTAATTTTAAGATTCTTTTTATGAAGAATGAAAACTTTGGATTTTGTGAGAATAAAGATATTTCTCACAAAATCCATAATTTAATTGCTGACAATCTTTTAGGGATAGAACAATTGTCGAAGATTGAACGTCGCTACGATGATATGCGTAACAATTTCTATAGATACCCTAAAGATTTTGTAACTGGTGACAAAAAAGAATGGGAATTTAGTAAAGGTCTTGAACCTTTTATTCCAAAGGGACGAAAAGATTACTATTGGGACACCACAGCCGTGCCTATTCCTATTAGTCATCCAGATTTTATTGACCTCACGGCTCGTACAAAAGAACAAGGGCGTGGTGCAATAGGATTGGATTTACCGACATGGTTCTATCAATCTCCCGAGTCTCCGTTCATAATGATTGTAACCCAGGACCCTCTTCGAAATGCAGAATGGTATGGTGATAAGGGAAATACAACATATCATACCGAAAAATATGATGAAACTTTTCTCTGTACGGATGCCGTGGTTTCGTCTCCATTCGGATTGCAAGATGCTCATCATCGTGAGAAAGGAAATGGAGGGAAACGTATGTGGTTGCTTGTTCAAGCATTGATTAAAAGAGGGTATAACGTTTATCTGACTGACTGTAGAAAATATTTTATCTATAGCCATGCTGAATCTGATAAATATACAACTCCGGAAAAAATGGAAATATATCGTAATATCCTCCTTGAGGAAATTAGAATTATTGATCCTAAGTTGATCGTTACACTTGGACATAGCGCTGATAGGTGTTGTCGAGAGTTATTAGGTGATGATCCTCGTTTATCCGCATATCTTCCTCACTTCAGTGGAACAGCAGGTCATAAGATAAAAGATTATTTCAGTTTGAAGGGTAAAACAAGTATAAACGAAAAAGCAGAATTATATGCTAACTGAATAGATACTTTGGTAAAAAGTAAACTCTCTTCGATTTAATCACATGAAAACTATATGCATCAAGAGCGAAGTTATATTTCTTTCGCTCTTTTTTGAAAATATTTTTAATCGGAAATCGTATTGCCGATTAAAGTCTTAACTTTGCAGCATAATTCAAAAGAATAAAAATTATGAAGAATAAGACACTTGTATTTCTTAAGCCATTTTCGATCAAGAACCCGACGCTTGACGAGCAAAACGATTTTATGATGACCGAAGTCTTTGTTGAGGCTGAATGTGCCGATTTGGGTACTTTTTATAACAATGAAATGCTATTTGGTAAAGACATTGGAAAATTTATCCCTGATGAAGTTAAAAAACATAATCCCGAATGGATAATCGCTGTCGGGCAAAGTGCAACCGTTGCATTGGGTATTCGGAATCAAAAGAAAGTTCTGCTAAATCCGAAAGTGGATTATGAACATCTGAATAATGTGTCTGAATTTGATCAAGAAAATACTTATGGTTTCTTTGATGAATATCACGAACAAGACTATGAGAAATTCCAATCCGTGTTCTCTAATGCTGCTTGGTTCCCTATGGATGACAATCTAAATCTGTTCACAATTAAAGGAATCGTAACAGATATTATCAATGGTTGAACTACTTTTAAAACGTTATCTTTGGCTTATTGACACTTTGAAGCGTGGCGGTGAGATGACTTTTGATGAGATTGCCGGTCGGTGGAGTAAATCTTCTGTTAACGACAATGGGTCGGAGTTGTCAAAACGCACTTTCTACAACCATTGTCAGGCTGTTGCCCGTCATTTCGGCATTGATATAGAATGTCGTCGTGGTCGTGGCTTGAATCTATACCGCATATCTAATCCGGAAGCAATCGAAGAAAATTCGCTGACTAAATGGGCACTCGATAGTTTCTCCCTTGGAGAACTACTCCTTGGCAACGCTTCTATATCCGATAAAATTCTTTTGGAGGAGATACCTTCGGGGCGTGAATGGCTTGGACCAATACTTCAGGCCCTTCAGAATAATTGTCAGATTGAACTTGAGTACCGGAATTTTGTAAGTGTGACATTCACCGGAAAGGTAAGTCCTCTTTGTGTCAAACTTTTCAAAAGGAGATGGTATGTGCTTTGCGAAGTAGGGAATGATAGAAAACGAATTTTTTCACTCGACAGAGTAAAAAGTCTGATCGTCACAGAATCTGAATTTGTCTACCCTAAAGATTTCGTTCCGGCAGACTATTTCCGTGATGTTTTTGGAATTGTTGCAGGCACAGGCGGCAAGGTTGAAAACATCGTCATTCGTACATACGCAGAACTGCCCGGCTATCTACGATCGCTTCCAATGCACCATAGCCAACGGGAGTTAGACTCAACTGCTGAATATACCGATTTCTCGCTTCGGTTAAGACCATCATTCGATTTCATCCAGGAGTTGCTTTTACACCGCGAGCAACTTGAAGTGCTGTCACCACAAACTCTACGTGATGAAATTGCTAAAATAATCTCAAAAATGAACCAACATTATGAAAATACCGACCATTCAAAACAGTAATGAACACCTAATTCCACAACATCAAACAACCTATGTCACGAAGCAGAAAGAAGCACCCCGTCGTGTGGATTGCCGGCCGTTCAAATAAGGCCGGAAAACGTCAGGCTAACAAGCGCTTCCGACGTATTGTGCATCAAAGGCTAAACACAAAATATCATTTACCGATTCATGTCAAGGAAGTTACCGACTTTTGGTGTATGCCGGCCGATGGAAAATTCAGATTAACACCGGAGGATGATTATTACTACAAATCTCTAAAGAAATAAACGGTCACATCACTCGTTGATGACTTTGGACATCGCTGTTCCAACAAGGAATTACCCATCTCTTAGAAACTGTTTGAATTTATGTGCGAATGCCACCAATATTGAAAAAATTGCTAACTTTGCACTGCCTTAGAAGGAGACGCCGGGTATTTCTGCAGCCCTCAAAAAGGTTAGATCAAATCTATGTCTTGGATTATTCTGGTTATCGCCGGGCTTATGGAAGTAGGATTTACATTCTGTCTCGGCAAGACTAAGACCGCTACCGGTCAGGAATTGGTTTTGTGGTGGATTGGTTTTCTATCTGCTTTAGGACTCAGCATGTTTTTAATGACAAAAGCAGCCGAGAGGCTTCCCATCGGTACTGTCTATCCGGTTTGGACAGGTATCGGAGCAGTGGGTGCGGTCTTGGTCGGCATACTGTTTTTTAACGAACCTGCCACATTCTGGAGAATCTTTTTCATAACAACTCTGATTCTCTCAATAATCGGACTAAAAGTACTGGGCTGACATGGAAAGAAAAATGAGACGATTCAAGCAGGAATTACCTGACACTGAATTACAACGAATATTAACAATTGGGAAATACGCCGTGTGGGCGGTAAGCGGAGACGACAATTATCCTTACGCCGTACCGGTTAACTATGTATATGATGGGACGGCAATATATGTCCACTGCGCCCGTCAGGGTCATAAAATAGACAGCATCCTCCGCAACACCAAGTGCTCAATGTGCATTGTTGAAAAAGACGATGTTGTTCCTGACGAATTTACATCATATTTTCGCAGTGTAATCCTATTCGGTAAGGCTGAAATAGTTGAAGATGAGACTGTTCGTCTTAAAGCATTGCAACTACTGTGTGACAAATATAGTCCTGGAGTTGACCCGAAAGATGAGATTGAAAAGTTCTTAAAAACGGTCTGTATCGTTCGAATCTGCATAGACAGCATTTCAGGCAAAGAAGCCATTGAACTGACCCGTCAACGCAAAATTTAAACGGGGATATTCAGTTAATGAGTCTTAGAGAGTATTTGAATCTAAACAGTTTCTTAAAAACGAGAAAAACAAAAAAATGCTATAAAAACTTGCACAATCCAAAAATAACCACTAACTTTGCATCGCTTTTCGGGGATAACCCCTTAGAAAGCACCAAGGAGATTCGCTAGCTCAGCTGGTAGAGCACAACACTTTTAATGTTGGGGTCCTGGGTTCGAGCCCCAGGCGGATCACAAAAGGTCAACAGAAAAGACCATAAAACAACACATCCCTCCCACCCGATTCGCTAGCTCAGCTGGTAGAG